>CAZHWV010000228.1:0-4932 GCA_964536185.1 uncultured Anaerolinea sp. | reverse complement strand
GGGGCTACATCACTGCTGACCATTACAATTCGCGGGCCATACGACATTCAAGTTAACAAACTGAGAGTCACTGATACGCTGCCCACCGGCTTGAAGATCGCGGCATCCCCTGTGCCTGCAACTACCTGTGGGACAGGGTTGTTGACCGCGCCGGTGGGAGGCGACACGATCCAGTTAGGCGATCCAGGACCAGCAGATACTGGCGCAACTCTCAATCGCGGAGCGAGTTGTACAATTACGGTTGCTGTCACAGCCAATACTCCCAATATTTATACAAATACGATTCCGCCAGGCGCCGTTACGACGGCTGAGCTTCGGACGAATACCCTCGGGACAACCCAATCTCTGACTGTTACCAGCTTCTCGGTCAGTAAAGCTTTTTACCCGGCGACAGTCAATGTCAATGGCCTTTCGACACTGACCATTACCCTGGAAAATGCCAATACTTCTCCGTTAACCGAGATCGCCTTGACCGATACTTTCCCTGGAAGCGGGGGAAATCAGATGGTCATCGCAGATCCGCCGAATGTGATTACCACCTGTAACTTTATCAGCACGCCGATTTTTCCTCCTGCTATTGTTAAAGTTGGCTCAAACCAGCTTGTCATGACGAATGGCAGCCTGCAGGGGCAGATTGGGTCGGTCCCCGGAGCCTGTACGATCAGCGTTGATGTGATCGGGAAATATAGTTCTGGCACCCTCCCCGTGATACGCACGAATACTATTGAGGCCAACCAGGTAAGCGGGAAGGTTCAGAGTACGGGCGTCGTGATTCCACCGGACAAAAATGCGGTGGCTACACTAACGATCAACGGCCTTTCTCTGGAAGTGGTCAAGGGTTTTGAGCCGAATTATGTTGCCGGCGGGGCGGCTTCCACATTAAGCATTAAGTTAACCAATCCCAATAACACTACTTTGAGCGAGATTGCTTTTAGCGATAATATGAACACAGGGCCGGGGTCTCATGCGGGAGATATGATCATCGCCAATCCGGCGCTATTGAATGAGGGGACCTGCGGTGGCATTTTGACTGGATCGCCCGGTCAAGGCACGTTTTCGTACAGCGGCGGCAGCCTGGGACCGCTTGCCACGTGTACCCTGACCTTGAAAGTGACCCTGACGGTCATCGGGAATCGCACAAATATCATCCCAGCCGGTTCGGTGACGGCCACCGGAGCCAGTAATTTATTGGGAGCCCAGGCATCTTTAACCAACGATGCGGGGCTGAGCGTCAGCAAGGCTTTTGCCCCAAACCCGATCCTGGCTGTAGCCGGGAGCTATTCACTGCTAACGATTACTATTAAAAATACAAGCGGTTTAGGGGTGATCGGGATGGGCCTGATCGACGATCTGTCAAAAGCAGGCGCACTTTCAATTGTTGCTTCGCCCGCGCCCGTTACTACCTGCGAGCCAGATGGCATAAACACCTTCAAATTGACAGCAGATTCTGGAACACAACTTATCCAACTGGAAGGCGCTAAACTAGACGATTCGAAGACTTGTACGATCACCGTCCCGGTCACCAGCAGCCTGCCCGGAAATTATCAGAATATTATTGCAAAGGGTACGATCACAGTTGGTGGAGGTTCTTCCACCACCAATACCGAACCCGCTGAAGATACGCTTGTGGTCCTTGCGCCGGCTTCATTGGGCGATTTCGTTTGGCAGGATGTCAATGCCAATGGCATTCAAGACGCCGGGGAGACCGGTATTGATAACGTGACAGTCAAGCTCTACCGGCCGGGCTACGGCCCGGATGGTGATCCCCTGACGACCGGTGATAATAATACAGTTGTGACGACAACCACCACGGCCCTTGGCTCGTATGCCTTCAACGACTTGTTTCCCGGTAACTATTATGTCGTCTTCAGCCCTCCTGCTGGCACCATCTTTAGCCCGGCTAACCAGGGTTCGGATGACGCGATAGATAGCGACGCCGATACCCTCACCGGACAAACCGCGCTGACCACCCTGCTAGCGGGCGAGAATGATCCTAGCTGGGATGCTGGCCTGAATAATCTGGCCGCACTGGGCGATTTCGTCTGGTACGACATCGATGCCGATGGTGTTCAAGATCTGGGTGAACCCGGTCTGGGCGGTGTGACGGTCAATTTGTATAAAAGTGATGCCACGCTGGTAGGCAGTACAACAACCTCCGGCACTGGTTGGTACGCCTTCAACGGCCTGACCCCAGACAGTTACTATCTCAAATTTATCCTTCCGACTGGTTACACCTTTAGCCCGGCTGATCAGGGCGGGAACAAGACAACAGACAGTGACGCAGATCCAACAAATGGCCAGACGACCCAGATCACACTCATAGCAGGTCAGAATGACGTCACCTGGGATGCCGGTCTGAATCAATTGGCCTCACTAGGCGATTTCGTCTGGTACGATGCAAATGGCGATGGCATTCAGGATATAGGCGAGCCTGGTCTGGCTGGCGTGGAAGTGAACTTATATCGGAGTAATGGCACGCTTTGGCCGCCCACCACCACCACGTCCGCTCTTGGCGCGTACTCCTTCACCCTTTTACCCCCCGGCGATTATTATCTGGTATTCGGCGCAAAGACAGGCTACAACCTCAGCCCGGTCAATCAGGGTTCGGATGACAAGATAGATAGCGACGCCAATCCGGTGACCCGGCGCACCAGCACGCTTACATTAGCGGTTGGTCAAAATGATGTTACCTGGGATGCCGGGATGAATCAACGGACCTCGCTGGGCGACTTCGTCTGGAAGGATGTCAACGGCGACGGCATTCAGGATGGCGGTACAGAGATCGGTATCGATGGGGCGACGGTTCAGCTGTACGCAAGCAATCAATCAACCTTATTGAATTCCATGTTAACGGTGGACGGTGGGAAGTACCTGTTCACTGGCCTGGATGCGGGCAGTTACTATCTGAAATTTACCCCTCCGGCTGGCCTGGGTTACGTCTTTAGTCTGGCCGAGCAAGGCACGCCACCGGATGACACAAAGGATAGCGATGTAAATCCATCCGACGGCTGGACGCCCAGTATCACCTTGGCGGCTGGCATTATCAATTCCGACCTCACCTGGGATGCCGGCTTGAATCAATTGGGTTCGCTGGGCGATTTCGTCTGGAACGATCTCGATGGCGATGGCCTTCAGGATGGCGGTACGGAGATTGGCATCAATGGCGTAACCGTCAATTTGTACAAATGGGGTGAGACGACAGCGTTGGCCACAAAAACGACAGGTGTCAACGGTAACTACCTCTTCAGCCTCCTGCCTGCCGGTGATTATTTTTTGGAATTCATCCCACCGTTTGGCTACAACCTCAGCCAGGTTGATCATGGCAGCAATGACGCTGTCGACAGCGACGCCAACACGGTCACCAGGCGCACAGGCAAGATTACTCTGGCGGCGGGTACCCCCGACCTGAGCTGGGATGCCGGGATGAATCAACTGGCCTCGCTGGGCGACTTCGTCTGGTCCGATCTCGATGGTGATGGCATTCAGGATGGCGGTGCCGAAGTTGGCATCGATGGGGCGACGGTTCAGTTGTACGCAAGCAATCAAACAACCTTATTAAATTCCATGGCAACCGTTGACGGTGGGAAATACCTGTTCACCGGTCTGGCTGCGGACAATTACTATCTAAAATTTATCCCGCCGGCTGGTTTGGGTTACGTCTTTAGTCTGGCAAATCAGGGCGGGGATATTACAAAAGACAGCGACGTTAATCCATCCGACGGCTGGACGCCTAGTATCCCGTTGGCGACTGGCACCTCCGACCTCACCTGGGATGCCGGACTGAATCAATTGGGTTCGCTGGGCGATTTCGTCTGGTACGATCTCGATGGCGATGGCATTCAGGATGGCGGTGCAGATGAGCCCGGCCAGGCTGGCGTAACCGTCAATTTGTACAAGTCGGGTGAGCAGTCAGTGTGGAAAACACAACAGACAGATACCAATGGTAACTACCTCTTCAACCTCCTGCCTGCCGGTGATTATTATCTGGAGTTCATCCTGGCTGGCTACAACCTCAGCCCGGTTGATCAGGGTGTGAATAATGCTTTGGACAGCGATGCCAACCCGGCTACCGGAAAGACCACCTCGATCACGCTCAAAGCCGGTCAGACCGACATGAGCTGGGATGCCGGCTTCAATGGCCTGGCTGCGTTAGGCAATTTTGTCTGGTATGACAAAAACGGCAACGGTATTCAAGAGACTGGTGAGCCGGGTATCGCTGAAGCAACGGTCACACTCTACAAGTCGGATAACTCCCTTGCCGGAACTACCTTGACCTCGGACGAGGGTTTCTACGCCTTCTCTGGCCTGACCCCGGGCGATTATTATGTGAAGTTTGTCCTACCGGTGGGTTACATCTTCAGCCCCGCCGATCAGGGCACAACACCAGATGCTGACACACTGGACAGCGACGCTGACCCATTCAGTGGGAAAACCACAACGATCAATCTGATAGCGGGCGAGAACGATCTCACCTGGGATGTCGGTCTTAATCACCGGGCCGCGCTGGGCGACTTCGTCTGGAAAGATCTCGATGGCGATGGCCTTCAGGATGGCGGTGCCGAAGTTGGCATCAGCGGTGTGACGGTCAAGCTCTATCTTCCATACGGTCTGGATGGCGACCCACTAACATTGGGTGATAATAATTCTCTTGTGGCGACACAGGCGACTGCTGCCGAAGGATCATATCTTTTCACAGGCCTGGATAGTGGTGTCTATGATCTGGAATTTACCCTGCCATCTGGCTACACCTTCTGTAAGGCCAACCAGGGTGGGGATGATACAAAAGACAGCGATGTCAACCCTGCCATCGGAAAGATCACGTTGATTACCCTTGATCCGGGCGTGAGCGATCAGACCCGGGATGCCGGCCTGAATACAAAGGCTTTGATCGGCAATTTTGTCTGGAAAGATACGGATGTCGATGGCCTTCAG
>CAZHWV010000227.1:0-5003 GCA_964536185.1 uncultured Anaerolinea sp. | reverse complement strand
CATGGTCGTGTCTCCTTTGAGATTGAAAAAAATAGGGACAAGACCCCCGTCAGGGAGGTTTTGTCCCTGATAGGTTGACTACTTATTGAGTATGGGTTGGTTTTACTCCGTTTTATCTGTTTTCATATTCTACCTCTTAAGGCCAAGAGGTGCAGAAGACCTGCCGTTTACAGATTGGTGCAGACTGACATTATTGCCATCTGTCATACCTTGCTGGTAGGCATTGCCATCAACACGACTGGCTCTTGACATTGTCGTTCTTACACGTGGGAAAAGCCGATTAACTCGCTGGTCAACTGCTTTATCTTTAATCACCATCAATGCAGTACCGGTCATCCCGAAGGCATTACGACTATCAGTCGGGGCAGTGTTCTGCTTCAGACGTTCTAATCGTTGGCTGATCGTTTTAATCATTCCCAGGCGATAACTGTTATGCAGGGATTTACCGTGAGTTCTGGTAAAATCCTTTGCACTGTTTACATAAGCCTGGCTCATTCGCTTGATGGTAGAGCGCAGTCGTTCAAACAGATCAGTGATAATTATCAAATCTGTCTGGCCGGCCACAAAGGTGAAACTCCAGCCGTTGCTGTTTCTGGTACGGATTGCTCGGCCATTGAAGGTTTGGGCAATGAAGCTTCCCATGGAGATTTCCCATGTCTGGGAAGTCTTGGTCAGTCCACATACCTCTGCAGAACCTACATGCGCACCACTTCCGTCAAGAGCTACATCAGCAACGGACAGATTGTGTTCACGCATCAGCTCCTCGGCCTTCTTCATGGCAAGGGCAGCTTCGTTTTCGTTATCACTTGCCGACAGAGCAAGTAATTTCTGGAGTTTATTGATTATTTTCTGATCTATCATGGCCTTGTCTCCTTATGAGATTGAAAAAAATAGGGACAAGACCCCCGTCAGGGAGGTTTTGTCCCTGATGGGTTGATATTGAATGCGTAGAATTGAGCTAAAACTGAATACCCATATCCGCAAAGGATGTTATCTCATCGCCGACGATTATATGGTCCAGCACTTTAATATCTATAATCTGCAAGATTTCTTTCAGTTTTTTAGTCAATTCAATGTCTTGTTGTGATGGGTCAGAATTACCTGAAGGGTGGTTATGAGCGAGGATAACCTTTGTCGCATTGAGCCGCAGGGCTTCCTTGATCACTTCACGAGGGTAAACTGTTGTCGAATCAATAGTCCCTTGGAACAATTCCTTCCAGGCCAGGATGCAGTTCTTGGTGTCCAGAAACAGACAACCAAAGACCTCATGTTGGTATGAAAAGATTTTTGAGGCTATTGCTTCCTTTGCCGCTTGTGAACTTCCGATAAATTCAGTTCCTCTTTTCAGTGTGGAGCGAATACGGCTACGGCCCTCTTTAATGATTTCGGGGGTTGTCGCAGTGACGTACTGTCCTTGTTCGTCTTGGATAAATAAATTCATGGCTTATCTCCTCCTATGAATTAAAGAGGGATAAGACTTTACCAAAGACAGACGAGTTTTTTTGCTCCGGATGGTTTGGTTGCTACGGATTTCTGCAGCAGAAAGCTTCTTTTGCAAGCGTTCTATTTCACTGGCAGCCAGAAAAAGCAGGATGCAATGCCCGAGGTTGCTTTTGTCGGTTCTTTTTGCAGTAGTCCGCATATTTCTTACTAAATTGACAATCATGGTCTTGTCTCCTTGGCGTGAATAAAAAAAGGGGACAAGACTTCCCCGTCAGGGAGGTTTTGTCCCTGGTGGGTTGATTGGTTATTTATTTATGATGCCGCCTGTGGGTCAGTATGGTCAGCGATGGCCTCAAAGAGATAGACGGGTTGATGCTGTTTCCATATCTCTCGTAACAGGGCTACGGGTTCATTACTTTTTACGATCCTCTGTAACCTTTCGATCTCCGTTGCTGCCTGTCTGAGCAATTCCCCAAAAGGCCAGGTGCAATGATCAGCAGCGTCTGCATGTTCGCGCAACTGTGCAGGCAATCCAATTCTGATCGGCTTTGCCGTAATCTCGACTTCTAATGGTCCGGCCATCATTTCGATTTCTGAATTATTCATAAGTTTTCCTCCGTAATGAAAAGGGGCAAAACTTCCCACAAGGGGTTGTTTTGCCCCTTGCTGGGTTGAATAAATGGGTTGCGGTAGTGGGTTATGCCGCTATTCGTATTTCAGCCAGGACAAAATGCTTGCACTGGTCAGGCTTATAAATACGAATCGGCTTTTCGTTGATTGCACCGCAACCTTTCCGGTCGTACCAACCTATCTTTCTGCCGGACCAGAAAACAAATCCGTCTTTCAGATCGAAGCGGTTGTTGCCGACATAAGCGATGGCTCCGGCCTTCTTGACATACACAGTCCCGCGAACAACATACTCTTCTGTGATCGTGGCTGTGCTGCCGGCAGCAGTACTCATGGTGGTTGTGGTCGTAATGGTAACATCCTGGTCATCGTCCATAGACAGATTACTCAGCAACTCACGCTGCCGGTATCTGGTCCATGCTTCGCTCATATCCTTGACCGCAACCTTGCCGGTCAAAGCCTTTGCCAGTTCATACATCATGCTGTTCTCTGATTCAGATAATGCGGCCAGCCCTTTATCTGATAGCTCGCCCTCTACGGCGAGCGATGTTTCCATCTTTTGCGCCATGAGCGACAGAGCTTTTTCCTGCATGGTTTTGGAATAGGCCATGAAAAATACTCGTACCGGCAGATCTTGCCCAATACGCCATGACCTGCGGCTGGCTTGTCTGAGCGTGAATACTGAATAACCGCATTGAAAAAAGATGATTGTGGGAAACTCCAGGAGATCGAGTCCGGTTTTTACTAAATTGGGATTGCAAATAAGACAATCGTACAATCCCGTCTGAACCTGCTTTTTGAGCCAATCCTCCCGATACTCCGGTGCTACGGTTTGACTGCGGAGTACCAGAGGCTTCAGGTCATTCTTTAGAAGTTTTTCCTCTAATACAGGAAGCAAATCCCGTGTGCCGGTATGTTCGAGAAAGATCGCTACTTTTCTCCCTTGTTTCTTTTCAGCCGCTATAATCTCCAGCAACTTTTCTTCTTTGGGCAACAGATCAATTTCGAGGCCTGGTGCAGAAGCAACTACTGTCTCTCTGCCGGCAATCTCCAAGGTGATTTCCTCCCCATTTCGGCATCCATCAGGATACGCCAGCAAGGATTGAATCATTTTGCCCATAAGCCGCATATCACCACGAGCAAGTGCTGCGCTGGTGGCATCTATGAGATCATGGGAGAGTTGGGCATATTCCGGTTGTTGTTGGTCGGGTTCCAATGCTACTGGAACGATGATTTCTTCGTATTCCGGCAATGCGTCATTAACATCGGCCAGACGGACAAAGGTCGAATGCTCAAGCAGCAGATCAGGCAGTAACAGGGGTGATATTCCTGGAGCTTCCTTGACCCGTGACTTTCCAAGCTTTCGGCCGATACTGGCAACATTGAGACTTGCATTTACATCCTTGCTGTCATAGGTGCGTTGCACAACGCCGTAGCGTTCCGCAAAATGCATTGACCTGCCAAACTCAAAGCCACCTGCCTTCATCTGACGAGAAAACATCCGCCAGAGCAGATAAAAAAGATTTGAGCTGTAGCCGCCCATTAAAGTGCCGGTAAGAGCAAGCACCTTTTTTGAGCGAGTGATAAGACAGGACATTGCTTGACCCTGGGCAGTACCGCCGCCTTTCAGTTCATGCACTTCGTCCAGTATCAGAAGATCGAAAAAGTTCTTGGTGTGAAAAAACCGCTTCATAAACTCGGCCTTGGCGTAGCGGCGGACTTTCGTTCCATCTGCCATCCACATCGGGGCCTTGCAATGTTCGCATGGGATGCACTTGTTGTTATCGTCATCGGTTGTTATTTGCCCACCGCATTCAGGACAACATTGCCTTCCAAAAACCGTAATCCGCTGGGGAACACGCTGGAAATGCAATTTAGCCCGCTCTTTGCCCATAACCCATATCTCGGTGCCAACAGGTTTTGTTGACGTGAGCTTCCCTGTTATGAGCAGACCCAGGCTTTCCCGTTGAGGTTGATGCAGTTGCATCCGGGGATGGTATCTTGTGCTTCCCGTATCCATTTCTTGACCAGGTGGCCGGGACATTGAATAAGGATGCGTTTGTGTGTTTTAGGAATCAGATGAGCAACAGCCAATCCCATAAAAGTGTAGGGTAGGGAGCAAACTTCCGTTACCGGATAGTATTGTCTCCCCCCCTCCGAACCGTACGTACGCCTTTCAGTGTATACGGCTCTCCAGATTATTTATTGAGAATACCTCGTTTCCAAGAAGGCAGTCTTCCGGCATGTACGTCATCATGGCATTCTTGACAAAGAACCATAGTTTTCCGGTTCATCCTGCTCATAATTATTGCCCAGATTTCCTTTTTCTTGGCTAGAGACTTCATGTTCTTTATATGATGTACTTCAAAATAACCTTCTTCTTTTCCGCAGTATTCACACTTTCTTGCATCCATCCTCTGTATTAGCTCTGACGATGCATTGAGAAGAATATTTGGATTGAATTGATTATCCATATCACCATAGTTCAAAGGTTTCGCCTTAAAGTCCATTTTTGGACTATACAGCTTGAAATCTCTACGCTTATTGCCTGAGTGGTCATAATAGATATAAGTACCATCTTGCTGCTTCAGTTTGTGAGCTACTTCTCCCACAGAGACCTTCATTTTGTGCGATAGGGTGTTCATTAGGCTGCCCCACCATATACCATGCAATTTGCTTAATACCCTGGCAGGGCTATTGGCTATTGCATAGTAGTTGTAAAAGCCTCTTATTTCGGCGTTATAGACCGTGATTATTTCAGGAATACTTCTATTTATTAGAAACCGCCTTTGATTCCAACTATAGACGTTATAATTTCCATATCCCTTATTGTTACAAAAATCCTCGATCTTTTCCTGTGGAACATGCAATTGCATTCTTTCGACAGTGCTATTGCATGTGGTAATACGACCACTCCGGACAACCTTTCTGAT
>CAZHWV010000226.1:0-5057 GCA_964536185.1 uncultured Anaerolinea sp. | reverse complement strand
AAGGTAATATAAGAGACATGGCCACCATTGAGCAACTGGTTGTGTTATCAAATCTTGAAAGTATAAATGCAGTGCTCCTGCACCAGGGTTTGCCACAAAGCGAACGACTGCTGCAACTCAACAATATTGCCATAACACAAATGAAAAGCTTGGTACAAAACAGCAGCCTTAAAAAATTGAAATAACCACGAACAAACCGTTTTCATTCTTCATTGGACATTGGAAATTCTACATTTTCCATTCACCCATAATGCCAATAAAATCTGCCATTTTCTATTACAGACCACCAACAAAAGCAATTCAAGTCCGTAAAAAGTATCTTTGTTTGATCCATCCTTGAAAGATTTATTTACTTTTACATCAATTTATAACAATTTGCTTTAAGGAAGGATTTAAACTTTATTTTAAAAACTATTAAGTGTAAAATAGCTTTGGAGCTTGCAAGCAAAAATCCTTTTACATGGGTAAAATTTGTGTTAATTTTTTATCAAGTAGTGGTGAACTCTTTACAAAATACCATCAAGTATAGTTTGATTAAATGTTTAATTAAATGATTAAAATACCAAGAAAAGTATTAGCTGATTTTGGCGACTTTATCGTTCAGCATAATAAAATGGATTATAAACTTAAAATGTTTTTAGCGGGGTTTGTTGAAGATAATTTGATTGGTCACTTACTTGTAGGCCACCAAAATTTTGTATTTATTAAAAAGCGTGTTAATTCCATTTTTGAGCACATGATTGAAGACAGTACTTTGAAGCAAAGATGGAAAGGCTTACAAACTGAAATGACCGAGCTGAATGAAATCAGAAATGACATCGCACATTCAATAGTTGATTATGATCCAAAGGCAAAAGAGTTGTTTCTTTTGACGAGGTTTAGTGAAAAGTCCGTATTGCATTTTTCCCAAAAAGAAAGATTTTACGAGTTTTCAGAGCTTAAAAGTTATGTTGCAAGACAAAAGAAATTGAACACTAAACTGAGCTTCTTTTTTCATACAACTTTTAAAAAGCATCATGAAATAGTCTTTTACGATGGAAAAGGAATGATGTTTTAACTTATAAAAAAAATGAAGGAAACAAACCCAAAAACCAATGCTCTTGTTCCTGTTAGTTCTAATAGATTAATTACAGTAGAGCACTCCATTATTCTGACAAACAAGATAATTTTTGATGGAATCGAACCGCTATTTAATGAAGCATTTTACCTGATAAATAGTAAACATATCGAGAGAAATGCAGAGAATTTCTGTTTCCTTTTAGAATACAATGCTCAATATCTTAAGGATAGGAATTTTAAATACGAAGCAAATTCCAAAGAAGATTACAAAACCGCGATCGAGTTATTTTCACAGGTTATTCTAAAAAAACCGTTGTACAAGTATGCTTATTATTTTCGGGGAATTGCCAAGAATAAAACAAATGATTATCTGGAGGCAATCAATGATTTTAATAAAGTAATCCAATTTGACCCTAATAATGCCATAGCCTATTACAACCGGGGAATTGCCAAAAGGGGATTAAACGACAGGGAGGGTGTTATTTCTGATTGCACCAAAGCAATTGAAATTGACCCAAATTATGCCTCAGCGTATGTACATAGGGCATACACTAAAGATAAATTAAGAGACTATGATGGTGCAGAATCCGATTTAAATACAGCATTTAAAATTGACCCAAATTCTTTTTCATATAGAAGAACAGGAGTTTGGAGGATGGTAGAGAGAAACATTGAACGCGCAATTTTTTACTTTACGAAAGCAATTGAAACTGACCAGGATGCTCATTATGCCTATTGTTTAAGGGGAGATGCCAGAAAAAAAATAAATGATTATGACGGAGCGATCGCTGATTACACAAAAGCAATTGAAATCAACCCAAATTATGCTGATTATTATTACAGTCGAGGGATTGCCAATTATAAACTAAACAATTATATGGAAGCAATTGTTGATTACACAAAGGCAATTGAAATCAACCCGAATTATGTTGATTTTTATTTCAGGCGGGGAAATGCCAAAGCTTCTCTGAACGACCATGAGGAAGCAATTGTTGATTACACAAAGGCAATTGAAATCTACCCGAATTCTGCCCATGCTTATAATAATCGGGGCGATGCCAAAGGAAATCTGAACGACTTTGTGGATGCAATTGCTGATTACACAAAGGCAATTGAAATCAACCCGAATTATGCCCGTGCTTATGGTAATCGGGGCGATGCCAAAGCATCTCTGAACTACCATGAGGAAGCAATTGTTGATTTCACAAAGGCAATTGAAATCGACCCAAATTGTGCCGCTGCTTATAATAATCGGGGCGATGCCAAAGTAAAACTCAACTACTATAAGGAAGCAATTATTGATTACACAAAGGCAATTGAAATCAACCTAAATTATGCTGATTATTATTACAGGCGAGGGATTGCCAATTATAAACTTAACAATTATATGGAAGCAATTGTTGATTACACTAAGGCAATTGAAATCAACCCAAATTATGTTGATTTTTATTTCATGCGGGGAAATGCCAAAGAATCCCTGAACGACCATGAGGAAGCAATTGTTGATTTCACAAGGGCAATTGAAATCGACCCAAATTGTGCCACTGCTTATAATAATCGGGGGAATGTCAAAGCACGACTGAACCGCCGCGAGGAAGCAATTGTTGATTTCACAAAGGCAATTGAAATTGACCCAAATTGTATCACTGCATATAAAAATAGGGGTATTGCAAAAAGCAACATTGGAGACAAAGAAGGGGCGGAAAATGACCAAAAAACATACAATAACTTAAAAAAATAATAATGCAAACTGAAGCAGTTTTTGAAAATATTGCTGAGCGAATTCAAAAGGAAATCAGTAAAGCACAGAAATCTATTTTCATTGCGGTAGCCTGGTTTACAAATAAAACCCTATTCGACGAATTACTTAATAAAGCAAAAAATGGGTGTACTGTTTCCCTCATAATATGCAATGATGAGATTAATCAAAACTCACATATAGATTTTGAACAATTGATGATTAGCGATTCGTGTTTCTTCAAAGTCGGAAATAGTGAGTCAGAACTGATGCATAATAAGTTTTGTGTCATTGATTACAGCTCTGTTATTACAGGGTCATACAATTGGAGTTACAAAGCCGAGAAGAATTTCGAGAATGTGATCATTACCTATGACGACACAATCTTAGCCGAACAATTCATCTCTGAGTTTAATAGAATCCGTAAAGAGTATTATCCTGATGATCCCAATTTGAAAAATGAATTTCCTTTAAACACGATCATCAAGCGGTTAGAAATTCTTAAAAATTACATCTTGCTTGAAGACATTGATGAGCTAAAGAAAGTAATTTTAAAACTAAGAGAATATGATTTTAATACAGACCTTCAGGAAATAATTGAAGCTGTAAAAAAAGAAGAATTTGCCGCAGCAATACGCAAAATCCAAATTTTCATTGCAAGAAATCATCAACTTTCTATTTGGACAGATCCCGAAATCGCAGCAATGAAACTTGAAATTAAGAATTTAGAGAATAAACTTAATGCCTTCGATAATGAAAAGATTGAACTGGAAAAGCTGCTTTTCGAATTTCAGCACCGGCACACAAATGAGCTAAGTGGTATTATTCTCAATATTTTAAGGTTACGAAAACTAAAATTCAAAACCGATAAATCAAAGTACCAAGATGCTGAAAATGATGAACACAGTTACCGTGAACAAGCAAAAACTGAAAAGGCAAAACAATTATATGAGTTGACAGAAGAAGAAAGGATAGAACTTAAAAGGAAATTTAGGAAAGCTACTGTATTATGCCATCCAGACAAGGTAAATGACGAATTCAAAGAAGCGGCTCAAAAGATATTCATTGAACTAAAAGCTGCTTATGATGCCAACAATCTTAAAAAAGTAACTGAAATTCTGGAAGACTTAGAAAAAGGCAATTACTTTAAATCAAGATCAGAGGCAGTGTTAGAAAGCGATTTATTAAAAGCCGCCATTGCTAAACTTCGATTACAAATTAAGACTTTAGAAACTGAAATAATTGAAATCAAACAAAGTGAAACATTCAAGACTATAATGAGCATTGATGATTGGAACGAATATTTTAGAATAACAAAAGAGAAATTGCAAAAAGAACTTGAATTATTGAAACTTGAAATTAAAGCCTAAACCGTGTATTCCTAAAGAACAATATTGTTTTTTTAGGTTTATTTGAATATTAAAAACTCAGAAACAAAAGGCAAGTAAATGAAAACAGCCAATATTTATAATGCAAAAACCGAGGAGTGCGTAGCTTATCTAAATATTAATGATGAGAAAAATGGTCACTTTACTATTTATGACAAAATTTCTAACGAAATTATTGCTCATGGCAATATTAGAAATGGCCAATTAGAAATCTTTGATAATTTAACAAATGAGTTAATTGAGTATGGTAATTTGACAGGAGATAGATTTAAATTATATGATCCAAAAAACAGGGAATTTTTGAAACATGGAATATTTTGGTGATATTTGAAATGACTCACAAATTTTTTTCTTCTATCAGTTTCAACGTTTTCATTAATAAAGCTGTTTTATAATTGACTCCTAATTTAATTTTAGTTAAGAATCAAATAGTGTTAATTCGCATAGCTGAACAAGGCTATCATAATATCTGAGCAAAAAGTAATTGCTATTTGAATAAATAGTAACTACCACTTGAACAAACGGTAACTACCACTTGAGCAAATGGTAACTACCATTTGAATGAACGGTAACTACCATTTTAATCAATGGTTTCCAACCGCAAGAAGAAGCGTACAAAAAATGGCAAAAATTTGTTTTGGATATTCGGTTTATTTTTAAATTTGTGGCATGGAGTAATCCTGAAAATTAATCAATTTCTAATTAAAAATTTATCATTATGCCAGTAAAGTACAAACTCGTGCAAAAAGGGAATCCAGGTAATCCCCTTGCACCCAAAAAGTTCTATGCTACTCCTGCAGCCAGGGGTAAGACCTCAATCAAAGAAATCAGCAAAGACATTGCTGATATTTCATCGCTCAATTATGGCGACA
>CAZHWV010000225.1:0-5088 GCA_964536185.1 uncultured Anaerolinea sp. | reverse complement strand
GAGCCACCGGGGATAATGCCGCGCGTATCGCTTTTGAAACGCGCTAAAATGGGTTCAGAAAGATTTGCCAGTCGAATTCGATCGCTCAACAGGGTCGCCTGTTCATTAAGACCAAGGTATTCCACCAGGTTCTTATAAGCAACAATATTGATCCCTGTGGCGGTCGTTCCTCCCAGATCGCGCGGCACGCGATCTGGGCTCTGGTGCATCAGAGCGGCGCGGACACGCTCTCGGGATGTCATGGGTGGTGTGCTAGTCATATCAAATCATCTTTCTATGATGAATGGGCGATGGCGGGTTGTCATTCTTCTGGCCAGGTATGACTGCCGCCGGCATTCAATGCAAGATTACCGCCATCGACAGGCAATTGCACCCCAGTCACTGCACTGGCTGCATCCGATGCCAGGAAAAGGATCGGTCCGGACATTTCCTCGGGGTTCAATAAACGCCCCATTGGGATACCGGCCTCCGTTCTGGCGCGAATTGTATCTCGGAAGCGAGGATCATCCAGTAACTGGCGAAACCCTGGCGTGAGCACCTGAGCTGGCAGGATGGCATTCACGCGGATCTTGTTTCTGGCATATTCAACTGCCAGTTCCTTGGTTAACTGGCCAACCCCAGCTTTTGCGCAGCTGTAGGGAAAATTGCCACGGCCCATGCCAGATGCTCCGGCAATTGAGCCGACATTGACGATGCTACCGCCATTCTCTTGTTTGAGCATCCGAATAATTGCCTGCTGCGAACAAAGCATATATCCCGTAAGGCAAACGGCCAGGGTTTTATTCCATTCTTCGAGTTTCAGCTCATGCGGATGGACCCGGCTTGGGAAGAGAAAAGGAACATTGACCAGAATATCGATATGGTCGAAATGCTTGTCAGCCTCATTAAATAAATTTTCGACATCTGTTGGGTTGGAGATATCACAATGCGCCACAATTGCTTTGCGTCCAAAAGCTCTGATTTCATCCGCAGTGACTTGAACTCCGGCATCGTCAATATCAGATACGACAAGATCTGCGCCGTATTGTGCAAAAGTGAGAGCTACGGCATGGCCAATGCCCCCTTTGGCGCTGGCGCCGGTCACAACTGCTACTTTTCCAGTCAGGTCAAATATATTCACCATCTTAGAGCCTCCATGTGCTTATTTGGTGGTTGGGTTGACAAAAGACAATTCTCAGAATTGATCGCTTTTTTAGGCAAACATTTTTTCGGTAATACGCACGGTTGGAAAATTGGTGGTCAGTTAAATATTCTGGGGAGTTCATCAGCAGCAATGCTCAAGCATAAACACCATATTCGTGAACTGTTTCATACATGGCGATAAGATTTTCTACGGGAACATCATCCTGAATATTGTGGATTGGATTAAAAATAAAACCTCCACCCGGGCTAAAAATACTGATCCGTTCGCGGACTTGCTTTCGAACATCTTGCGGAGTTCCAAACGACAGCGTATCCTGCGTATCGATACCGCCACCCCAAAATGTGATTTGGCTACCAAATTCTGTTTTTAGACGGTTGGGGTCCATGCCCGACGCCGCCGTTTGAACCGGATTTAAGATATCTATTCCGCAGTCAATCAAGGTGTTAATAATTGGATAAATACCGCCGCAGGAATGGAAAAAGATTTTCCATGCCGTGTTTTCATGAATCCACGAAAAAAGGCGTTTATATTTTGGTGCGATCAATTCTTTAAATGACTTGGGAGAGATCATCATTCCTTTTTGGGTGCCGAAATCCTCCATCAGCCAGAAAATATCAATATTGTCGCCAACAGCTTCTGCATACAGCTTTACGTTTTCGAGCAGATTCTCTATCTTACGGTCGTACCAAGAACGAACATAGTCTGGATCTGCGCCCAAGGTGTATAACCATTCCTGATAAGAGCCCCATCTCCCCAGGTTAAAACCAAAATCTCCTACTAAGGCCTTATCTGTCTCGGCACGCAGGGTTTCGGCCCAGTGTTTGCGCCAGGTTAACTCTTCATGGCTGAGGGTAATCAGGGGTATCGCCTCAATAGGTGGATTTGTGTAAGACATGCGTGTTTCCAGCACCTTGTCGAAATAAGGACTGGAAACGGCCTTGCGCGCAACAATCTCGTTGTTATGGTAAATCACCAGACTACCGTCATTTTCCTCGTGCGCCTCAAAATTACCAGGCATTTGAACTGGTGTTTCATCGCTCAACTTCCATGGCCGCCAGGAATTTAAGCGCATATTGAAATCCATCACCAGCCTTGGTACTGGGAGAGCATCGGCATCCAACGCATTAATCGTTGCGCGATCCACCCAAGCCAACATTTGCCATACATCCATCACCTTAGCAGGGCTGGCAGGCAGCCCTAATTGCTGACGTAATCTGGTCAGGATTGCAGGCTGTATTCCGGTAACCCGCGTAGCGCCCAAATCCAGAGGTAATCGATCTGGTAATTGGTGGTTAATCGATGCCAATACTCTTTCTCTCGATGACATGCTCATTTGAAAAATTCCTTTCGGTATGGTTATCCGGGTATTCTCAAATACTTTTTATGTAATAGGTGAATTGTTGTTGACGGCTTTTGTCAGTCGGCCATCAAAATCTTCTGAACCTGTCTCAGCATCCAGTGGGTACTTCACCGGCATGTGGTCGCGCTGTGAACGATAAATAGCAGTGAATAATTCAACATGCTTGCGACCTTCAACGCCAGTGACGGCTGGCTCCCGCCCATCGAGAATCGAAATCAAGAAGTCCTGAATTTGTAACTCATGGTAATAGTTCATAGCATCAATCACATTACCGCGTGCGATGTCTTCCTGTCGCCAGTATTCCATAAGATGTTCCTCGCCAGGAATTGTCCACAGGTCATTGAATGCCGGTTCAACCTTTTCTGTTACTCCAGATACAAAGGGCGAGCCGCCATCAGTTTGAACGCCCACGGATGAGCCATTTTGTCCGTGAATGTGAATTTTTCCATACAAACCCGGCTTTTGTGAATTACTGACCAGAATAGTGCCGAGAGCTCCGCTTTTAAAGCGAACAACTGCAATGGCTGTATCCTCAACCTCGATGAAAGGATGGTTCAGGTTTGCCCAATAACCAAAAACCTCATCGATTGGACCCATCAGCCATTGGAAGAGATCGAGCTGGTGCGTGGTCTGGGTTAACATAACCCCACCGCCTTCAGTTGCCCATTTTCCCCGCCAGGGATCCATCTTATAGTAATTCTCATCTCGCCAACCCATCACGGTTATGGTTCCCAGCATTGGACTGCCGATCTTGCCAGCCTGAATGGCGTTTTTTATGCGTACTACCGGTTCGTAAAAGCGTCTCTGACTGATGATACCCAGTTTGACGCCGGCCTTTTCTGCCGCGAGAATGGCGCGATCACACCCGTTAAGGTCCACAGCCATCGGCTTTTCAACGAGAGCGTGGGTTCCAGTTAGTGCGCAAGATTCAACAGCATCCGGATGGGTAGTGTGTGGGCTGCAAATCGAGGCCATTTGTATTTTTGGATCACTGAGCATTTCTTCCAATTCGTGAAAAGCCTTGACGTTGTACTTGGCAGCCAGGGCCTGTGCCCGTGGAAAATCCACATCATAGACACCAATAAATCGCGATTCAGGCAGTTTTTTGAGGGCCCTGGCATGGGTATCCGCCACTTTGCCACATCCGATCAGTGCAGTCCCAATTTTTGAATGATGCATAGTTTTACCTCGCGGTTTAGGGTTGCCTTGCACAGGTAATGAGCTACCAGGCGCGCTTCCAGAACTATTATTATTCCATTTTCAACTTACAGATTTTCTTGTACGATTGCGCACAGAGCCAAAACATAACCATTCCCAGCCGCCAGATCACGAAAGAATTTGCGCCATCCACAAGCCTCATATCTTTTTTGTGGGGGCGCGGTCGATCATGCTCTCAGGTTGAATTTATATCTTTAGATACAGCCTGATTAAATTATAATCGGTATACTAGTCTGTGTCAACTGTTGACGGTTGACAATTTTCCCTTAGTTGATATATTTTGTAGATTAGGGTTATCACAAACTTTGATAAAATCTAAATCTACTTATCTTGAGTTCGCCGTTCAAGTTTTGATGACTGTCAGCCAATTTTGACCCATTAAACAAAAGGGAGATGCGCAAAATGTTTAATATTGAGCAGGTCTTATCTTCTCAAAATATCCTCGGTGAAGGTCCCGTCTGGAATTCTGATGAACAAACAATCTACTGGGTAGATATTGAAGGAAAAACTATCCAGTGTCTTAACCCAGAAAATGGAAAATTAGATGTATTTCATCCTTCAGTAGCCATCTGTGCGTTCGGTTTTCGCGAAAGAGGCGGAATGGTTGTAGCAACTTCAGAAGGATTTGCTTTTTGGGATCCGCAAACAAATCGAATGGATCCTATTGCCAGTCCTGAAGCCGGAAAGGAAGGCGCGCGCTTTAACGACGGGAAGGTGGATCGCCAGGGCCGTTTTTGGGCTGGTACCATGACATCTGAGGGTGCAACCAGCGCACTTTACCGTTTGGATCCTGATCTCACAGTTCACAAAATGGAAAGTGGAATTACAATTTCAAACGGTGTAGGCTGGAGTCCGGACAATCGCCTGATGTATTTCGTGGATACCATGCGGCGCGTGATCAACGTTTATGATTTTGACGCAGATTCAGGAGATATTTCTAACAAGCAAATTTTTTACCAGGTATCTGAAAAAGATGGTGTTCCTGATGGTCTCACGGTCGACGCAGATGGTTATGTCTGGTGTGCATTGTGTATGGGGTGGAAAGTTATCCGGATTTCCCCAACCGGAGAACTGGATGTTGAAATAAAAATGCCGATCTGGCTACCCACCAGCTGCGCATTTGGCGGAAAAGACATGGACGAGCTTTACGTCACAACAGGTTGGGTCACGATGAGCACTGAGCAACGAAAAGAACAGCCCTATTCAGGTGACCTGCTACGTATTCGCACCAAGGTAAAGGGCATCCTGGAACCGAAATTTGGGGGCTGAGTAACAACAAACCTAGGTATATACATCGAGCGCCAGCAGATTTCTGCTGGCGCTCGATGTATATACCGGAATACTGCTACTTATTTTTTAACCCGTG
>CAZHWV010000224.1:0-5090 GCA_964536185.1 uncultured Anaerolinea sp. | reverse complement strand
TTAAACATAATCGATTTCTGGCTCAATTTTCCCACAAATCTGGGGAGAACCAAATCGTCGACGAAAGATCAGGCGGGGATATCGGGAGGGGACTGGGCGAGAATAGTAGACAAGCATCCTTTTTATCCCGAGTCATACATGTTTCCCGGGCATGAGCTTCCGTTATATAATCAGTCATCTTTTCGCACTTTCAAGCATTGGGTTATATCTGCTAAAGAATTCAAGGAAATGCATGTTCTGGAAACGGCTGTTCTCTTTTTTTATCCCTTCTCCTGGCTCTCTGACCCTTGCCTGGGCCGCCTTGATCATTTCGCTGCTGTTGTCCCTGACCATCACCGTCATCGCCCTCTCCGAACCAGGTTTTAGCAATCCTGCTATCCTGTACAGCCTGGTGGCATTTCCACCCGCAGCGCTACTTTTGGGGATCGCCAGCATCGTTGAGCGCAAGCCCGGTGCACGCTTTTTATTTTGGACCTTTGTCCTGGGGCTGGGACTGCTCTCAACTAGCGGTTTTTTGCTGGACGGAAGCGGCGATAGCACTTCCGGCATGCTGCTGCTGACCGCCTCCTGCTGTCTGCCCTTCATCATTGGGTTGGACCTGATCCTGGTCTTTTTGGGCTGGAAAGCCTACCCAGTCTTTCAGCACACGTTACGCGCCGCCCGCTTGCAGCGCGTTTTAGAGATCATTCAGGCCCGCGGCGAAGCGCTGCTCCAGGATCTGGCGGCGGAGCTTTCGATGAGCGCCGACCAGGTTGAAAAACTGATTCGCACATTGATTGCGGATGGCGAACTGATGGCTTATCTGGATATTGAACATCAGCGCGTGTACAGTGCGGCAGCCTTGAATGAAAAGCAGCGTCGTTTGTTGGCAATGGTCAATATCCAGGGCAAGTCCGCGCTTGACTCGCTGGCCGTGGACCTGAACGTCAGCCGCACACTGCTGCACCAGTGGATTTACGCCCTGGCCCAGCGTGGACAGCTGCACGGTTTTGTCGATTGGGCGGCTGGCACGGTCTATTCACAGTTGGTGGAACAGATACTCTCCCAGAATCTTTGCCCGCATTGCGGCGGACAGCTGGATGTGGCGGGCAAAGACCTGATCGAATGTGCCTACTGTGGCGTGGAGATGTTTTTATGAGCACCGACCTTCCCGCCTCCATCCGGCAGCGCCTTCTCAAGCTGTTTGCCCCGCATCCAAAGGCCAGGAACTTTTTGATCGTGGCCCTGCTGGTACCAGGCTTGCTGCTGGCATGTTTTTCCACACTTGTCCTGGTCGCCGATCCGAGCCAGTCCGGGATGAGCAACACGGAAGCGTTCCTGTTTTTGCTGGGTCTTTTTCTACTGCCCCTGGCCACGATCATGCTAGCAATGGCGGCTATGCGCGAGCCGCATCACCCGCCCCGCGCGTTGATTTGGTTCGCGGCTTCGCTCAGTATCATTCTAGCCGGTGGGATTGTGTTTGTATTGATGCTGCTGGATGCGAAGCTGGAACTGGCCGCTTCGCTCATCTTTTTGCTGGTCATTGTCGCGCCGGTGGCCTTGCTATTTTCCCTGCCCGCCATGTACAGCGCGACGCGCGCCATTCCGGAAATCCGCGCTGCGTTGATCTCCGGCGCAAGCGACCGCGCGCTAGCCTATATTTCAGCCCGCCGGACGCTCAGCCTGGCGGAATTATCGGTTCTGGCATGCATCCCCTTCGGTGAAGTAGATAATGTTGTGGATGATTTGCTGCATTCCGGCCGACTGGCCGGAACCCTGGATGCCGCCAACGGTTGGATTTATACTTCCGCTTATCTGGCCGAGCAGCAGCGCCAGTTGCTGGCCTGGGTCAATTTGCGCGGGCGGATCCGCATGGATGAATTGGCCGGTCTGCTCCAAGCCAGCCCAGCCGTGACAACGGACTGGCTTTATCAACTTGTCCAACGTGGGCAGTTTAGCGGCTATGTAAACTGGCGCAGTAAGACCATCTACGTTGCCACGGCGCAAAAGATAGGTCTGAACAGCCAGTGCCCGGAATGCGGCGGCGCGCTTGCCCCCGCTCCTGCCCAGCGTATCGTCTGCACGAGCTGCGGCACCGAAATGTTCAGCCAAACCCACCCACTCACCACTCCTTGAATTTTTAGTTCCGAAGAAATTGCATGTGTAAATAACAGCGTCCTGCATTGGCTTAGCACAATTTTATCTAAAAAATATCCACGTTCTTTGAACCGGGTGGGGTATTTCCTCAATGCGGTGGCTCGGCAGGTCCAGTATAGTCGCATATCCCCAGGCGCGGGGAGTTCACCAGCGCAATTGGGCCTTCCTCATGTTCGTGGTCTTCCAGGTGCTCGGCACACAGGAAAACATCTTCCCCCTTGTCGTAGACACATTCCATACACAACCAGACGGCTTTCTGGTCCACACTCATGGCAGGTCTGTTCGGGTATTAGGTCGCCGGTTTTCCCTGAGAAACACCATCACTTTGATATAAGTTACAGAGCTGGTGCCGAAGTCGTATATATGGCGAAAAACCATTCCAGATTGAAAAAATCGGTCGGCTTTTCGATCCATGTCGACTTCTTCTCCAACCCAGCCTCAAGACTACGCGAAATATCTTACGGAAACTTCCTACCAAAAGATAATGACGTACCTGCTGCTCACCTGCCCCCCTCTGCTTCTCCATAGCACAACATTCTCTTGAGGGGTTACCGGCAATCCTGATCGCAAGATTACAAAAGCCCCGCAGCTTTATCTGCCAAGCTGCTTTACTCATTCTATCATTCGATGGTATTCTGAAATCAATCTCGCTTTGTGGCTATACGAAAGCATACATCCGGAGTTCAAGTCATCACCCGAACGAAAATTATCGAGATGGTTTCATTATTGCATTGGTCAGCCTATTGACATCGATGTCTGTTCACCCCGACCTGCCCCTCGAACTCGCTTTGACAACTGCACCCTCGATCCCGAGGTTGATGCTAGAATACCCTGAAACTGCTCACTCGGTCACCTTTGCGCCTGCCAAGAAATTTGCCTTTTCCAAAAGTTGAAACCAGGGCAGTTACTACACGCAGTTTCTGCAAGCTTGCAACTAATGGGTGATCTCAAGCGCATGATGATTTGGGGGATAAGACATCGACTGCCAACTCTTGGATGGCTAATCCGGCTAAATCAGGGCAATTGGGGATGAGTTTTAATAGATTCGACATTAATGCTCCATATTGGTACGCCCATACATATTATTTTTCGCTCTTTCATGAGATTATGAACATGCAACTTGTTGCACGTCATCGATCGGGAATTTCTCCTTCGAGAAACTTCCTGATCCAGCGCTCTGCACTGGAAACACTTTCTGCACGGACCCGTGCTAATTCTTCCCGAATGTCTCCGACTGCCTGCCGGGTACATTTTCCAGCATTCAATCAACTGTGCATTCGAAAAATAACCCATGCACAAACTATCGATGAAGAGTGCTACCTTCATCGATACGAAAAGATGCTGCTTCGTTTTTGAAAACCGCAAGGTGAGTTCACTTTGCAGACAAAAACTGCAGGCCTCCAAAACATATTGTTCACAGGTGAGCAAATACTAGTACAGGTTGGCATAAATAGCTAACAAGATTTGGCGAAGGGTTGACCGGCGGGCTGGCGGCCATTAAACTAGGCCAAAACAGAAAGCTGAGAAACCGGAATGCCCACTCCAAAAGCTACCGTAGTCAAACTGACATCGGAAGAACAAATCGGTTTGGAACAATTAGTTCGCCGTCATAACATCGGCCAGCAAATAGCATTGCGGGGACGCATTATTTTGGCCGCTGGAGAAGGTCAAACGAACAGTGCAATTGCCGCCACCTTCAAGATCAGCATCAATACTGCTCAATGTTGGCGCAATCGGTGGGTCAAAGCCCAGACCATTTCCTATGCTGACTTGGGCCTTGAAGAACGTCTCGAAGATCGACCGCGCCCAGGTGCCCCCAGCCGAATTACGGCTGACCAACGCTGCCAGATTGAAGCCCTGGCCTGTGAAACACCTGAAAATTCAGAGCGACCGATTAACCGCTGGACCGCACGGGAAATTGCGGATGAAGTCAGGAAACGCAAGATTGTGGATAATATCTCGGCTCGCCATGCCGCGAGGCTTTTAAAAAGAGGCTGATCTCCGACCGCACTTGAGCCGTTATTGGTTGACACCCGGTTACGAAGATGGTTTTGATGAGAAAGTGGCCGACATTAATCTAATCTACAAAACTGCTCCTGAACGAGCCAAGCAAGGTCAACGCACGGAAAGCGTGGATGAAATGACTGGTGTCCAAGCCTTAGAGCGCAAACATCCGGGCTTGCCTATGCTGCCGGGGAAGGTCGACCGACAGGAATTTGAATATATTCGGCATGGCACGCTGTCTTTTACCTGCGACATTGATGTTGCAACCGGCGAACTGGTGGCTTGCACCGCCGGGAAGACCCGAAATGAACAAGACTTCGTCGAGCATATCAAAAACCGGGTGGCTTCAGACCTCTTGGTCAGCCAATGGCATTTTATTAGCGATAATCTCAACACGCACATGTCTGAATCTCTGGTTCGCTATGTTGCCGAAGAATCCGACTTGGCGATCGATCTGGGCGTCAAGGGCGAATCAGGTATTTTGAAATCCATGGCTTCGCGGGCCGATTTTTTGAGCGACCCAACGCACCGGATCGTTTTTCATTACACGCCCAAGCACGCTTCCTGGATGAACCAGATCGAGATTTGGTTCAGTATCTTGGTTCGAAAAGTCATCAAGCGCGGCAACTTTATTTCCCTCGACGATCTGAAACGCAAAATCCTGGCTTTCGTCGAGTATTACAACCGGACAATGGCAAAACCGTTCAAGTGGACCTACCAGGGCAAGGCGCTGAACGCCTAACTTCTCAACTATTTGAGCCAACGTGTAGTAGAACTCTAAGATAGGTTTCAAGATTCTACCCTTGTCTCAGGGTGGCCAAATCTCAAGCGACTGCCTGATGCAAGCAACGTTGCGTACAGTGTTTTGATGTTTCAAGTCGACTTGGAGCTCCAACCGGAGTTCAGCATGGCAAAAAACAATGCGCCTCAAGTCCAGTCTTCACCCCCCA
>CAZHWV010000223.1:0-5251 GCA_964536185.1 uncultured Anaerolinea sp. | reverse complement strand
TTTCGCAAGGTTTCAACACCGAGCGGATTGGCGTCGAACTCTCGTACTCCCGCGCATCCCAGGCCGAAAAAGTGGTAGAGCAGATACCGTTGAGTGCCAAGCAGATGGTTGGAGCACATCGTCAGTTCGTCCATAACAAAGAAAGTGTTCAGCGATTGCCTGAGTTGGCGCTCCTGGTGGGCTCAATTTTGAGCTTTATTGCGGCAACATTCCCAGCCATGCCGACGGGTTTTTGGGATCGCGAACCCAAAAGAACCCCTGGTCGGTTGCGGCGGCAGCTGGCAGGCAAGGCATTTCCGAAAGATGCCCAAATTTCAGGGCAACTTCGAGAAAAGAAGTCAGTAACGGGCCATTTGCCCAAAGGAAACCTGGCGCGAAGCCAAAAAACGGCTCAACCTGCGGCAACATAAGCTTTTTGGCGCAAAAGATGGTTCATTTTGTAAGGTTCAAACCCGTCCGTACCACACTTTGCCGGATTGGTCTATCACCTGTTACCGGAAAGTAAAGGGTTAAATAGTTTCCTCTGTAAAAACGATTGTTCCAGTCGGGAGGGTCACCCTCCTTCGCACATTGTCCCGAATCACTCACGGGAATGACAATTCAAAATTATTGATTTGTCCAACCTTTGCCTGACCAATAAAAAAAGACATTTACCGGTCGTAATTCAAGCTGTCTGCTGTCTTGAAAAATTTCCAGCAACCTGACACTTTCAATACCAGCTAAGTTTGATGTCAGCCCGCGAAAGGTTGCTTTTCGCGGGCTGACATGTTCTTTTTTGGAGGCAGGAAACACGAAGGTCGGACTGGTGAAAATGCCAGTCCGACCTTCGTGTTTCCTAATTTAAAATTAAGCCCAGCCAAGCAGCCTGGCGATGGTAGCCGTCAGGAAGGTGACCAGAAAAGCCAGCCCGAGTGTAATCACCACGCTCAGAGTCGCCCACTTGGCAGAATTGGTTTCCTTGTAAATGGTCATAATCGTCGTTGCGCAGGGATTGTGGAGCAGGCTGAAGAGCATCAAATTGACCGCTGTCAACATCGTCCAGTTGTGGTCAACCACGAGCATGCTCCGTAGTTGGTCGTAGGAAGGCGCGTCAATCATCATGCCGGTGCCCATGTAAACCATCATCATGGTTGGAACGACAATTTCGTTGGCGGGAATGGCGATGATATAGGCCAGCAGGATGACTCCATCCAGACCGAGCAGCAGGCCAAACGGGTTGAGGAAGTTGGCGATCTGGTTTGCCAGGCTGATGCCGCCAACGTTGATATTTCCCAGAATCCAGATCACAGCTCCAGCCGGAGCGGCGGTCTGGATGGCGCGCCAGAGCACAAACAGGGTGCGATCAATGATGGAGGTGTAGAGAATACGGCTGATGTTGGGCCGGCGGTAGGGTGGCAGCTCGAGCGTGAAAGCCGAGGCCTCGCCTTTGAGCACCGTTTTGGTCAAAATCCACGACATCAAGAGGGTAAACCCAATGCCAATCAGCACCACGGCGACGACCGAAGCAGCGGCGATCAGGGAGGTGAACATGGGCGGGAAGGCCGCGGCCACAAAGACTGTGCCGAGCATAATCAGAGTCGGGAACCGCCCATTACATGGAACAAAGTTGTTCGTGAGAATGGCGATCAGCCGTTCACGCGGCGAGTCGATAATGCGGGTTGAAATCACCCCGGCGGCGTTGCAACCAAAGCCCATCGCCATTGTCAACGATTGTTTTCCGTGTGCACCGGCACTTTTAAAGAGCCAATCCATGTTGAAGGCCACGCGCGGCAAATAGCCGAGGTCTTCGAGGATCGTGAAGGTTGGAAAAAAGATAGCCATCGGTGGGAGCATGACCGCGATGACCCAGGCCAGGCCGCGATAGACGCCGTGCCAGATGAACCCGGTGATCCACCAGGGAATACCGATGGCCGTAAAAAGGTTGGCGGCTTGATCTTCGATCCAAAAGAGCGCGTTGGCGATCATTTGTGAGGGCACATTTGCGCCCTGCACCGTCAGCCAGATGATGACGGCCAGAATCAAAAGCATAATCGGCAGGCCGAAAATGGGTGATGTGACTAATTTGTCTACCCGCTGGTCGAAATCGTACTTTTTATCGGTCGCAACTTTGACAGCGCGCCGAGCGATGGTTTCGGCCTCAGTGTAGAGCGATTTAACAATTTCATCACGGAATCCGCTTGAAAGCGTGCCACGCAGGTTCTCGGCTTTCGCCAGAATTTCGTTTGGGTGGATGGTCTTATCTGCCATGTTATTGCCTTCCTTGAACCGACATTCTGCGGCTGAACTGCACATCCGCCCGCCTCTGTCGTGCCATCAACTCAGGCAGTTCACCATCTTCAAGTGCTTTTTGCACGCGCGCGTCGCCATCCAACAGGCGAATAGCCACCCAGCGTGCATTCGGGATGCCCGGAATCGCTGTTTCAATCATCGGTACGAGTTCATCAATAGCGCGCTGGAATTCGGAGGTGCCTCCTACACGCAAAGGTTTGGTTGCGATTTTCTCTTCGATCACATCTGCAATTGCCTGGAGTAAGGTGCTGATGCCCTCGCCGGTGCGCGCCGTAATCGGAATGGTGGGAACGCCCAAATCGCGCGCCAGACTGCGGCTGTCAATTGCCAGTCCTTTACGGCGGGCTTCATCCATCAGGTCGACAGCTACAACCACTTTGTCGGTGATTTCCATGACCTGCATGACCAGGTTCAGATTGCGTTCCAGCGAGGTTGCATCGGTGACGACAATAGTGCAATCAGGTTGGCCGAATAATATGAAGTCGCGTGCTACTTCCTCATCCTGCGAAGCCGAAAGTAGAGAGTAGGTGCCGGGCAAGTCCACGATTTTATAGCGCACATTGTTGAACTGGTAGCCGCCCTCGGCACGGGTCACGGTTTTGCCCGGCCAGTTTCCGGTATGTTGTTTCAGCCCGGTCAATGAGTTGAAGAGGGTTGATTTTCCGGTGTTTGGATTACCCGCCAGCGCAATCACGCGGTCAAAGTTGTCGATTTTTAATCCCATCTGCTCCAGGTTGGTAAACGCCGGGCAGGTTTCGCAGTTTTCGGTGGGAAGTTTTACTTTTTCGCTCATGTTTTTATCCTATTATCAAAAGTCGAACAACAAACGTCAAAACATTCCGTCTTTGACCTTCGACCTTTGGCTTTTGACTTTTTTAGACGGGCTTAACCCAAATCTGCGCGGCCTGATCTTTGCGCAGCGCAATCAGCGTGCCGCGCACACGATAAGCGCGCGGGTCGCCAAAGAAGTTTTGCAGTTCGGGAAAAATTAGCGTGCCGGGCGTCAATCCCAAATCTAGAAAGCGGCGGCGGGTAAAGCCTTGCACGCCCTCATCCAATGCCAGAATTTCAGCCTTTTGTTCATGCGCCAACTGCCAGAGCGGCACGGCTCCTTGCAAGGCCGTCTCGCTTTCGGGCAGAGCGGACACATGCACATTGGCCGCCACAGACGGCGCCAAACGATATTCATTTTCTCCGTCGCTCAACACATAGCGTTCGGGCGTTTTTTCGATAATGCGGATGACCAGACCCAGGCGTAAACCGGCAGCCAGGATTTGTTCATACGCAATGGCGGGTTCATCTTCGAGATGTGAAATACGAACCGCACCTTCAGCCAGCCAGGCCGTTAAGGGAGTGGCTTCCAGACTGCGCAGCTGCCCCTCACGGCTGGGGATAGGGTCACCGTGTGGGTCCGTGACGGGGTGACCCATGGCGGCATCCATCGCATCCAGTTGCGTCTCGGTCATGGTATGTTCGCGGCGATGCGCCTCACCGTGGATTTTTACGAGCGGCATACGGGCTTCATCGGCCAGGTAACGCTCCCACAAACGATGCGCGCGTACAACATGCAGCGCCCAGCGTTCACCCTCAGCAGTTAAGTGAATTTGCATCCCAGCGTGTTCCACCAGCTTTTGTGTTTCCATCTGAGCTATCAGCTTCATCGTTTTTTGGGGGCTCAATTCCAATGTGCCAGCCAGTGATTCTGGGGAAGCGTGGCGTCCCTGCTGCTCACGGTCGATCAAATGTTTCAAAGCATCTTCCACCAACTCACGCTGATGGATTTCCTGCCAGTTCGTGAAGCACACCAGTCCGCCATATTTGGGCAGGAATACGGCCAGCAGGACCAGCAAAACCAGTATTAATATCCATGTAAAACCAGGCATAGCGTTCTCCTTCTAAACCAGATCTTTCGGTCTCAACCAATAACATAAACAGTGATTGGCACAATCAGCCCCATAACGAGACTGAAGCCAGTCACGAAATTTCCACGAAGATTTTGTGACTGATCGCTGATCCTATTACGATAGGATCATTCTCGTTTACTTGTAAAAGGATATTCTGATCGAATTGGGAAAATTCGATCGCCTTCACTTTCGCCTCGGGAACCAGCCCCAGGCTTTCCAGGTGTCGCAAGAGCGCGGAATCATCGGCCCGTACCCGCACGATCACGGCTTTCTGCGGCGGCCGCAGTGCTGAAAGCGGCAGAGTATCATCTGCGGGCATGAACAAATTGACAGTGGGGATCAACTCGCCGTGTGGGTCGCGGGTCGGGTGACCCAGGGCTGCGGCGATGCGGGCCTCGAAGTCTTCTGAGATGACATGTTCGAGCCGATCGGCTTCAGCATGGACATCATCCCAGGTATAGCCGAGCGTCTCCACCAGATAAGTTTCGATCAAGCGGTGATGGCGAATGACCTCCAATGCGGTCCGCCTCCCTGCCGGGGTAAGGGTCACGCCCTGGTGTTTGCGGTAATCCACCAGGGGCGGAGTCCCGGCTGCCAGTCGTTGCATCATCCCGGTCACAGAAGCGGGCGCAATTCCCAGCCGTGCCGCCAGCGCCGTTGTGCTGGCGGCACCATCGCTTTCTGAAAGGTCATAAATCGTTTTCAGGTAATCCTGAATGGTTTGGGTTAAAGGTTTTTTCATAGCTAAATTATTGTTTAGGTTATCCTAAATAATAATAGCAAAAAAGAGAAGCCGTGTCAAGAAGCAGAATCGGCTACTTCTGATCGTTATAATCCCTTTCGAAACGGAGATTACCACGCCGCCGGACCCCACAAGAACCTGAACCAAAATATTTACCATGGAGCGCACAGAGATTCAAAAAAGGGTTTTCTCCGTGATCCCTGTTTCTCCATGGTGAAAGATTTTCGTATCTTCTCACTAAGTTGGGGCAGGGCAAGATTGCGTCAACTTAAAGGTATCAGCAGCCTGCACGATCAAATCTGCCAAGGGCGGACTT
>CAZHWV010000222.1:0-5299 GCA_964536185.1 uncultured Anaerolinea sp. | reverse complement strand
GCTGGATTAAATTAAAGGCGGCGGCCGACTGAGACCACCGCAGATTTAGCGTGGGAAAAGTTTAATATGGATCGGGAGGGCTGTCAAGGGGATTTTTGACAGGTGACATGAGAGTGTCTGTTTACGGGCCAGTAAATAGATTGGATATTTGCTGACAGGTTTGCCCTGGGACACACTCAGCACTTTGATATCTGTTTCGGATGTAGTGCCAAAATCGTAATTATGACGCAGGATCATCCCGAGTTCAAATACATCACTGGCTTTGCGGGCTATATCGATTTCAATACCACGTTCACCATCCAGGATGATTTCGCTCAGGTGGTCGCAGCATTCCAACCACGCGAAGCGGCTCGCAAGTAATAATCTAGATCTGTAAGACTGGCTGAGCCACGCATCTCTAGTCCTAGCAGCCTGTCGGAGAGCGATTCTGCTGCCAAAATGTCCCGTTTTGGCCTGGCAATTGGGCTGAATCTGCTCCAAAAGCCACATTAAAGGAGCAAATATAGGGCAAACGAGAGAAAATATTGAATGAAAGATTCCTCTTCGACAATCTGCTAGCCAGAAATCATGGTCGTAAGTATCCTGCACACGCAGAAGCCAGAGCAAAAATAGATTTAAAGCCCAAACCGCCTTGAAGCCGGCCCAGGCTTTTCAGCGGTTTGTTCTATGGAGGAGAATGTAAATAAAGTTTACCTTCGACAGATGACATTGGATGAATGAGAATTAAAACCAGATAAGATTTATTAAGAGTAGAAAATGATTACCTGAATCGCTCACATCTGACACCTTTCCTTCGGAAAGGAACTTATAGCTGTAATGGCATTTCTGATGACCTGGCTAAAGATAAATTCGGCTTGTGCAACAAAAAAGGGGTGTGGTGCATCTACTTATATATATACAAAATCGATAAAAGGATGACATATGCCCAAGGAAACCCCAAAAAATGCGATCAGATCTGCCGCTCAAAAACGTCGCCTACAGGATAAGCGAAAAACGACTGTTACCTTCGGTCTGATCGGGCTGGTGATAGTAGCCATTTCTATATTTGCATTGACTCGTCCTCGGGCCGAGCCGTTAAGCGCCGCACGCATGGCGATCGATCCGGCTTACGGTTCTGAAACCGCCAAAGTAACCATTTTCGAATACTCGGACTATGGCTGTCCATCCTGCCAGGCTTGGCACAATTCCGGTATTTTGCAGCGTATCAGGGAAACTTATGGTGATAAAGTTCGCTTTGTATGGAAGGACTTCCCCGTTATTACTTCTACATCCCCGAAAGCCGCCGAAGCCGGCCAATGTGCTTTGGACCAGGGTAAATTCTGGGAATATCACGACCTGTTGTATGCCAAGTCCCCGGCGATCGGAATAAATGATCTTAAAGGGTACGCCACACAACTCGGGTTGGATACAACCAAATTTAATAACTGCCTTGATTCTGGACAGAACAGTCCCAAGGTAGACCAAAGCACAAACGAAGGGCACCAGTTTGGCTTTAATGGCGCACCTGCTTTTGTCGTAAATGATCAGAAGTTGATTGGGCCGCCTTCGTTTGAAACTCTGAAGTCAATTATCGACCCGATCCTGGCATCCTCTAATTAATTTTCTCGTTTTAATGGAATGAAAACTTATGTGGAACCAACGATATAACCAGCCGGATTATGTATATGGCACCCAGCCAAACGATTTCCTGCACTCAGTATCGGCCAGTATTCCTCGCGGAAAACTACTTTCGCTGGGCGAAGGCGAAGGGCGGAATGCCGTCTATCTTGCAGCTCTGGGATTTGATGTCACGGCTGTGGATTCATCCGATGTCGGTCTGGAGAAAACCCGGCGGCTCGCGGCAAAAAAGAACGTCAAACTCACCACCATCACGGCTGATCTTGGCGAATACCAGATCCAGCCAAGCAGTTGGGATGTGATTGTTTCTATCTTTTGCCATGTTCCTTCGGCAATCCGGGTTCCACTGCACCAGGCCGTTGTGCGCGGGCTGAGACCTGGTGGTGCCTTTGTACTCGAAGCTTTTACCCCGCGGCAGATTGACATGAAAACCGGCGGACCAAATTCTCCGGATATGCTAATGACCCTTGCCGGCCTGCTCCAGGAATTGGCCGGTTTAAAGTTCATCCAGGCTGTTGAACTTGACCGGAATGTCGTTGAAGGTAAATTCCACACCGGGCAGGCAGCGGTTGTCCAGATTTTAGGGATAAAAAATGCAGAATAAATTCACCAGATATTTATATCGCTATCAGAGTACCATCTAAATCATCCAAACGCTCCCCTTTCGAAAGGGGAGCGTTTGGATCTGGTCCGCTAGCAATATCCAAACAGATCGGACAGGATAGATGAAGTCATCTACGGCTTCGTTGCAATAAACAAATAGCGGTTCAGACTGAAAAAATACTCAGCGTTCTCACCGAGTTGGCGCAGTTCGCCTGCCCATGCATCAGCCTCAGCGCGAGAAATTCCTTTTCTATCGCTTACGAACGAGACAATCAAATCAATTAAGCGGTTGCTAAATGTGTTTTGATCGAAAACCGGGTTGAACATCGGGATGACCTGCTGCGATTCGATCTGAAAGCCCGCTTGAATTAACTTGTGAGAGAGTGTTCTGGGTAGGTGAGCATCAGCAGTATGCTCTTCCCAGACTGATAGAATACGATGCATGCGTGCGTTGTCGGTGGAATGCCAGACAATGGAATCCCAATCCGTATCCAAAAGAACCACGCGCCCACCTTGGCGCAGAACTCGAAAGAGTTCAATCAATACTGCATTGACAGCTGGCACATACTCCAAAACTTGCGTGGAAATACCAATATCAAAAGAGTTATTTAGATAAGGAAGCCTGGCTGCATCGCCATTGAGGAATTCCACCCAGGGCTGGTGAGCGCTGCGCGCTTTGGCTACATTCAGGAGAGTCTCGCTGATGTCAATACCACATACCTGACCGGACGGACCCACTATTTTGCCAATTTCTGAAGCCAGGAAACCTGGCCCTGAACCGACATCCAGAACTCGTTCACCGGGTTGAAGCTTGATGAGCTCAATAATATGCTTTCGTTGGTCGATCATGTCCGGCGTTAAATACATTGCCATGAGATGTTTTGAAGCATCATCGTTAAATTGGAGAAGCGAACTCATCTTGCACCTGAAACCTGGTTCCAGACTGACAGAAAAACTGAAAGCATGAGAGAAACGATATTGTCGATATAAGTACTGAGAGTGACCGACCGAAAGCGGTTGGTTTCTGTCACGATTTTCCTGGAATTTAGGCGCATGAAAGGTTAGATGAAATTGCGAGATAAAAGTTGCGATCTGGTAGCTATCTGCACGTTATTGTGACGATAATCAGGCAATCTTCGTGATCTTTGTAACCTTTTTTGCGTATTCTCATCAAAGGATGTGAAACTATCTTCATGGAGATGAAATAATGGATTTGCTTTCCCGCCTTTTTGGGCCGCCCGTACCTTCTATAAATGAGCATAAATTAAATGAAAAGCTGAAGAGTGGTAAACGTCCTGTGGTAATTGACGTCCGAGAGTCGCATGAATATCAAGCCGGGCATATTGTCGGGGCAAAATTGATCCCGCTTGGAACCATTAACCAGCATCTCAAAGAATTACCAAAAGATAAAGAGATTGTTTGTGTCTGTGCATCTGGCAGCCGCAGTCGCTCTGCCGCCAAAAAGCTTATCAACGCAGGTTACACCGTCCTGGATATGAGCGGTGGCATGAATAACTGGCAGAGAGCCGGGTTTCCGGTAAAAAAAGGCAATGCAGCCTAAATGCTGTTCATCGAACTCGCGCTCGGTTTCGCCATCGGGCTGTCGCTCGGCCTGTTGGGCGGTGGTGGCTCGATCCTGACGGTTCCGGCGCTGGTCTATTTGATTGGGCAATCATCACATGCAGCTGTAACCACCTCTCTGGCAATCGTGGGCGCAAACAGCCTTTTGGGCGCATCTTTCCATCGCGCACAGGGCAGCCTGAACTGGTCGGTGGCCCTGGTATTTGGCGGCGCGGGAATGCTGGTAGCTTATTTCGCATCGGGCATATCCAAAATGTTGCCGTCTGCTGTACTCCTGATCGCTTTCGCCCTGCTGATGCTGGTAATTGGCGTGGTAATGCTGGTTCGCCGCAAAAGCGAGCCTGATGTTCATCGCGTGGCGGGACCGCTCTGGGTCGTGCTGGCAAGCGGCGCCGGGGTCGGTTTGTTGACCGGAATTTTGGGTGTTGGGGGTGGGTTTCTGATCGTTCCAGCCCTGGTCATGTTTGTTGGTCTGCCAATGCCGGCAGCGGTGGGCACATCGCTGATCATCATCGCCATGAACAGTCTGGCAGGTTTGGCTGGACATCTGGGCACAGAATCATTCAATTTTTCTCTGACATATATTTTTATTCTCGCTGGTTTAGCGGGTACGTTTGCAGGCGCGCAGCTATCCAAGCGAATGCCTGCGCAGAAACTTCAAAAAACGTTCGCCTGGTTTGTAATCGTACTGGCAGTTTTTCTGCTAGCTGATAATTTAACAAAATTCTTAAAGGTATAGGAGCGTAAATCATGTATACACAACAATTTTTTATTGATGGGCTGGGCTGTGCATCTTATATAATCGGGTGCGAAGCGAAGGGAATTGCCGCTGTGGTGGACCCGGACCGCGAAATTCAAAAATATATTGATACAGCAGCTTCCCGTGGGCTGAGCATCACCCTTATCATCGAAACACACCTGCACGCCGACCACGTTTCGGGTAACACCGATCTGGCGCTGCGTACCGGCGCAAAGATCTACCTGCATGAAGCCAGCGGCGCGGAGTTTGCGCATGAGACTTTGCATGACGGCGATGTGCTTGAATTAGGCAATCTGCGGCTGAGGGTACTCCACAGCCCCGGACATACTCCTGAAAGCATTACCTTGCTCGTTTCTGATACTACCCGTTCCGAACAACCCTGGTTGGCATTGACTGGTGATACGTTGTTTGTTGGTGATATTGGCCGCCCCGACCTGGTGGGTGTGGAGGCTGCACAGGGATTGGCAGGCGATATGCACCATTCGCTGTTTGAGAAAATCTTGCCCTTGAATGACGGTTTGTTGATCTACCCAGGGCACGGCGCTGGTTCGCTGTGTGGGAAGTCGATCGGTTCGATGCGCGCCACCACGTTGGGATATGAACGCCATGCCAATCCAGCGCTCACCCCCCGTGACAAAGAGGATTTCATCACCTTTGCCACCAGCGGTCTGCCTGAACAACCCGGCAACCATAAGCGCATCAAAGCCATGAACCGTAAGGGTGTCCGGCCGCTCGGCA
>CAZHWV010000221.1:1497-5372 GCA_964536185.1 uncultured Anaerolinea sp. | reverse complement strand
CGTGAGCAGCCAGCCCGCGCGGTCTTTGTTCCAGAATTCCAGATCGCGCACGCGCCGGTCACTGTCAGCCAGTATGCTGTCTTCATTGAAAGTGGTGCGACGGCGGATCAGCAATGGTGGAGCCAGGCGGGCTGGGCCTGGTTGAATGGTGAGATCGATGGCTGGGGGCGGGAAAACCGCCGCCAGCCGGATGCTTGGGAAGCCCAGAGAGCCAGGGATTTTCACCCGGTGGTCGGGGTCTGCGCCTATGAAGCCGAAGCTTACTGCGCCTGGCTTTCAACGCAGAAAAATAAGGCTCTACGCCTGCCGAGTGAGGCGGAATGGGAATATGCTGCTCGCGGTGATGATGGCCGGCCTTTTCCCTGGGGCGAGCTTTTTGCGGGCGGTCTGGCAAATACTGCTGAAAACGAAATTTACGATACGCTGGATGCGGGCAGCCTGCCCGGCGATACCAGCCCGTTTGGGGTCTTGGATATGTGTGGCAATGTCCAGCAGTGGACGGCAAGCGTATATGTGCCCCAGCCTGCTGATACGGTTCCGCCCGGAGAGTTGAGAGTGGCTCGCGGCGGTTCGTTCAACGACATGATCTTCGGTTCCCGTACTTCCTACCGGCATGTATATCCCGCCGGATATTTCTTTCCGTTCCTTGGATTTCGCATGGCAGTCGGTTCTCGCTAAATCCTTAATTGTGTAGGAGGTTGATATGTCTTACTCCGAAAAGCCGAAAGTTCCTTGGGGAGCTGTGGTGGTGGTGGCGGCTGTACTGCTCTTTGGCTGCATCATCGCCGGGGCCCTGACCCTGCCGCGCCTGCTGCAATCAGCGATAAACGCGGACCCGACTGTGCAATCAGTACCCCTGGATCCGACGATTGCCACGGCTGCGCCGCCGACACCGCCTGAAGGCGCAGTCACGATTGAAATCTCATCGGCCAACACGAAGGAAGACTGGATGAACGCGGTTGTCGCCCAGTTCAACCAGGAACAGCACAAACTCTCCACGGGTGAAGTGATCGTGGCCACGGTCAAGCATGTTACCTCGGGCGGCTCGCAAAAGGATATTTTGGATGGCAAAAGCCAGCCGGTGGTGTGGAGTCCTGGCGATCAATCCTGGGTGGATGGCGCCAACCAGGTCTGGAAGGATCGCAATGGAAAAGTGCTCGTTTCCGAAAGCTGTCCAGCGACGATCCTGGCCCCGATGGGCTTCGCCATGTGGCGGCCGATGGCCGAGGCGCTTGGTTGGCCGGACAAGCCGATCAGTTGGGATGATATCGTCAAATTATCGGCTGACCCGCAGGGTTGGAAGAGCCTGGGGCATCCCGAATGGGGCCAGTTCAAATTTGGACATACGCATCCGGATTATTCCAATTCCGGGCTGCTCAGCCTGGCCACGCTGGCTTACTCCACGGTTGGCCTGACCAGCGGGATCACTCCTGAGCAGGTCTATTCTGAACCGGTGGTGGCGGCTTTCCGCGGTGTGGAACAAAATACTTATCATTACGGCATTCAGAGCCGGCCATTGATGCAGCTTCTGGGCCAACGCGGACCGGACTACCTGCACGCTGTGACCACCAGTGAAGCCGAAACGCTCAAGACCAATAAGGATTTTGGGGCGAGCATGCGTTACCAGTTGGTCTTTATCTTTCCTTCAAAGGGCACCTATTGGACCGAACAGCCATACTGCACCCTGGATGGCGACTGGGTGACTGCGCCGCAAAAAGAAGCCGCCAAAATTTTCCGCGACTATTTGCTGGCTGGCGCGCAGCAGGAAATGGCCATCAATTATTACCTGCGGCCTGTGGACGAGAACGTTCCGCTGCATGCGCCGCTGACCCTGGCCGATGGCACGGATCCGCGGGTCAATCGCGCCAGTGTCCCGGCTTTGCAAAGCCCGTCTGCGGATGTGGCGGCGGCGGTGAAGGATATTTTCCACCAGACCAAGAAAAAGGCAACCATTGTCATGCTTCTGGATACATCGGGGAGCATGGAAGGGGATAAGATCCGCAATGCTGTCGACAGTTCGGTGAACTTTGTCCAGCGCCTCGACCCGAACGATGATATTTTTGTGCTTGGTTTTGGGGGCAGCGCAGGCGTGGTTGACCTGGGCGGTGGACGGGCGGGGGATGTCTCGGAGACTCTGGCCAAAAGCTTGAATGGCCTGTTCGCCAGCGGCAAGACCCCGCTTTACGATTCGGTTTGCTCGGCGATGGATAAAGTCGCCCAACTACAGGGCGATTACCTGACCCAGAACGAGAAACGCCTGTACGGCATTGTGCTGCTCTCGGATGGGATGGATACCGCCAGTGTGAATTCACAGAACCAGATGTTTGCGTGCCTGCCGACCGGTGAGAGCGCAGATGGGACCAAGGTGTTTACCATCGCCTATGGTGAGGATGCGGATAAGGATCTTATGCTGCGCATAGCCAATAGGACCAACGGCAAAACCTTCACCGGCGACCCGGCCAGCATCGAAGCCATCTATAACGCCATTTCAGCGGAGCAGTAAATATGCAGCAACCCCGTCCTTTTTGGTTTTTGTTGGACCTTTACGGCTGGGTGGTGCTGGGGATGAGCATTATTACCGCTGTGGTCATTGACCAGTGGTGGATCGTATTGCTGGGTGTCCTTGGCTATCTGCTGGCCTTGTTGCTTGACCTGTTGGGCGGCCGTTCGCTGGGCCGCACGGGGGCCATGCGCCTGGCGCAGGCCGAACAGGAAAATCGCGAGCTGAAAGCTGAGCAAGCCCGCTTGTTAGGCGCTATCCGTGAGCGCGATGAGAAAATCGCTCAGCAGTTGGTTGAGCCTACGCCTCAAGACGAGGCGAGTACAGCGCCGGCTGACCCGCTAACCAACCAGGTTGGCGAGTCAGCCGCCTGAATATTACGGGTTGACGACTCCGAAGGGTGTGAGATAGCCCCGGTTGTTGCTTTCGTTACTTTCAGCTACCTGGTTGTTGGGATCCACAATCACGAGCGAGGTCTTGTTCAGCGGATAAGGACTCTGGAAAACAAAGTCACACTCCAGAATGCGCCCGCCGTTGGCATTCATGCTGTCTACAGTCCACGAGCAGCCGGGGTTGACAAAAGTGCTCAACCCATACCAAAGGACGGTAAACTGCGAGGCGACGGCGTTGCCCTGGTTATATACGCCAATCCGGACGTGGGCGGGCTGTCCGTTTACTGGTGTGGCGGGCGAGATGGTGAATTCAGTAACGAACAGGTCTGGCGCTGTGGCTGGAGGCACAACAGTGGGCGGACCCGGGTCTTCGGTCTTGATTTCCACCCAAAATGAGCCGGTGCTCAGCCCAAATATCTCTCCGCCGGGTTCGCGGATTTTCCAAAAGCCTTTATAGGTGCCCGCGCTGGCTGGCGCAACCAGGTTAATCGAGACATCCACGGTGCTGTTCGGGGGTACCAGTCCATTGGTCAGCGACTGCGATCCAGCTCCGCTCATCGAGTCACCCTTGACGAAGACCAGTTGGTATCCCGAAGTCCAGGTGCAGGAGCCTGTGTTTCTAAATCGCCAGGTTTTTGTAAAGGGCGCGCCGGTTTTAAAGACAGTCCCATCCGGGACACTCACGTCGGTAACGAAACTGACCCGGTTGCAGGGCAGCTCTGTGGTCGTCGGCGTTGGAGTTGTGGTGGTTGTCGCTGTTTGCGTCGCCGTGGCGGTTGCCGTCAGGGTTTCAGTCGGCGGCTGGTTGGTGCTGGTCAGTGTCGGCGAGGCCGGGATGGCGGTGCTGGCGACGCTTGTGGCCAGCACTGGTTCCACCTGCGCGGCGACTGTATCTGTAACCTTGGCTGTCTCAGGCTGCGCGGTGGCAGTCACCACGATCACCTGGCTGGTTGGCGTGGCTGCCACTGGAAGACTGCAGGCTA
>CAZHWV010000221.1:0-1397 GCA_964536185.1 uncultured Anaerolinea sp. | reverse complement strand
GGTTGAAAAGCGCCCTGAACAGTCGCGGCTTTTAAAGTGGTGGTATCCGCCATCACCGGTTTGCCATCTTTTTCCAGCATCTGGACGCTGGTAAGACCGATCAGGATATCGCCGTTGGCATTTATTCCAGCGGTCAGGTCATTTTCTATTTCCGGATTGCCAAAGAGGGGCAAATCTTGACGCGACCAGGTCTTTGCTTGTGGGTCAAATTTATATAACCAGGTGTCGGAGCCGGCAGTCGACTCGCCGGGCAGGAGCAAACCCATTTCGCCAGCGCTGCCAGCCAGCAAGATTCCCCGGGTAAGCGCGAGACCCAATTCCTGCTGGTTTTCGAACCACACAACTGGTTCGCCGTCCAGGTTTCCCTGCAAAGACACAACCTGGCTGCCATTTAGCCAGGCCAAAACCGGCTGACCATCTGGCGCGTAGGCGGCCAGGACAGCCGTGTCGAGGCTATCGTTTTTCGTCAACTGTTGGGGCTGCCCCCAGGCGGCGCTGCGGGCGACAAAAATCTCGCGGTCTGTGGCGTCAGTCAGATTGCCATTGGTATCTACATCGTAGGCAACCAGCGCCTGGCCATTGCCAGCCGCCAGCGACCACCAAAGCGTGCCCACCAGGTTGTCTGCCGCTGTTTGAACTTTTGACCACTTTTTTCCATTCCAATAGGCTGTTTTCAGCAGGTTCGGCGATTGGCTGTTGCCGGTCAGACTGGCTGAGGGGCTGCTCTGCCACATCGCCCACAGGACGCCATCCTGGCTGCGCACAATGCGCGGGCTAAAATCCAGGTCGCTGTCGGTGGTCAGGCTGCCCTGTGAAATGGTTTTCCCGGTTTTCGGGTCAGAGACTGCATAGACAATATCCAGGCTGCGGGCAAAGTCTTCATTGAGGGCGACGGGATTTTCTGCCTTGCTTTGCGGCCAGACGGTGACGATCTGTCCTTTTTGATCAATGCCGACACTCGGCGCAAAATTGATTTTTGCGCCCTTGCTGTTAAGTGCGCTCTCCTGGCCCCATTCAACGCCGTCGAACCAGCGCAGTCGGATTTCGCTGCTCTGTTCGCCGGGGTTTGCAGCCATCCAGGCATAAGCCATCTTTCCATCGGGACCCAGTGCCAGTGTCGGGCCGGCCTGAATATCAGCGTTTTCGACCAGGGTGATGACCTTTACCTGGTCATTTTGAATCAGAGGCTGGTTGGCAGGGAAGAGAGGCCTTTTCTGAGCCAGGGCTAACCTCCCATTTGACTGCCCGGCGGATCCATTGCAGGAATAAACATTCCAGTCCTTTGAATAGGCCACGGGGTTGACATTCAAAAATCTTGCCAGCCCAGCCTCAGCCAGAAAAGCCAGCGTGACGGAACAATCGGTTGCCTTGACATCCGGCGCGATCTGGTAAATGAC
>CAZHWV010000220.1:0-5483 GCA_964536185.1 uncultured Anaerolinea sp. | reverse complement strand
TACCGGAAGCTACTTCCGGTATACGTGCTTATCCACTTTTAGCGGAAACTAAAGATTTAATAAAGTTAAGTCTTTGATAGACCGCACCCAACAAAGCGTCATCAGGACACGCAAGTGTTCTTTCGGGAAAAATGATCGCTTTTTTGCGATCTTGCTGAGGTGCAACTGACGTGTGGGACTGCCCTTGGGGCGTGCGGCACACTTCGCGTCAAGCCTTTCGCGAAGTGTCGCTTCGGTTATTTCTGCTACCAGGCAGAATCCACGCCCGCCCGCACGCCACCAACGCAAACCTTTAGGCAGCAATCCGATTACATCAGAGTATCACCACTCTCGCTTGCCATATATCCTTAACTGATGAACCTCCGCCTCCATATTCGAAATGTCGCAATGGTTATCATTGGAGTAGTCGCCCTGCTCAGTAAGAGCTGGTTTCGCGAATCCCTCGGCAGCCTGGCATATGCCTACATCGGAAATCTCTCAGCTTCCTTTGCAGTCTTTTTCATTGTCGCCATCGCAGCAGCCCCCAAACTGCATCGTATATGGATCGCAGCTATGGCGATAGCTATCGTAGATGCTTTCGAGTTGACTGACGGTTTCGGCGTGATGACAAATGTTTATGACCCATTCGACTATCTGGCTAACGGTCTGGGTGTAGCCCTGGCCTTCTGCGCCGATCTCGTTTTAGCTCGTTTTACACAAGCCAATTCATCAAGGAATTGACCTGCCAAACACCGCGTACACCGGACAAGTGCGGGCATTCGCCCCCACTTTAGGGACTCGTTCCAAGAGGCGGATTTGGCGTCTTGCGAAGCAGCTTTGTCCGCCAAACCTCGCCATTGCCGGTAACTCCTGCCGTTGGGCTGCATACCGAAGTTACGTGAGATAAATAATGACAGAAACTGGTATTCACATTGAAGTAATTCGGTCCCTCTCAGAGAAATTAAGAGCATATTATATTTTCCCTGATGTGGCGGAAAAAATCTGTAATGGTCTCCAAAAACACTTAGATGACGGGGATTACAACGGTATAAATGTAGGAGAGTTTTTCGCCTATGCACTCACCACCCACATGCAAGAAGTTTGTCATGATGAACATGTTTGGGTAAAATGGCATTCAGAACCTTTGCCAGATGGAGATGAAACGCTGCGGTTGAGTAAAAAATGGATGGATGAGCAACACCTCCAAGCTAAGCTCAACAATTTTGGCTTTTATAAAATCGAAAGAATGGCGGGAAATGTAGGATATTTAGATATCCGTTACTTCCATCGCCCATCATGGGGCGGAGATATCGCAGTTGCCGCCATGAATTTTCTAGCGAACGCGGGTGCGATAATCATTGATCTGAGAAAATGTAATGGAGGATATCCAGGAATGATTTCTCTGATCAGTAGTTATTTACTCAGTGAAGAACCTGTACAACTAAGTAGTATATACTGGCGAGATGATGACGTAACACAACAATATTGGACACTCCCGTATGTTACTGGGCGAAGACTTGATGATAAACCCCTTTATATCTTAGTCAGCAAAGAAACATTCTCGGGCGCTGAGGGATTTGCTTATGATATGCAAGCTCGTAAACGAGGAATAATTATTGGTGAACAAACAGATGGGGGCGCGCATCCAGGCTCTTCTTATCGATTGAATGAACACTTTGAGGCATTTATTCCAATTGGCTATCTAACGCATCCAATTACAAAGCAGAATTGGGAAGGTTTGGGCATTACTCCTGATGTTCTGACATCATCAGAGCAAGCATTGAAAATAGCGCATAAAATGGTATTAGAATCGATCCTTGAAACTCTTGGAAATCCATCTTCAGTGTCACTAAAAGATTTACTGGCTGAAGTTCGAAAGGCTCATAAAGAATTAGTAGATGAATAAAAAGCAGCCCAACAAAGTGTCCTAAGAAACCGATTCTCGCCTAAAAGCGCCTTTTTTCGTGATTTTAATGCCCGCTCCTTAACCACAAAAAGGCATCTTGAAGATGCCAATTGCCAGAAATACTCAATTGTCATCAGGACTGAATGGCACGGCTAACCAGGGTATTACAGCTTCCTAAACGGGGTCGCTATGGCCTTAATAATAAGGCCGCGCGCCGCCAATGCTAAAATCGTCACGCCGCATCCCAGAGTTCTCAGCGGGAGACCTTACGAAAAGGTCATCTCCATTGCGTTGTACAGGCTTGAGCCATTCAGTCTATAATTATTATAGGCCAACACGCTCTATGCAAAACGGTTTCTTTGCACGAAAATGATCGTGAACGCCGATCATATTTGAGTTCTCAGGACACGCAGGGTCCATTCGGAAAAAATGATGGCCCGCCATCTTCTTTGGGTGCACCGGACAAGTGCGCGGCTTTGCCCGCACTTTCGGGGACTCTGGCTCCAAACGGCGGATTCGGCGTCTGGTGGCTTTATCCGCCACTTCCCGCGCTTGCCGGTACCGCCTGCCGTTGGTGCGGCCTTGACCATGAATTACGAGGTACTCAAAAATGAGAAAGAGAAAATTTCTACTTGCCCTGTCAGCCGTTGTTGTATTGGCCTTTATCCTCACGACAGCATGGTTATACATCAACATCCAATTGGAGGTTGCGAGAGCGAGCAATGGTGTCTATCCGACGCCCGAACAAGGAATGAGTGCTCTTCTTGGGGAAGGGCGGCACCAAATCGAGGCCCAATATATCAAGTATTCTGGACCAAGTTGCTTCGTTGTTTGCAGCCCTCACATATGGTTTGTCCATGTTGCAGGAAATGGAAGAGGAGGCGGTGCTTACTTCGTGCAAACCAAGGATGGATGGGTGCATATATCGGAGAGTACATTTCCTGACTTCATTGGGTTAGGTATGTTATTTTTCGGACTAACGCCTTAAGGGAAATGGTAGAGAATATTGGATAGGGTGCGCTTCTCGCATCTTGGCAATTTTGGAATGAAAAGTGTTGCAATCCGCCATCACCGCCCACCGAAGCGTGCAGCTGACGTGTGGGATTCTGCGCGGTTTACAGGCATTTTTCTGGCTTCGAGTTTTTTCTACATCTCGAACATCATCCACGCCCGCCCGCCCACACGCACCGCCGGTAAAGCATACCGTTGGCTGGCTTCGCCAAAATTATGATAGTAAAATTGCTTTGTTAAAATAAAAACAGCAGCGTAAATTCATGGGAGTAGAATGATAATCAATCGAGGTGATATATTCTGGATTCAATTAGAAGAAACAGAGTCGGATTACATCCATCCTCACGTAGTAATTCAGGACAACATCTTTAATCGTAGTCGCATCGACACTGTAGTTGTCTGCGCTTTAACTACAAATATAAAGCGAGCGAATTCACCTGGCAATGTATTACTCGAAGTAGGCGAAGCCAATTTACCTAAGCAAAGTATCGTGGTGGTTTCACAAGTGTCTACAGTAAATAAAAGTCAATTTGGTGAATTTATTGGGACATTAACCAATGAGCGAATAAATCAGATATTGGCTGGTATGCAATTCCTACAGTTAATGACTCAACATCACGAGACAGGAAATGAAAATTAGTATAACAAGGAAAAATGCCAACCAGCGAAATCGTGCTTTTGTCAGTTGCTAAAGATTAAGTTGTGTGTAAAAATCTTGGCAGTTTAACGATGGTGTCTTTTTTCAGCAAGCAGGTTTTGCGTTCCCGCCAGCCACCGATTGCGTGCACTGGACAAGTGCGGGTTTTGCCATCACTTGAAGGGATTCAGCCCCAACGGCGAATTCGGCGCTTTGGCTTTTACCCGCCAATTCCCACCCCAGCGCCAGTGCCGCCTGCCGTTGGGCCGCAAAAAGGTACAAGCCAATCTTGAACGCAATATTCTGGAGATAATAAAATGGCAATTGTTCGTGAAGGCAACAAGGCAGTTCTTTTGGTTGTAGATGTACAGGTCGGAGTAATGCGAAACGCATGGGATTCTCCCCGTATCATCAAAAATATCGGTGTCGCAGTCGAAAAAGCACGGAGATCAAGCGTACCCATTATATGGGTACAGCATTCAGACGCTGAACTGGTCTACAACAGTTCTGATTGGAAACTAGCCCCAGAGTTGTCGCCTGCGGAAGGCGAAATACAAATCCATAAACAATTCAATTCATCCTTTGAGCAAACTCCACTAGAAGAGACTTTGGCTCGACTTGGAGTTACTCACATAGTATTGGCTGGAGCTGCGACAAACTGGTGTATTCGAGCTACGGCATACGGTGCGCTAGATCGTGGCTATGATCTCACCCTCATCAAAGACGCTCATACCACTGAGACGATAGATATTGAGAACGGCATCAAAATCGAAGCGATAAATATTATTCGTGAGCTAAACATTGCGATGACTTGGCTTAGTTACCCAAGCCGTATAAACAGCACAGTATCGGTTGATGATATTGATTTTGCTGGTTTAGGCAATGTCCGCTAGGCAAAGAGTATTGCTATCAATGTCGTTGCGGGCTAACAAAGCGTCCTCACGACAAGTGTGAACGCTGACCGCATTTTTGGCCCATCCCCGCCCGCGCAGCCTTCGTGCGCCTGGTCGCAGCACTTGAGTTGAAAATAATCTGAGGTATTATGCGAAACAAAGTTCCCGTAGCCGTGCACCTGTTTTTTTTACGAGACAAGCAGATCTTGCTCCTGCGGCGCTTCAATACAGGCTATGAAGACGGCAATTACAGTGTTGTCGCCGGCCATGTTGATGCGGGAGAATCAGTGATCCAGGCTGCTATTCGCGAAGCCAAAGAAGAAGCTGGCGTGTTGATCGCGCCGGCGGATATTCAGATTACCCATGTGATGAACCGAAAAGCGGAAGAGGAACGCATTGATTTTTTTGTAACCGTCAGTCAGTGGATTGGCGAAATTACCAATAATGAACCGCAGAAATGCGATGACTTATCCTGGGTGGCGATTGATTCTTTGCCACACAATATGGTCCCGTATGTGCAGCACGCCATCGAAAAATATCAAGCCCATGTGTATTACAGCGAATTCGGCTGGTAATGATCTATCAAGACCGGCTGCCACCTCCGCCATCGGCTGCCTCTCGCTGATCGCGCTCAGTCTGGCCTTGCTTCTTGGCCTGAGGCGGGCGGTCCGAATCCATAAATGCCCGCGAGGGCTTTTTAGAATTTCGATTTGCGAATGGGGATTGCGTTAAAATTGATTGGTTGGAAGTGGATAATTGGATTGATGATTATGGAGAATGAGATGACCTTGATCGAACAAATCCAAAACGAGGCGAGACTGTTGCCGCCTGAAAAGCAGAGGGAGGCGCTCGATTTTATCGCTTTCCTCCAACAGCGCAGCGATTTGCTTAGCAAATCGCATCAAGCTTCTGGTCAGGCTAAACGAAAAGAACGGCTTAAGCAGGCGTTTGCTTCTTTGGCTGCATGGGGTACATTTGCAGATATCACTGACCCGCTGGATTGGCAGAGGCAAATCCGCAAGGATCGAGCTTTGCCTGGTAGAGATTGATCATGCTT
>CAZHWV010000219.1:0-5503 GCA_964536185.1 uncultured Anaerolinea sp. | reverse complement strand
GAATTGGAACTCCACCAGGGCTGGATGAAAATGGAAGGCGGGAAATCCGCGCTCGTTAGCGATCTTCTTCGCCGGGTTAATGACTTGTTTGCCGAAATTGAAGGCCAAAAGCAAGCCGCCGGGGAACTCGATCAGACCATCACAATGTTGAAACAGGAGATCCAAACCCGGAAGACTCTTGCCTGGGAGGCGCAGACAGAATATCGCGCTGCCCTTGACGAAGCCAGCGCATTGGAAGAACGCGTTGAACAGCTTGAATTGGAGGTAAAAATGTGCCGCAGGCACCCCCTGCTCGTGGAGAAAACCCCGCCTATTGGCAATGTCCAGATGTCTCAGACCCACTGGATGATGGAGTGGCGCGCTCAGGCTGGGTTTAACACCCAATCTGCCCTGCTCCAGATTATCGGCGATACCGGCCTGGGACGTGTGCCGGTGATCCGGGAGCGGGCGGCGGCCAGTTTTGGCTACAGCAAGCCCAGCGCGGGCGGCATCTCAAAAGCCATTGAAGCCCTGGAGAAGCACGGTTTGCTTGCCATGCGTCAGGCATCCGCCGGAATGCAGGGGCGTCCGCCCAACCTGGCCTGGTTGACCGAACTGGGCCAGGCGGCCTACATCATGCTGACCAATCAGCCCCCTTTGCGCAGCGAACTGGCAACCCAGTCCAGCCACGTCTCGGATGCGCACATGTTGCTAAACCTGGAAGCTGCGGATTTACTCCAGAAGGCTGGATACGAAATCCTGGCTCACGGCCACCGTCACTATCTGGATGGGGTGCGTCAGGCGGTGCCGGATCTGACCGTTTGTATGGACGGCGAAATCATCTACATAGAGGTCGAGCGTTCCGGTAAGAAATCCAGCCGCCCGGAGAAATGGGTCAATCTCTGCGAGTTGACCGAGGGGCAGATCTATATCTTCTGTCAGTATCCCCGCTCGCAGAAGCAAATTGCTGCAGAAGTCCAAAAGGCGCTGATTGAACGCAACCTGACCTGCCGCCTGACCCTGACCAATCTGGCTGACTTGCGCAAAGGTTATCGTGGCCAGGACGGGAGCTTCTGGCTGGAGCAAATTGACATTTCGCCAGGCCAAAGAGTTTAATCAAACGGGGCACAAACCCGGTACTTTTCTCCCGCTGATTCAGGGAGAGAGCACTAAGCCAATTAAAACCATCCAGACATTGAAGAAAACATTGATCGGAGACCCCATGCACTCGTTAACTGCTTTCGAAGCCCACCTGCAATCCCTTGACCGTTCGCCCGCCACAGTGCGCGGCTACCTGACTGACTTAACTGTTTTCTTCCGCTGGCTGGATATCGATGATCCCAACCGGCTGACCGCCTCCGACATCCGCGGCTACCGCCAGCATCTAATTGAGCAGGCTGCGGCCCCGCAAACCGTGAACCGCAAACTGGCTGCCATTGCCGCTTTTGGCAACTGGGCAGCGCAAACCGGTATTTTGCTTGTGAACCCGGCGCTCAACATCAAGAGCGTGGGCACGGTGCCCCTGGCGCCCAAATGGCTGGACAAGAAGCAGCGCAATGCCCTGGTGCAGACTATGAAGGATGACCTGCAGAAATCCAGGATGCGTTACCCGCGTTTGTGGCTGCTGCGTTTACGAGATGCCGTGACCGTGGTTTTGATGTTGAATACCGGATTACGTGTTTCAGAGCTGTGTGCCTTGCGGCTGAATGACCTGCTGATTACCGAACGCAAAACGACTCTGACCGTCCGGGCTGGGAAGGGCACCAAGCAAAGAACCCTTCCGCTTAACAAAGAAGCCCGCCAGATGCTGGAAGAGTGGCTGGTAGTACGCCCACCGGTGAACGGGGATGCGGTTTTTATTGGCCAACGCGGCGAAAAGTTACAGGTGCGTTCCGTTCAGAATGCTGTCTCCAGATTGGCCGAACTGGCCGGGTTGAAGGATGTGACCCCGCATACTTGTCGCCATACCTTCGCCAAGTTGCTGCTGGATAGCGGCGTGAGCCTGGAGAAGGTGGCCACCCTGCTTGGCCACGAGAGTCTGGATACAACGAGGTTGTATGTGACGCCGGGCGAGCGGGATCTGGAGTTGGCGGTGGGTGTGCTGGATTAAAACGGTGGGAAGGATAAAAAGCTGACCTGATGCCAATGATATGAACTGGATGCGCAATACAGCCAGTCCCCTGGAACACCCTGAAGAAGGTGTTCCAGAGGAGCACTGGAGGCTGATTGCATTGCTCAATCGCTTTGGTTTCCACCTGATGTCGAAACAGGAAGCGATGAAACTGGCCGGGGAACTACTGGATGTGGGGTGGGAGCAGGCTTCACTCCCGGACAAAACAGCCTGATCTGCACTATTTCGTTATTTTTATACATGACAGCTACATCATGTATAAAAATAACGATTTTCTATACATGATGAATTTCGTCAGTGATAATTGGCGGTGCGGCCTCACCTGGTTGCCCTTCACTTTTTAGGAGCAGGAACAGGGGCAGATTGATGTAAAAATTCGTCCGCCAAATCTTTTCTTTTACCAGGAACCCATTTTCGGTTAACACATCCAAATATTTGGTGGCCGTCAAACGGCTTATATTCAAATCTTTCACCAAAAAGTCAATTTTTGTGTATGGATGCCGGAAAAGGTTGTTAATCAAGTCCTGGCTATAGATTTTAGGAAATTCCGCGCGGATGCGGTGTTTATAATTCATCATCAGCGTCTTGATGCCATCGACCAGGCGGATCGTTTCCTTCGCAGTCTGTTCAACGGCATCCAGCATATATAAGATCCAGGCTTCCCATTCACCTGTATCCCGAACCCCTTGCAATAAACGGTAATATTCTGCCTTGTTCTGGATAATATAGCGACTCAAATACAAAATCGGACTGGATAGCAAATCTTCCAAGACCAGGTAGAGCAAATTGATGATACGCCCGGTGCGACCATTGCCATCATAAAATGGGTGAATGGTTTCAAACTGGTAGTGGATCACGGCCATTTTTACCAGGGGGTCCACCGCGTGCATTTCCTTGCGGTTAATATACTCGACCAGGTTGGTCATCAAAGCCAGGATGATTTCATAATCCTGCGGCGGTGTATGGACCGTTTCGCCGCTGGATTGATTGACCAGTGCCGTGCCAGGTAATTTGCGAAAACCGGCGTCGTTTTTCTCCAGCCGTTTCTGGATTTCCAGGATGTGGTTGGCTGTCAGGAGTTTGTTTTTTTGTACCAGCGTAAAACCATGTTTCAGGGCATCGGCATAGTCGCTGACTTCTTTGGCCGCAGCATCTTTAAAAGCATCAGCAAAGAGTTGGGCTTTATATAATTCATCGTGAGTGGTGATGATGTTCTCCACCGCAGAGCTATCCTTGGCTTCCTGCAAGGCCAGGGTGTTGATCAGGATGCTCTGGTTGGGGATCGATGTGGCAATCCCCTTTAGCTCGGCCAGGGCGCGATGCGTGGAAGCGAGTTTTTTCAAAATCGCTTTGGTTTCATCCAAATTTTCTGGTGGCAACGGGCGAACTTCAAAGGTCATGGTCAGGCTCTCTAAAAAAATATATAGGTTGCATCGAGAAAAACTCATTGCTCAGTTCGGGGAGGCCCGGCAGGCTCTTCAGTGGGCTTCTAAGAACTGAGCAAGGACTTCAGTCCGCCAGAGCCGGTTACACAAGAAACGCTCATCTTTTAATAATATTCCTTCACATACCCATACGCCTTCTCGAACAGCTCCACGTCCGTATGCAGTTTGTACTTGACCAACGTTCTTCTCAGCGCCTTCCTCACTTCCCTCTCCCCGGCATTGGTCGCTTGCCAGCCGTCGAAGCGCACCATGCGCACGATCTCGTCGATGTCGTCCACGATGCGCTCGACCAGGATCGGGGTGTCGGCGCTGCGTACCTGTTGGAAAAGTTCGGTCAGGGCGGCCTTGGCGCGGTCTTCATCCTCGGCGGGTGGGACTTCCTTTTCGGCGTTGACCAGGTCGCGGGCCAGGTCGAGCAGGGCTTTGAGGAAGACGATGCTGTGCAATTGCCCGGCTTCGTGCTGTTCCTTGAGTTTTTCGAGCCGTTCGGAGAGTTTTTTGTAACGCGGGTTGTCCATGTGTTTGCGAAGTCGTTCGGCAATCTTGACCTGCATTTCTTTGGCTTTCAGATCCGGGTTCTCGTGGTTGAGCACGGCTTCCAGCAGGTCGGCGTCCAGGATGATCTTGTCCAGGTCGTCGCGCACGGCTTCGACATGCACGTTCTGGTGGATCAGTTCGATGGTCTTGGCGCCCAGGGCGTGCCAGAGAAGCGCTCCGGCGCCGCTGGTGGGCTGGACCGAGATGTAGACCTGCGAGAGCCAGCGGTAGTCATCTTCGTATTCGGCCAGCAGTGGATCGGGGGAGATGGCTTCCCACAGACTGGAAAGGGCGCTGTAATCGGCGGCGTAGGCGTCGCGCACATCGTTATTGGGCAGGCATTCCTGGGCAGCGATCAGGCCTTCGTAGCCGCCGACGGCTTTGTCCACGCTGGGGAAGTAGGCCAGACAGGTTTGCATGGCCGGGACGAACTGCGTTTTCAGGTTCTGGATATCTGAGACGACCTGGCGGAAGCCGTCTTCGTCAAATTCGAGCGATTTGGCGACGTCATCGAAGACACCCAGGTAATCCACGATCAGGCCGTGCGTTTTCTTGTCACCATAGGTGCGGTTTGTGCGGGTGATGGCCTGCAGCAGGGTGTGGTCGCGCATGGGTTTATCAAGATACAGGGCCTGAAGGATAGGCGCGTCGAAACCGGTCAGCAGCTTGGCGGTCACCACCAGGATCTTGAGCGGGTCATTCGGGTCGCGGAAACGGTCGAGCAGCTTTTCATCGGCGTCGCGGTCGCGTTTGTAGGGACGGTAGCGCGCGTCTTCGCGTTCCTTGCCGGAGACGGAGATGACCACTTCGCTGGCTTGCGGGTCAAGGTGGCGGTCGAGCTGCGCCTTGTAGAGCAGACAGCTTTCCTGGTCAAAGGTGACCAGCATGGCCTTGAAGCCGTTGGGCTGGATTTTGTCGATATAGTGACGGGCCACATCGGCGCAGATTTTGTCGATGCGCTCGGGGACCTTGACCAGCACCGACATGCGCGCGGCGGCTTTAGAGAGCGTCTCGCGATCCAGGTCGGAGAGTCCACCGGTCAGTTCAGCGTAGGCGGCGTCGATGGCATCCTTGTTGATGTGCAGTTCCACCAGGCGCGGCTCGAAGTGCAGCGGCAGGGTGGCCCCGTCGCGGATCGATTCTTCAAAGCCGTAGCGGCTCATGTAGCCGTGTTCATCCTCCAGCGCGCCAAAGGCGTAGAAGGTGTTGCGGTCGCGGCGGTTGATGGGCGTGCCGGTCAGCCCGAACAGGAAGGCGTTCGGCAGCGCGGCGCGCATCTTGAGACCCAGGTCGCCTTCCTGGGTGCGGTGGGCTTCGTCCACCAGGGCTACGATGTTGGCGCGCTCGTTCAGGACGCCATCCGCCTCGCCAAATTTAAAGATGGTGGTGATGATGATCTTGCGCGTGTCCT
>CAZHWV010000218.1:3414-5549 GCA_964536185.1 uncultured Anaerolinea sp. | reverse complement strand
TCCAGGTAGCGGTTGCCTCGTTCGCAGGATGTTTCGGGCGCGAACAGGCAGGCGTGACAGGCGGCAGCATGGATGGTGTGCCCCTGGGCAGCCGGGACATGCTCGGCGCACAACGGGTCGTTTGCGCACAAATACATCGCTTCAAGTGCCTGGGCAAGATGCAGGCCAAATGTCTCGGTTTCACCCAGGCTGACCAGGCCGCCCAGGGTGCCTTCGCTATCTGGGGCAGAAGTGTAAATCAGGATTCCGGCCATGCCTTCCTGGCCGTCCTTGGGCGGCTGGGCGTAAATGCGTTCACGGATGCTGGCCGCTGAATAGCCACACTCGAGCGAAAGTTGGCGCATCAGCGCGTGGGAAAACGAATGCAGCAACACGTAGCGCATCCCTGGAAAACCATCCTCGGGTGGCTCGATTCCACGAGCAGTGCGCCAACGCACGTGCGCATCAAAAAATTCATTACTCGCTTCGCGCACGTCCGGGCGGTTGACCCATTGGGCAATTTGACCTTCATTAAACTGGATAAAAACACCCTCACCGCGGACTTCGCTGGCCGGAACCCAGGATGAAGGCAGGCGCGAGAGCGGGGCTGTTTCGGTGGGGATATCCAATTCATCGTTCAATTCACCACCGGCATCGATGCGGGTAAAGCCTACCAGGGCAGTAACTTCGCGCAGGCGCTCAACCAAGACCACCTGTTTGATCAAACCAGCAAAAACAGTTGGAACATTGACCGAACGCAAGCGGAAGTCTTCGTTGTTAAGTGCGGGATCATGTTCGGTAAAAACCTTCCATTCCGGGGATTTAAGATCTGGCTTGCTGGAGGCCTGGGTGTTACCGCTCTCCAGGTCGGAGCGATGCTTTTGGATGGCGTCGAAAATGCGTTGGTCGGTATACGCGCTGACCCGCCCGAGCTGCCCGATCGTCCGTAAAAGGGCCAGATTTTCCAGAATGGTGATATTTTTGAATACCCCCCAGTTCTCTTCGAGCAACTGCGTGAGGGTGTCGGCAGAAACAGGGATGCCAATCGCGCTGAGCGAAACCGGGAACCAGGTGTTGGATGCGCCCAGGGTGATAGTACGCATGTTCAGACCGCAAGTTTCGGCATCGTAGTCGCGGAGATGTGGACGGCGGCCACGGCAGGCGGGCATTTTTTCACGATTTTCAACCCCAAAGGCCTCAGAAAGGCGGCGCTGAGCATTGCATTGTTCACAGCGCACTTCCAGGTCGCGGGCCTCACCCGAAGGACCGTGTTCGATCAAACGCAGCATGGGCGAGGCACATGGAGCATGTTCGCGATGCACAAACTCCACCCAGGGGAAATCATCCAGATGGCCTTTTTCACAGGCAGCCAGAAAACGAGCTGGGATGACTTCGGGGTTTTTGGTTTTGTTACAACTGGCATGCCGGTAGCAGGTTTCATCCATGCGGTAGAGATCTTCATCCAGCTGGAACAAACCGGAACTGAGCGGTGCGAGAATTCGGCAGTGCGGGCAAACCATCCAGCGCGGAAATGTAGCGACTGGGACGCCAATATGATAGCCTGGCTCGGATGGGTCGAGCGGCGCACCGCTATCCGGAACAACGGGCGGGGCCATCAGCTTATTGACGCTGTGCAGGTGAAACTGCACGGCCTGCAGCAGGCGGCTTTCATTGACCGGATGGGCGTATTCGGGGTTGACAGGCCAATCTTCCAAACCGGTGACGATCACCGAGAGTTTGGGCAGATCGATCAATGCGCCGACACCGTAGGTGAACATTAATTGACTGGGGCGAACCTGGCCGACGCGAGTTGTCATATTATTGAGCCCCTTCTGCGGGTGTGTTGCCTGCCTGCGCAAGCGGCGGGGGATTATCCATGGCTTGATCTGCGAGCACTAGGGTAATCTGCGGCTCTACATCGCGCAGGGAATTCAGACAGAAGAAATAGCCATCCCCATTTTCTGTGGGCTGTTTGAGCAGGGAAATATCCCGTCCAGTGCGTTTGGCACGATAGGTGAGGACTGCGCCGCCTGTAACGGCAGAAACTTTGCTGAGCCATTCGTCTCGACGGGCAATGAGCATATTTTCGGTCAATTCACGGGTCTTCTGTTTGGCGGTCACCAACCCGGCGCGCTGGCTGATATCGCGTTCCACCT
>CAZHWV010000218.1:0-3314 GCA_964536185.1 uncultured Anaerolinea sp. | reverse complement strand
GTCTTCTGTTTGGCGGTCACCAACCCGGCGCGCTGGCTGATATCGCGTTCCACCTCTTCCAGCAGGGCATTGGGGTATGAGAACTGTCCGGCTGCGTCGTTAGAGTTGAGTTCTTGCGCAAGCAGACGCAGCTGGGCAACATAAACACCGCTCAGGCCGCGATCCATGGCGCGCGCAGAGAAGGGCGTGACCGAGAGGGCTTCGACCTGCTGGTAGAAGGTGGCGTGATAATGTTCAAAACGCTCGTAATGGCTGAGATCGCGCGGGCGCGCCCAGTTGTAGACGGTGCAGACGATGCCCGGAAAGGCGCGACCAACACGGCTGGTAGCCTGGATATACTCGGATGTGGCCTTGGGTTGGCTGGCGACCACCATCAAGCCCAGGCGGCTGACATCGACCCCCACGGAAATCATATTGGTGGCCAAAACGACATCGTATGGGCGCTGCTCACCCTTCTTCGGTGGAAATGTTTTTTCCAACCGGTCGAGGATACGAGGAATATCCACCGCCGATTTGCGCGAAGTCAATTCCTCAGTACTATCAGGTTCGATGTAGCGTTTGACCAGACCGCGCGCGTCCATCTGGCGCAGGCGCGTGCGCACAGCGTCATCCGTGACGCGGCGCATGCCGCCCAATTCGCGCATCGAGTTGAAATATCCGACCAGGGTCATCCAGGGATCGGCCAGGCCGCCGTAGTCTTTAAAAAGTTTTTGAGCTGCCGCCAGATAAGCAACATAAACGCGGATCAGGATGGTTTTCATACGTGTGCCGGGGGCGCAGACGCCCAGATACAGGCGACCCGGGGAATCTGGCCCAGCCGGGCGACGCTTCGCGAAGAAGTTGTCGCCGGAATCCAGCCCGGATGGCGGGAAGATCTGGACATCACGCAGGAACAGGTTGTGGACCTGATTCTGCGCGCGGCGGATGGTGGCAGTCGAGGCGATCACCTTGGGGCGCACGCGGACTGCCACCTGCCCCGGTGTATTTCCGGGGTTCAAATCCCACGAGCAAAACCGGTCTACAGCGGTTTCGTAGAGCCCGACGAGCGTACCGAGAGGACCGCTAATCAGATGCAATTCGTCCTGGATGATCAAATCTGGCGGGCGCAGGGGCAGGCAGTCCTGGGTTTTGACAGCCGGGAATTTGATCTCGTTGCCTTTGATAGCCGGATGGCTGTCACTGTCTTCAAGTTCGGATGAGCGGTAACCATGGCGTGGGCATTTGCCGCTGACTTTGCCAAAGAGCATCTGGGTCTCGCCCTTCCAGGGCATCTGGGCGAATTTATCAACGGTGGCGATCAGCAGGCTGGGCAGGCGGCGGTAGATTTCCTCATCGACCACTACAATGGGCAGGCCTTCATCAGGCGATTGGCGCGCAGAAAATTCACATTGCCCGAGCGGGTCAGAGCAGTGCTGGAATGTGCGCCCGCGTCCACGTTCGTAAACTTCGACTGTGACGTTGTTGGCGCTGAGCGACCGGCCGCACCAGGGGCAGTTGGTCAGCTGCAATGGTGTGCCTTTGCCGCCCAGACCCATCCACTGCCCTTTTTTCTGGCGGATGGATTCAGCGGCATCTTCCGTCCAGTTGGGCGTGGAGCTCATGCCCACCCACAACCCAATTCGGAAGGGTTCCGCGCCCCAGCGGGCGGGTTTCTCGCGGCGGATAAGCTCCATGGCACAAATCAGGGCTGTGGCGCGCTGAAACTGCTGCAGGGTCAGCAGGCGCAGGGTGTACCGCATCAACACAGCCACACCGGCTTCACCGGAGTAGCCACCCATTTCTCCCTGCAAACGGCGCAGGGCCATGGTAAAGGCGGCCACGCCAAGGTAAGCTTCGGTCTTGCCGCCGCCGGTGGGGAACCAGAGCAGGTCGGCTTTGGCATGCGTGGGATTGACGCGATCCGGGTGGGTTGGGTCAAGTAAGGCCGGGATATTGAGCAGGAAAAAGGCCAGCTGGAAAGGCCGCCAGGAGCGGTTGTGCGGGATATCAAAATCCGCAAGGCGCGGCGGCTGGGCGGCGTTCTGGTTCTGGCGCACTTCTCGGGTAAAGATGCCGCGGATACGCTGGCTGGCCATGGCCCGATTGGCAAAGCGAAAGGCTTCGGCGGCGTTTTTGTCAGTTTTGAGCAGGTTCAAGCCATCACGGATGCGCGCCAGGGCCGTGCGGCAGGTCTTCAGCGCCGTACCAGCCGACTGATCGTAGGGCGCCAGGTCAGGTTCGAGCGGGTTGAGGCGCGCTTCTTCGCGAAGGATCCACTTTTCGTAGGCAGCCAGCAGCGGCGCAAGAGCGGTCTCGAACCCTTCCCCAGTGAGCTGCGCGAGAACTTGCATGTCGAGTTCGACCCCCTCAAGAAGTGGGGCATCCACTTGTTCGACTTCATAAACCGGCAAAACGCTGGTGCGGATCTCAACAGCGCGATCCCATGTCGCGTTAGCGGTCCCGGTACCAGCACCCCCGAATATCACGGGGGCAGGCTGGGGCGAGGCTTTGTCCGCGGGAAGTTCCGCGTGCACGCCTACACCGTGCCCAACGGCAAATTCAACCTGGCGGCGATAGGTCATTTCCACTGCCTTGGCTTCAAGCTCCTGGTTGGGCTGGGAAATATTGAGCGTGCGTTTGAGAAAAACAGGCGTATGATCTGGAGAGCGCACAATCAGTTCGGACTGGAAGATCCAGGCTTCATCTTTACGCTGCTTTGGTTCCGTCTGGCCATTGACCAGGAAAAGCGTTACCGACCAGGCACTGTCGTAGCGACGCATCAAACCGCTGACATAGATATCCGGGAAGTCAGGTTCCGGGTTCCAGGGCGCCATCTTGCCGTCTTTTAGCGGGATGAGCGGTGAAGTTTGTTCGATCTGCCGGCGCATCCAGGTGAGCTTGGGTTCACCCTTGTCGTTTTTGAGGCTTTCGGAATGGATACGGGTATATTGCCCCCAGCGCACGCTGACCTGGATAGCCTGAACATCGGCGCTTACCGTACATGTCAGACCAAAGGAGGATGGCAGCATGGCAGGCAGCGGAGCAGGGGTGGATGCGGCTTTGCCATCCTGGTCATTGTCCGTGCGGTCGCTGTTTTGGGCGAGTTCCTCGCCATCATCCGGCAGGGAACTCTGACCACGTGGGGCAAGCAGCCCGACAATGTAACGCGAACGGACGCTGTCTTCGTCGAGTTCTTCAGTTGGCCCGCCGGCAGGCCCGAGCAGGTCGTCAACGACCATCTGGTGAAGTTGAGTGCGCAGGTCGAGATGGGTGGGTTTGGTAGCTAGTTGCATTGTCATTTTATCCAGTCTTTCGTAAACCATTTTGCTTTGGGC
>CAZHWV010000217.1:0-5647 GCA_964536185.1 uncultured Anaerolinea sp. | reverse complement strand
AGATTTGCTTGCGCCTGGCCCAGAATAAGTTTAGCGGGGATGTAACCCGCTCAGTGACGCTTATTGCCCGTCCCAGGCAAAATTGCATCTCACCCAGGTGAGAGCGGCAAAGAGTATACCACGATTCTGGCCAGGTAAATTTGCCTGTTGTCCCGAACTTTTGGCCGTGACCAACCGGAGGGGCAAACAGGATCGAAACCTGATAAAATTTAGACGGCTGGGATACAGGCTGAAATACCAGGTCAAACGCAAAGCGATTTGTCCAGTTTTGGGAGATCCCGGAGTATGAATTTTTGAACCAGGTATTGGTGTTTAAAATAATTTATTGGGTCACTATACTCATCTCCACGAGTGCCGCGGTTATTGTCAGGCGCAAGCGAGATGCGCCGGGGGCGTTTTGGCTTTTTTTGATGATGCTGGCGGTCCTGGAGTGGAATCTTGCGGGACTGATGCAGATTTACGTGACGGACATGCAGGAGATCATCCTTTGGTCAAAAATTGCTTACCTGGGAGCTCAACCTACCCCAATCCTGTTCTTGCTCTTTGTCCTGGAATACACCCATCACCAACAATGGCTGACAAGACGCAACATTGCCCTGTTGTTCATCATGCCGGTCCTGACCATATGTTTTGCTTTTACCAATGAATGGCACTACCTGATCTGGTCAGGGTTTTCACCCAGCCCGGACGGATCGAATCTCATTTACCACCACGGGCTATGGTTTTGGCTGTCAACCGCGTTCATCAATGCGGTTCTGTTTATTGGCGCAGTTTTATTATTCCGGTTCGTCCTGCATTTAGGTGAACAATACCGCTCCCAGATTATTGCACTGCTGATTGCCACTGTGTGCCCATGGGCAGCATTCATCCTGTATGCCTCGGGTGTCAATCCCTTTCCTGCGGTCGATACGATCGCGATTAGCTTCACCATTACCGGAGTGATCATGGTTTACATTATCACCCGCAAAAATTTTCTGGATGTCATCCCGGTCGCGCGGGAGGTCCTGGTCGATAACATGCTGGATGGACTGCTGGTGCTGGATGGGCAAAACAGGCTGATTGACATCAATCCATCTGCACTGAAAATTTTCAATCTCAACTCGGGCCTGAAATGGATTGGACTGCCCGCGCGCGAGATCCTGGCCTCTCAATATGGATTGGAACAGAATCTGGACAGCCTGAGCAAGATCGAAATCGAGTGGGAGCAAAGCGTTCCTGATCCTCATTTTTTTGACGTGCAAATATTCCCACTGTACAATCACGCCGGTAAAATAAGCGGGAAAACCATCGTTTTGCGAGATATTACGCGCCGCAAAAATGCTGAAAAAGCCTTGCAGACAGCCTACCACCAACTTGAGGAAAAGCTGGAGCAAATTCAAAAGTTGCAGGATGAACTGCGTGACCAATCCATCCGCGATGCCTTGACCGGATTATTCAACCGTCGTTATATTGATGAGATATTCACTGGCGAGGTTGCGCGGGCTGAACGTGAAAACTATCCGCTCAGCTTGATCATCATTGATATAGATCATTTTAAAGACATCAATGATACCTATGGCCATTCGCGCGGTGATGAATTGCTGCGCAAGCTGGGGCGGGCTTTCCGCACGCATTTCAGGATAAGCGACATTGTTTGCCGCTATGGGGGCGATGAATTTACATTGATCATGCCCAATAGTACCGAGGAAGACGCTCTCAAGCGGATCGAATCATTTCGGCAAGTTTATGACCAATTTTCTTTCGACCAGACCAATGCCAGATTTAATATCACCTTTTCAGCAGGCACTTGCACCTTCCCTACCCATGCGAAATCAAGCGAAGATCTGTTTCGCATTGCAGACCAAATGCTTTATCAAGCCAAGGCAATGGGGCGCAACCGAACTTGTTCGCCGGCGCTGAAGTCGAAGGATTAAAGGCAAACCTTAAAGGTCTTAAAGACCTACAGGGTTTGCCTGGGAACTGGCTAATTCCCCGGGCAGAGCGGGATCTGGTCCGGGTTGGTGGTGGCGTTGAGCGCCAGGCCCAGGTAGGCGGAGGGGTCGAGGGTGTTGTTGATCTCAAGCTCATTTTTAAAGCGCCCCAGCCCGTCGTCGCGCACGATGGAGAAATGCAGGTGGACACCGACCGGGTTATTCGGGTCGCCGGAGAAATTGCCCTGGCGCCCGAGCAGCGTGCCGGCTTCAATATACTGCTCACTGGTCCCCGTTGGAAAATCGGCCGAAATGAAAGAATTGCCGTTGGCATCGGCCATATGGGTGTAATAGACCCATATCTGGCGCCCAGGGCTGAGCGGATCATCCGGGACGCGCACAATCAGGCTGGATTTCCACTCCGGGAGACGGGTCAGGTAGCCGGCAGAGGCGGAAATAACCGGCGTCAGGCCCACCTCCGTCCCGGCAAAAATATCAATGCCCTGGTGACTGTGGCCAACCTTGAAAGAGTCGGCCCACAGGTATCCGACCATGCCCGTGGATGGAAAAATGAACGGCGCAGACGCGCAGCGCGTACCGGCCTGGATGACAAATTTCTGGTTTTCGGCGGGGTTGTTCAAATAATTCCAGACGAAGGGACTGAGCGCCGTCGAGGAGCGAAAGGTGCGGAAAAGATAAAACCCCAGCCCGACCAGCAGGCCAACAACAATAAACCCGACCAATTTTTTGGGCGTGGACATGCCGCCGATTATAACCGTTGGCGGAAAGCGTGACGCGACCCGGCGCTAATAGAGCGTTGTCCATTTTCTTATGAAATTTCGACTTTTTTCCATCACGCTTAATACACTGCCCCGGTAAGATAGAGACTAATAACCAGACACCAAAAAAGGAGAAAAAAAACCATGACTTTCTATGTTTCGACCAACCCGTATTTTCTAACCCGCCGCTGGGCAGCCCGCGCCGAACAAAACGAAGAAACCGCGCGCTCACTGCCGGTTGACATCCGCGACGATGGAGAAGCCTACACCCTGACCGCTTTTGTACCCGGTCTGAAGGCCGAAGACCTGAACATCCAGATCATCGATGATGCGCTTTCCATCGAGGGCAAATATGGCAACCAGGAGGGCGAGACCCTGCTGAGCGAACTTCCCTCGGGCGCCTTCCGGCGCACCCTGCGCCTGCCCACCGCCCTGGATGCGGAAAAGACGAATGCCAGCATTGAAAACGGCATCCTGACCCTGCGCGTGCCGCGCTCGGAAACAGCCCGGCCCAAAATCATCCCGGTTGCCAGCAAGTAACCGACCAGTTCATTTATGCAGAGACGCCAATCCGGCGTCTCTGCGCGTTTAAGGTAAAATACTGCTCATATTCAACCTGGAGATAAACCTTGCGCGCTCGCCATGCCCTTCTGCTTATCCTGATCTTGCTGACAGCCTGCGCATCTGGCGCCCCCGTTAGCGGAGAACCGACCTTCACGCCCGAACCGACTGCCAGCCCCCAGCCAACCGCCGGGCCGACGCAGACACCCGCCGTTCCGCTGGTGATCCTGGTGGTACCTGCGGATATGAACGAAGTCCAATCGCGGGCCTACCAGAAAGCAGTCTATGACCTGGCCCAGGCTCAGGGCTATCGCTTTGTAGTGCTCAACAAGCTGGCAACCAGCGACCTGGAGCCCGCGCTGAAGATCGTCATCGACCTGTCGCCGGATACGGATGTCAATGCGCTGGCAGCCAGCGCGCCACAGACCCAATTTTTGGCAATCAACCTGCCCGGCGTCCAGGCCGGGAGCAATATCAGCATCCTGGGCGGCGAAAAGACCGGCATCGACAAAGTGGCTTTCATGGCCGGTTACATTGCCGCGACCATCACCCAGGATTATCGTACCGGGGTGCTGCTGCGCAAGGGTTCTGCGGATGGAGAGGCGATCAGCATGGCTTTCCGCGCCGGCCGGCAATATTTTTGCGGGTTGTGCAATCCATACGCCGGCCCCTTTGAAGAATATCCGCTGGTGCAGGATATTCCCGAGGAAGCCAAGCCCAGCGAATATGGGGCTTACGCGGATATTCTCATTCGCAAACAAGTGGACACTTTATTTATCGAACCCGGCGTGGATATCCCCGAACTGCTCCAGTACCTGCAAACAGTGGGCGTGCTGATGATCGGCACGCAAACTCCGGCCAAGGCAGTCAGCGGCTGGGTGGTGACCCTGCAGCCCAATTACCTGGAAGCCATGCAAGCGGCCTTCCCCGAACTGGTCGCCGGCCAGGGCGGCAAGGCTTTTCCCGCGCCGCTGACCTTCAACGATGCCAACGCCAACCTGTTCGGCCTGGGCAAGCAAAACAACGCCCGGCAGGTGTTAGATAACCTGCTGCAGGGCTTTATCTCCACGGAAATCAAATAAACCGATGAAACTTGAAAATTTTGATACCTATCAACGAGAATCGCGCAAAACCTGGAGCCTGGTGCGCACAGACCATGCGATTGTCTACCCCACGCTTGGCCTGGTCAACGAGGCCGGCGAACTGGCCGGCAAGGTTAAGAAAATTTTCCGCGATAAAGACGGGCAGATCTCGGAAGCGGACCGCCAGGCTTTGAAATACGAGTTGGGCGATGTGCTCTGGTATATGGCCCAGATCGCCACCGAGCTGGATTTATCCCTGCAGGAAGTCGCCGAAGCCAATCTCGAAAAACTGTTCTCGCGGCTGGAGCGCAACCAGATCAAGGGCGAAGGCGATTACCGTTAAGGTCGCGCGCGTTTAGGCTTAGCGCCAAAACATGAACTGGCCCTGGCCGATGATGGCCAGGTCGAGCGGGATGCCAACCAGGCGGGCGATCAGCCCGACCAGGCCCCAGAACAGGCCGCTGACCACGGGGATGTACCAGAATACGGCCAGCACCACCCACATCGACACTTGGGCAAAAGAATCCATGCGCCCGCGCATTTCTGCGCTCAGGTGCGGGCGGAGAGCGCCATAGCCGTCAAATGGCGGGACAGGCAGCAGGTTGAACAGGGCCGCGGTCACCTGGAGCAGGGCCAAAAAGGCCAGACCCGGCCAGATGCCGGTGTCGCTCAGCGGGGCGAAACGCAGCAGGCTGCCCAGTACAACTGCCAGCAGCAGGTTGGAGAACGGCCCCGCCAGGGATACGGCAGTCTCCCATTTACGCGAGTACAGCCGCCAGGTTTCAATATAGACCACGCCGCCCGGCAGACCGATGCCGCCCAGGAGCAGGAACACCAGCGGCAGCAGGATAGAATAGACCGGGTGCGTGTACTTGAGCGGGTTAAAGGTCAGGTAGCCTTTATCGCGCACGGTGAAATCGCCGCCGCGAAAGGCAACGAAGGCGTGTGAAAATTCATGCAGGGTGAGCGAAACGATCCAGCCAATCAGGACAACGATAAAGGTCATTTTTCTCCAGTCGGTGATTTGAAAACATTTTCGGTTATTGCTAAGGTTCTTTGCGTTTCTATCCGGATTAGAACGTGGATAAAATCTGATGTGGCCGATTAGCGCTGATTATTTATGGTTTTGAACCCTGTCCAGACAATCTGAAATAAAGCAGAAAAGGTATCTACTGGTGGAACAACCGCTTCACGCGCAAGTGGTGTTGGCCTGTTTTTAAGGTTGCGACGAAACTATGTTTTCAAGAGAAACTTGCAGAACTTTGGCAATGGCCGATAAAACATCAAGTGAGCCTTTGCGTTTATTGGTTTCCAA
>CAZHWV010000216.1:0-5651 GCA_964536185.1 uncultured Anaerolinea sp. | reverse complement strand
TGATGACGTGACCGACCTTCATGTCTGCCGCGGCGACGACCACGTTGGCCGAGGGAGCCGGGCGCAGCAGGCTGACGGCCAGCAAAAAGATGACGACCGCGATGACAATGAGGAATATCTTTTTCATGTAGTTGTTCTCCTGGTGGGAAATGTGTTGTCTACCTTGCTCTGCTCGGCGAGACTCAGTCCCAGCGCGATGGCCTGGATCTGCTCCGCGTCGGTAATTTGCCAGTTGACCAGCTGCTCGGAGCCGTCTGGCTGCTGACAAACTTTGAAGAGCAGCCCGACTTGTGGGAAGGGTTGTTGGCGCTGTTCGAAGGCCTGTTTCAGCATAGCCTGGGCTTCCGGGCTGTCTGGTTCCGAGAATACGATGGGGAGCTTGCTCATGGCGTGGGGGTTCCTGTCTGGGTTGGGGTGCTTTGATAGCGAGAAGGCTTAGTGGGCAGGTTTCCCCACCATCCGGGCGTGGCTGTTTGTGTGGCGGCCATCTTGGCGGGCAGCGCGGGCGGTGTCCAGCCTGGGTTACCAGTGTCCCGGCCATCTTGCCAGCCTGCGTAACCGAGACCGGCAATGGCCTTAAATGAGGCCAGCGACATCCCTTTTTGTCACCATGAGAAATGGGATGGCACAGGCTATCCTCAGGGTTTGAAGGGGGAACAAATTCCTTTATCAGCACGCATCTTTGCGCTTGTCGATGTCTGGGATGCGCTGACCAGTGATCGCCCCTACCGTAAAAAGTGGACAGAACAAAAAACACGCCAGTATATCCAGGAACAGAGCGGCAAGTATTTTGATCCGCAAGTTGTGGATCTTTTCTTACAGGGCATCGAAAGCGCAGTAGAATGAATCGCCTGGATATTTTTGCCTGGAAAATCAATGAAACCTGAATACAAAATGCAATTGCTTATGAAAAATTTCCTGACCCTAGAAACAACAGTCGGCTCTCATAGGGTGATTTCAACCTGGCGGAGGTTGATCCATTTCACCGCTCTGTTTGGGTTAGCCGGGCATTTCCTTTACATCTTCCTGTTTTTCTGGCTGGGCGTGAAGACACCTTCGAGCACAATGCGGGCGATTTGACCCTGATCCGAGTGGCTGAGGCCTTACAAAACTGCATGCGCGACCATTACTAGGTTGGTCGCTGGGGCGGCGAAGAGTTTCTGGTTTTACTGCCCGGCACGCTCAGCGATGGTACCCAGCTTGTTGCCGAGCGTATGCGCCAGAAGGTTGCTGCCATGCGCATCCAGATTGGCGAAAATGAAACCAATATCACGATGACCTTTGGTATCGCCGAATTCAACAACGATATAGACTCTGCTGGCTGAATCAATCGCGCAGACCAGGCTATGTATCAGGGCAAAATCAGTGGCAAGAATTGCGTAAAGGTCGGGACGCAAACATTGCCCCCATCGCTAAGGTCGGCTCGGCTGAGTGTTGTAACCTCTCGCGCCGATGAGATATGCGCAATGTCTCCAGAGGCAAATTGGTTATATCATCCCGGCTGAAAAGTGATATGCTTAATAATAATGGCGTAAGATATCGGCGCGGGAATCCACTTGAAAATATAAAAAGCGCTTGATTCGCTATTTACTGTGTGCAATCGGGAGCTAATCGCCGGTGTTATAAAATGTAGGGGGGGGGTACATGCTGGAAATTGGTTGAAACCGATAATAGCATCCGGATTGGATTATTCGTGGAGCATGCTGTGAAAAATTGCAACTGCACCCTTCCAAAACATCTGCACACAAAACCCGGGGGCTCTGGTTCAAAACTTATCCACACCACAAGAACTGGTATCTGCCTGCTCTTGCTGATTATTGCCAGCCTGCTCATTTTCCCCACACTATCACATGTTTATGCGCTGCAACCGGCCGTCACGGCAGGGATTGGTTCATTTGCCACTGAGCCGATCTTGAAGACCATCATCATCGATAATTATGCCCCCTACACTTTCGTGAACGCAGAAGGCCAGCCAGATGGGTTCAGTGTGGCATTGATGCAGGCTGTGGCGCAGGTGATGGGAGTTAAGCTCGAGATCAAGGTGGACACCTGGGATAATGCGCGTCATGCGCTTGATAACGGCACAATTGATTTTCTGCCAATGATGGCATTTTCCGCAGAGCGGGACAAATTGTATGATTTCTCTCCCCCGTATACGATTGCCTACGATGCCTTTTTGACGCGCAAAGACGCCAGCCCGATTTCATCCATGGATAATCTGCAAGGGAAAAAGATCATTGTTATGCAGAGTGATCTGGCCCATGACTACCTAACGTCGCTGGCATCCATCCAGGCAGAGCAATTGATCCTGGTTGACAGCTTACCAGAAGCGCTGCGGCTTTTGGCCTCTGGAACAGGTGATACGGCGCTCATGCCCAAGCTGGTCGGGTTGGCGCTTGTCCGGGATTTGAACCTTACCAATCTTGGACCTTCGCCGGTGGTGGTGGAAGCCTATAAGCGTCCTTTTAGTTTTGCTGTCAAAGATGGAAATCAGGCGGTCCTGGAACGTTTGAACCAGGGCATGAGCATTGTCAAAGCCACTGGTCAGTATGACGAAATTTATAAAAAATGGTTCGGAGCGCTGGAACCGGTTGGAGTAACGAACGAAATATTATTGAAATATTTGGGTGGGATTGTTCTGGCATTTCTACTGATTGGCGCTGTCCTGCTGCTCTGGTCGTTTTCGCTCAGGAAACAGGTGGATGCGCGCACCAGGTCTTTGGATCTGGAGGTGCAGAAACACAAACAGTTGGAGGAATCGCTGCATATATCAGAAATTGAGCTAAATGAAGCGCAGGCGACTGCCCACATTGGAAGTTGGAAATGGGATGTAGCAAAAGGAGAAATCACCTGGTCTGATGAGATGTTTCGCATCTTTGGAATTGATAAAAACACCTACAAAGGGCGGCTCGGAGATGTGATCACAAGGGTCATTCACCCGGACGATTTACACATCGTTCTTCCTGCCAACGCCGCGAATATTGCGGCGGGGCCGATCGAATATCGCATCATCTTGCCAGATGCTTCGATACGGAATATTTGGGCCAAGACAGGCGCCACGATTTTCGGTCAGGATAGCAAACCCGCGTTCCTGACCGGTGTCGCTCAAGACATCACCGAGCGCAAGCAAGCCGAAGAAGTCTTACGCCAGAGTGAAGAGCGCTTTCACAGCTATTTTAACCTACCCCTGGCCGGGCGCGCTATCACATCAGCCAGTGCCGGGTGGATCGATGTCAATCCCACGCTGTGTGACATGCTCGGCTATACAAAAGCCGAATTGATGCAGACGACCTGGACAGAACTTACTCACCCCGATGATTTGCCCACCGACCTGGCCCAATTCAAGCGGGTCATGGCCGGCGAGATCGATGGCTACAGCCTGGAGAAACGCTTTATTCACAAGGACGGCCACAGCATCGATACCAACCTGGTTGTACATTGCGTGCGCCATCCTGACCGGTCAGTGGACTATTTTGTGGCCCTGATCCAGGATATCACCGCGCGCAAACAGGCGGAAGCGGCATTGATTAATAGTGAAGAACGTTTTCGGCGGGCAATACTGGGTGCGCCGTTCCCGATCATGATCCACGCCGAAGACGGCGAAGTGATGACTATCAATGCGCCCTGGGTTGAATTGACCGGTTATCAGCCCGGCGACATTCCAACCATCGCGGATTGGACTCAAAAAGCGTATGGGACACGGATGAATCTGGTGCGGGCCGATATTGACCAATTGTATGCAATGAATGACCCAAAAGCGGAGGGCGAATATCCGATCATGACCCGCAGCGGAGAAACCCGTACTTGGGATTTCAGCTCGTCTCCGATTGGCCAATTGCCAGATGGACGGCGCCTGGTGATCAGCATGGCGATGGATGTCACCGAACGCAAGCAAGCCGAAGAAATACTGCGTAAAAGCGAAGAAAACCTGGTAGAGGCTCAACAAATCGCGCACATTGGGAGCTGGCAATGGGATATGCTGTCAAATACAGTCAGCTGGTCAAAAGAGATGTATCAAGTATTCGACATTAATCCCGACACACATGATGGAAAGCCGGAATCCCTGCTGAAGGTGATTTATCCCGATGATATTGAGCTCTTCACAAACAGTATGAATAGCAATTTGTCGGATGGGAGTTCACCGGCGCTTGAATATCGCATTGTCCGTAAAGATGGTTCGATTCACACCATATCCGCCATCGGCAGAATGGAGTTTGACAAGGCTGGCAAACCTGTCCGGAGTAACGGTACGGTTCAGGACATCACTGAACGCAAGTTGGCAGAAGAAGCGCTCATCCAAGCCAATGAGCGCCTGTCATTAGCGCAAAGATCTTCAAAAGCAGGGGTTTGGGACTGGGACATGCCCACCGGCCAGCTTGAATGGTCGTCAGAATTGCTCATCCTGTTTGGACTGGATCCAGCCACGCCCCCCACTTTCGATGTTTGGCGCAGCGTAATCTATTTTGAAGATTTACAAATCGCCAATGATCGAATTAACGATTCCATTCGCGAACACACTCTGCTCGAAAACGATTATAGAATTGTTCTGCCATCGGGCGAATTGCGCTGGATAAATGCCCTGGGTAATACTACTTATGATGAACATGGAATACCTCAGCGTATGTCCGGGATCTGCATTGACATTACCGAACGCAAACGGTCGGAAGAGCAGCTAACTGAACAACTTAAAGAACTTCGTCGCTGGCAAAATATAACCCAAGGCCGCGAGGATCGGATATTGCAGTTAAAAAGCGAGATCAACAGACTGCTGATTGAGGCTGGAAAACCACCGCGTTTTTCCAGCCTCAATGGTGTGAATCTGGAGCCACCAGGAGGCCTCGAATGACAAAAGAGAACGAATCACACCCTGATCCCGCTGAAAGTCTTCGAGGCTCGGCGCAAACGCGAAATTCTGAAGCCTGGCAAGCTGATTTCGGGGAACTTTTGCCACCTACATTTCATGAGCCTGGGCCTCCATCACCCAAACCGCACCTGCCCCGGACAGTCCTGATCATTTTCAGCGCCGGATTGGCTGTGCTGGGATTGTATTTGACCAGCCTGATCAGTTATTTATTGTTTCATGCGCTGGTCGAATTATCGAGCATCGTCATCGGTTTCAGTATGTTAATGCTGGTGTGGAATGCGCGACGTTGGCTGAACAATCATTATCTTTTGGGGCTTGGGGTTGCTTTGGCTGCAGCAAGTATTCTGGACCTGATCCATATGTTGGCCTACAAGGGTATGAATATTTTTGTAGGCTATGACTCAAACCTGCCCACTCAATTGTGGATAGCGGCTCGTTACCTGCAAAGCCTGTCCATGTTGTTCGCTCTTTTATTCTTATCAGCTACGCCCCACCCACCCGCTTCGACCCCTATTAATTCGCGAGAAAAAACCCGCCAGAATTTGGAATACATTCTGGTTGCTGTTTATGCAGCCATCACCATACTGCTGCTCATGTTAATTTTTACACGGCAGTTCCCAGTCTGCTACCTTGAAGGACAGGGCTTGACCCCTTTCAAGAAAAACAGCGAGTATCTTATCAGCCTCATTCTGCTGTTTTCGTTAGGATTATTGTGGAACAAACGCCAGCAGTTTGACCGTCCAGTGTTAGGACTGTTGCTGGCTGCCACAATTGCAACCATTCTTTC
>CAZHWV010000215.1:0-5706 GCA_964536185.1 uncultured Anaerolinea sp. | reverse complement strand
GCGAATGCGGGGCATTTTATCCTCCTAGTTTACCGGTTGACGTATCAGACGGATTATTGTGACGGCAAATAAAATGGTCATTGTTATCTGTGATGTGATACAGAAGGGGCATATGGCTTTGATTATGTAGATTTCCAGATAAATAAGATATAAAGTAAATGCAAACCCTGTCACGCTGAGGCCAAAAACACCCAGAGTACTGTTTTGCTCAAAAAAACTACCTGCGCGATTTTTTAGCAGGAGCAATCCTAATATTGCGCTGTATCCAAGAATACCAACAAAGGCAACTGGCACACCATATACTTCTGAATATGGGCTGGCGTTGACGGTAGAACAGTCGCCACTGCCTAGGCACATGGCGTTATTATCAGTCAATTTATAAATTGTCATATATATGGAAACGGAAACCCCAAGTATAGCTAGTGCTATTGAAAACCAATATAGTTTCTTGTCCATTTTACTTCTCCAGACTTCGCATTTCGGCTTCTGAGCCGGGCGGGCAAGATTTTACACCAGAGGGAATAATTAGTAAAGCATTTTTTGGTACCAATGAAATCAGGTTTTTTGCCCAATTTTGAGTTCCAACGGTGTTTTACCCACCTCGCATACGCTGTGCATCAACAACATTATCTAAATTTTCTATGCGCGCCAGCAGGCGGCTTAGCTGGGCAATATCGCGTACTTCAACTATCAAACGAATATTTGCGGTATCGGCTTGCATATTATCATGGTTGACTTGAACGTTGACGTTTACGATATTTACACCCTCTGTGGTCAAAAGATTTGAAACATCACCCATCAGACCCTGGCGGTCAAAGGCAGTTATCCGGATAGAGACTGGGTATGTGCGAGTGTGATTTCCCCAAGAGACTTTCACCAGACGCTCGCGCTCGGTGGAGCTCAGAATATTGGGACAGTCCATGCGATGGATTGTGGCTCCGCGCCCACGAGTAATATAACCGATGATCGGATCGCCAGGCATCGGATTACAGCATTTGGCTGTCGTCGTCAGTAAACCGCGCAGGCCAACCACCGCAACGGAATCCGTGGTTGTGCTGCTTGCTTTTGGCGCGGAAGCGGTTATTTCGTCTTCGAGTGGCATTTCCTGTTCAGAGATCAGGTTAATGATACGGCTCATTGACAAGTCGCCACAACCCAGATCTACAAACATTTCGTCGGTGTTTTTGTAATCGATTTGCCGGGCGAGTGTCTCTAAGTTAATGTCACTCAAACCCAGGCGCCGAAGTTCTTTTTCCAGCATGGTGCGTCCCTGGGAGAGATTTTGATCACGGTCTTCTTTTTTGAACCAGGCCTTGATTTTGGAGCGTGCGCGTTGCGTTTTTACAAGTCCCAAGCTGGGGTTGAGCCAGTCTCGGCTGGGGCCGCCTTGTTTTGATGTTAGTATTTCTACTCTCTCACCGGTCTTAAAAACATGATCAAGCGGAACAAGTTTCCCGTCAATTTTTGCCCCACGGCAACGATGTCCAATATCTGTATGCACATGGTAAGCGAAATCTATGGGTGTTGATCCGGCTGGCAGATCGATAATATCTCCTTTTGGAGTGAAAACATACACGCGGTCTTCGAAGACATCGGACTTCATCAAATCTACAAATTCCTGTGCATCGTTTACATCCTGGTTCCACTCCATCATTGAACGCAACCATAAAATGTGCTGTTCATATTTTGCGTCGTGCTTGGGACCGCCTTCTTTATACCGCCAGTGAGAAGCGATACCGAATTCTGAGTTCTGGTGCATTTCTGGCGTGCGGATCTGCACTTCCAGCGATTTTCCATCATCGTAGATTACAGCGGTGTGCAAAGATTGGTAGAAATTATCTTTTGGAGCGGCAATATAATCATCAAATTCACCAGGCATGGGGCGCCAGTGGTTGTGGATGATGCCCAAAGATGCATAACATGCTGGGATGTCAGGTACCATCAGGCGAACGCCCCGAAGGTCGCGTACCATCTCAAATGTTTTCCCCTTCTTTATCATTTTTTTATAGATGGAGTATATGTGTTTAGGACGGCCGGTAATTTCGGCTTTAATTCCAGATTGGGCTAAAACTCGCGATAAATGGTCTATAATCTCAGTGATTTGTTCTTCACGCACACTACGGCGATCTGAGATTTGCTCGGCAATTTCCTTGTATTTTTCTGGATTTACATAACGGAGAGACAAGTCTTCCAGTTCCCATTTGATTTGCCAGATACCAAGACGATTAGCGAGTGGAGCATGAATGTCAAGAGTTTCTTGCGCGATTCGTTTCTGCTTTTCAGGTTTTGTGAAACCCAAGGTGCGCATATTGTGGAGCCGATCAGCAAGTTTGATCAGAACCACACGGACATCATCATTCATTGCTAAAAATGTTTTTCGAAGCGCTTCAATGGCTATTTGTTTTTTACGTTTAGATACTTGCTCTGGCGTGGGCAGCAGAATATCATCGTCACCACCCATGATGTCGCTGCGCGAGACTCGCGGAAGGCTATCGAGCTTAGTAACTCCATCGACTAGGTTGGTAATGATATCGCCAAATTGTTCGCGCAGATCTTTCAAGGTAATATGTGTGTCTTCGACAGTGTCGTGTAGTAGACCAGCTGCAATAACTTCAGCCGGCATTTTCATCTCCGATAGGATGGCTGCAACAGCAACACAATGATTAATGTAAGGTTCACCCGATTGGCGTTTTTGTTCGGCATGTGCTTCAACAGCGACATCATAAGCACGTTGAACAAGATCCCGATCGAAGGTTGAATAATAATCGGGCAGATTGTCCAATAATTGGTCAATAGCGATGGCTTGAACGAATTTCATTTTTTTACCCTTACACAATTTAGCTTACAGATTGGGGCTTCGACTTTCGACAAACATTCCGATCTCAACGTCTTTAAGGATATTGCACAGATCGGCAGATTTCAAAATGATGGCTGTACCGAGTTGGCCAGTGCCGATGGAAATTTCAGCAGGAATAAATACGGTTTCATCAATCAGAATTCGCATTGGGCGAGGAAGTCCCAGGGGTGTGACCGCGCCTACCCGGTACCCAGTGATGCTCAGTACTTCGTCCTCTGTCGCCAGAGTAAGTCTTGACTTCCCTAAGTATGCTCTCAGCCTGGGCCAGGAGATTTGCGCTGGTCCAGCAGTTAAGACCATCACGAAATTACCAGCCCAAATGCGGAACAGGATGCTGCGTACAACCTGATCAGGTTTTTGGCCTCTTTCGCTGGCTGCCTGTTCAAGAGACTTGATGGGTTTTTGGTGACGGAAAAGGCGATAAGGCACTGAAAGCTTTGAAAGAGCATTTGCGGCAGGCGGAAGTTCGGGCATAAGCGTAATTTTACCCGTTCTACTGATTTGAAACGAAAGCAAATCGGGTAATTAAAATGAAAAACTTAGTTGAATACTTCAACAGTTAGATAATTGTCGTTATTAGATTATAAATAGCTGAATTTGGATATTGAGCTATAAAAATGGAAAGGCAGATTTTAGTCCGCATAATCAAATTCCGTGTACAATCAGGAGCATCAAACATAATGCGGAACTAAGTGACCTCCAGCGGCCTCACTGAGCAGTGAGGGGCTGGCGCTTCCTGAGTTCCAGGAGGTTTTCTTGTTGTATCAAATACCGATTACCGAGCGGGCGGGCTTTGAAAGTCCCGCGCAGTTGTGTGAGCGATTGAATTTGTCTTTTGGCGATGATTTGCGCCTTTTGTCACGTGCTCTGACTCATCGTTCTTATGTAAATGAACACCAGGATGTTGTTGCCGACAATGAGCGCCTCGAGTTTTTGGGGGATGCTGTATTAGATTTTGTCGTTGGGTCATGGGTTTATAACTGTTACCCTGAGATGGCCGAAGGTGAATTGACTCGCATGCGTTCGGCACTAGTTCGAACGGAAACACTGGCTGAGTTTGCCCGCCAACTTGAGCTGGGTCAGGCGATGCGACTGGGGCGCGGCGAAATACAAGCTGGAGGCCGCGATCGGGATGTCCTGTTATGTGCCACGTTTGAAGCTTTGATTGGCGCAATGTATCAATGCAAAGGGCTCGTAGTTGCGAGGGACTTTATCCTACCTTTTTTGGAGCCTATGGCTGAAACTATTCTGACCCAGATGCAGACCATTGATCCAAAGTCGCGCCTACAGGAGTTTACACAATCGATGGGCTGGGGCATTCCCAAATACGTCACTGCTCAAGCGGAGGGTCCGGATCATGCCAGGATTTTTGAGATCGAAGTCTATGTAAATGGAAAATGCCTGGGTCAAGGCAATGGACCTTCCAAGCATACCGCCCAACTGGTTGCTGCGCAGCATGCGCTCGAAAACATAGCTTTGCAGGATTCAGAATCGTCCGAAAATTAGATTAATGTGGTAAACGTGAAATGTGACCGGTTTTAGCGCTTCTGGCTGCATTTTGTTTATTTATTTAAGTTTTTTGTGAACCAACCCTGAATTTCATCCAGGGCCACCAAGGAAAGAAATTCACAAACATGCCTTTACGTCTGAAATCTCTCGAACTTCATGGTTATAAAACTTTTGCATCACGTACCTTGTTTGAATTTGCCGATGGTATTACTGCTATTGTCGGTCCGAATGGTTCTGGTAAATCCAATTTTGCTGATTCTTTGCGCTGGGTGTTGGGTGAGCAGTCCAATAATCTTTTACGGGCCAAAAAGACAGAAGATATGATCTTTTCTGGTTCTGAGCATCGCACGCGCGCGGGTATGGCCTCAGTGACAATTACTTTTGACAATGTATCTGGATGGTTACCAGTTGATTTTAGCGAAGTTGCAGTGACCCGTCGGGCGTATCGTGATAGTCATAATGAATACTTGCTAAATGGCCAAACGGTTCGACTTAAAGATATCAATGAATTACTCGCGCAGTCTGGTTTATCTGAACGCACCTACACTATTCTAGGGCAGGGTATGGTGGATGCGTCCTTGGCGTTGAAAGCTGATGAACGCCGTCGTTTGTTTGAGGAGGCTGCAGGTATTGTTCTATACCGTTCACGTCGCGAGGAGTCACTTCGTCGTCTGGAGAATACCCAACGCAACCTGGAACGGGTTTTGGATATACTGGCAGAACTGGAACCACGCCTGCGCGGGTTGGAACGACAGTCGAAACGTGTTCATGATTATCTTTTACTCCAGGCAGATCTGAAGTTGGTCTTGCGTGAATGGTATGGTTTTCACTGGCAGCGTTCGCAAAAAGAACTGGCTGAAGCTCAAGTAAATGCGCGCCGGCAGGAGCAGAAACTCAGCGAAGCACGCCAAAATTATCGTGACCTGACAAACGGTTTTAGCTCCACACGCTTGCGCCTGGTTGAACTGCGAACGCGTTTGAACGAGTGGCACCGACAGTCTGCCGGGTTGCATAACCAGAGCGAGGTCATCAACCGCGAGCTGGCTGTGCTTGAAGAACGCCGGCGATCGCTGAGTGCTTCGCATAGCCGTGCAGCTTCTGAGCAGCAGCTTCTGACTGATGAAGAACGCGCTGCCTTTGAGCGTTTGGATGAATCTAAAACCGAACTTGAACGTATCCGAGCTGAGGCTGATGATGCCAAAGTACAGGAAGCCAGCGCGAAGGCTGCGCTGAGTGCCCGCCAGTTTGAACGTGCCGGGGTGGAGCAAAAGCTGAACGCTGCACGCCAAACTCTTAATAATCTTAATGAAGTTTCTCAGGTCTGTTTGCCTCTTATTCGA
>CAZHWV010000214.1:0-5713 GCA_964536185.1 uncultured Anaerolinea sp. | reverse complement strand
TTATTGGATTTTACTATTGGGTGGGAAATCGCGGGTTCGAACCCCGTCGGGGCCGGATCGAAGTAAATCCGGCAGGTCAGAACTTCTGAAAGAACCAAATTCTTTCAGAAGTTCTGCTTTTTAAGTACATTTTGTGAGATTTTCGGGAAATTTTGTGCCCCAAAGGCGTCCATTGATGGGCGCTTTTTGTTTTCAACCAAAGACCTGACCTCGATTTTAACTTTAGAAATTGATCGCGGTCTTGATGATTGGCCGCTCCATGGTAGCCCGCGATTTAGGGTCAGATAGGATAGAATTCGCAGCTATACCGATACTTTGCATTAAAAAGTTCTGATCTGTCTGGGCATTCAAAATTACTTCGCAGCAGCTTGATTCAATTTCTCGTAATCTTCCGGAGTATCCACATCAAATAACAATCTCTCATCTGACCATGGCATTTGGGTAGGCGGGTACTGCCCAAAGAGGCTGCGCGCGCCCACATCTCCCTGCAACAGGCACAAAGCCTCGAAGATAGAACGGTCAAAGAGAACGGGATTGGTGCGTTTTTCTCCAACAAACGGTGCCAGGATCACTGACCGGGTTTTGGCATACGTTTTTACCAAGGCTTCGAGCAATTCGGGTGAGATATAAGGCTGGTCGCCGAGCAAAAAAATGACCGCCTGGGTTTGTTGGGGCAGTGCCCGAAGGCCTGCGCGAACAGAGGTACTTTGGCCGGTTTGCCAATCTGGGTTATGGACTACGTTCACTTCCAGCCCTTGCAGGGCCGCAGACATTTCGGCGGCCCCAGAGCCGGTGACAACGATGACTGGTTCGAGCCTGGCGGCCAGCGCGGTGCGGGCCGCATGACAAATCAGCGCCTCGCCCTTCCAGGGCAGCAATAATTTAGGCTGACCCATCCGTGAGGCGGCCCCGGCCGCCAGGATAATGCCGGCAATCTGGATTGTTTCGGGGGTTTTTTGATTCAGCATTTCTTGATCCTGTTTGAGCAAAAAACAATTAAAATTTCAAGTTGGCAAGTGAGGGTCTCTGGAAATCGATTGTAATCCTTTACTTTGCTTTCAAGAAGAACATTGGCTCTACCTATTTTGCGAGGACCGCGGGCAGCGATCTCTAAATCAACCTGGCCCATGCTATACTTAATCTCGATTAAGTTTTTCCTTAATCGAGGCAGCCTGATGGATAAAACTACAAACCTCCATGCTTTTCAACAGCTCAAAATCTTGTCTGATGCCAGGCGGCTGGAAATTTTGCGTCGACTCATGGTTGAACCCGCCACGCTCACCCAACTCGGGCTAATGCTTAAAAAAACTCCGGGTTGGGTGCGGCACCATCTTAAAGCTCTCGAAACGGTTGGGCTGGTCGAACTGGTTGAACTGGTCATCTCCCGCAGCAATGAGAAATATTATCAGGCCAAAGCCCCCGTTCTCTTCTTGCAGGAAATCATCCTGCCTGAAAGCCGGAAGCCCGTAATTGTTTTCTCTGGCAGTCAGGATGCAGCCCTCGAACACCTGGCTTGCCATTTCGCCCCGTCTGTTTGTTTTTTGATCCAGCCTGGCGGGTCACTCGATAGCCTCATCAACCTGCGCCAGAGAGGGTGCCATCTGGCTGGGGTGACGCGCGTTTCAGCTGCCAGCGATGATGATAATATGGCCTGTATCCTTCTCCTGTTCCAGGATCGAAGGATCTCAATCGTGACCTTGGCCCACCGCACCCAGGGCTTAATCGTTGCCCCCGGCAACCCCAAGAACCTGAAAACACCCTCAGATTTGGCCCGGGAGGAGGTCACCTTGATTAATCGGAATCCAGGCTCCGGGACGCGCCTTTGGCTCGACCGGGAACTGACCCGGCTCGGCCACCCCGGCGCCTTGATCCGGGGCTACGGGAATTTCGTCAACTCCCATCGCGCCGCTGCCGAGACCGTTCAGGCTGGGGAGGCGGATGTGGCCATTGGCCTTCAATCCGCAGCTTATGAAGCTCAGACCGGTTTCATCCCTTTGTTCGAGGAACGCTACGATTTGATCATTCCCAATGAACAGACTCAATTGGTCAGTCCCCTGCTCGATTATCTTCAGACAAGTGCCTTCCGCCAGGCCCTCAGCGCCCTAACAGGTTATAACACTGCCCAGAGCGGGAAACCTATCCTCATTTAGATCTTTCCGCTCTCTTATTCAAAATCAGGCAACTTGATACACTCATTCAATCCGTAAATTTGAGCAAATTGGCAGAATAAATGAACACTAAACCACATCATATTGGCACGCTCTCCCCTGAAATGGCCCTGCTTGGGCTACTTTATGGCGCGCCGGGTCATGGGTATGATCTGCATCCTAAAGTTATCAGCGATCTGGGTCAGGTCTGGCATCTCAGCCAGAGTCAGGCTTACTCCATTTTGAAGCGTCTCGAAAAGCAGGGGGATATTTTGGTCGAGGAAATCCCCCAGGAAAAATTGCCTTCTCGCCAGTTGCTGCGCATGACCAATCAAGGATGCCAACGTTTTTTGGCCTGGCTTTCGGCCCCCAGCGGCGGCAGCACCCGGGCCATCCGCATGGAATTTGTGACCCGGCTCTATTTTCTGCAGCTGTACCTGCCCGAAAAACTAGGAGAAGCCTTTGACCGCCAAAAAACGGAGGCGAAAAGCCATCTGCAGCGGCTGGAAAAAGTGCGGGCCGAATTGCCAGAAGCAGAAATCTATAATCGGATTAGCCTGGATTTGCGCCTGAAACAATTACGCTCGGTTTTGGAATGGTTGGATGAGTGCCAGCTAGCTTTCCAAGTTTAGAGACGCCGGTTCTGGCAGCCAAAGCAGGGTTGGGGCGTGGGTTATTTGAGCGAAATACACCCCATTGAGTGACATTTTTAAAGAGGTCTGGTTTCCCAGACAGCTTTCGGTGCGCAAGCTTGTTTAAAGTTGCGCCTCTTGATATACTCTCCGAGAGAGTAATACTCATCAAGTGAGTACAAAAATCTTTTCAAGGAGAGACCATGAAACGCTTTTTGATTTTATTCCTGACCATCACAATGCTCTTGGCTGGTTGCGCCGCCCCAACAGCTGTCCCAACAGTTGCAGTAACCACGGTTGCGCCAACTGCCACTGTTGAGCCACAAACCCTGACGGTTTTTGCCGCCGCCTCGCTGACCAATGCCTTCGGCGAAATAGGCAAAGCCTTCGAGGCCGCCCACCCCGGCGTCAGTGTTAAATTCAACTTTGGCGGTTCGCAGACCCTGCGCACCCAAGTTGAGCAGGGGGCCGAGGCCGATGTTTTTGCCTCGGCGAATGCCAAAGAGATGGAAGCGCTCGTGAACGGCAAATTTGTCGCCGCTGAGAGTGCCCAGATTTTCCTGACCAACCAGTTGGTGGTGATCATGCCCGCCAAGAACCCCGCCGGGCTGGCAGCGTTAACCGATTTATCCAAACCGGGGTTGAAACTGGTCTTGGCCGCCAAGGAAGTGCCAGTTGGTAATTATGCCTTACAAGTTCTCGATAAATTGAATACAGCTCTTGGGGCTGGTTTCAAGGAGCAGGTGCTGCAAAACGTCGTTTCCTACGAAAACGATGTCAAGCAGGTGGTCGCTAAAGTCCAACTCGGTGAAGCGGATGCAGGCCTCGTCTATTTGTCCGATACCGTGGCTGCCCCTGAATTGCAGAAAATCGAGATCCCGGCCGAAAATAACGTAGTCGCCAAATATCCATTAGCTGCGTTGACGCAATCCAAAAATCCTGAACTGGCCCAGGCTTTTATCACTTACGTGCTTTCAGCCGAAGGGCAGGCGACGCTCAAAAAATGGGGCTTTTTGCCAGTAAAATAACCGCATGCGCCTGCACCGTTCATCGACCCATCGTGCGGTAACCACAAACAGCCAGTCCGACTGGCTGTTTGTCATTCCTGGGTTGCTGCTGATTCTCTTGCTGGGCTTGCCATTATTGGCTTTGTTTTTACGCGCCGTTAGTGGGGACTTTTTTACCTATGCCCTTTCTGAGATGGCTCTGGCGGCGCTTAAACTGAGTCTCTTCACCAGTCTGATCAGTGTCAGCCTCTCCCTGCTGATCGGGACGCCACTCGCTTATATCCTGGCGCGCTGGGATTTTCGAGGTCGGGCAGCGTTGGAATTGCTGGTCGACTTGCCAGTTGTTCTGCCCCCCTCGGTGGCGGGTTTGGCGCTGCTAATCGCTTTTGGCCGTCAGGGAATATTTGGAAGCTGGCTGACCATGCTCGGGATCCATTTTCCGTTTACAACCGCGGCGGTTGTCATCGCCCAGACCTTTGTATCAGCGCCGCTTTTTGTGCGTTCAGCGCGCCTCGGTTTTGCCGCAATTGACCCACAGTTGGAAGAGGCTGCCCACGTGGAAGGCGCCACTCAGTGGCAAATGTTCAGCCTGGTGATGTTCCCGCTGGCCGGCCGAGCCTTGATCAGTGGCGCGATTCTGGCCTGGACGCGGGCGCTGGGCGAATTTGGCGCAACAATTTTGTTCGCAGGTAATCTGGAAGGTGTCACTCAGACCATGCCATTGGCGATTTATCTGGGTTTTGAGCGCAATCTCGAGGTGGCGGTGGTTTTATCGGTCGTGCTGGTGTTAGTTTCGCTCATTTTGTTGGGGGTCATGCGCACTCTGGATGGCAACCAGGTTGATTAGCCGGGTGTCATTTCTGCGTCATAACTTATTGTGACGTTTGTAACGAACCAATTGAAACAACCAGCGGGGTATGATACTATTTTTTGAGCAGTATTTAATCCCCGGCAGTAGGTTTTTGCAGCTTTTCCACCTGTATTCCGCCGAATTCGATTGGCGTGGGCGGGGTGAAAGCTCTCTGTTTTTCAGGCGCTTCTGCCCCCTCGAAGGTCCAACTTGATCAAGGTGCTGTGCTTAGAAAAGCTCAACTCGCCAAAGTCTGACTAAGTCGTAACGTTTGGAATTTCCCACCCGGTTTCCTGCGATGCGGTTTGCCACATGACCCGGGTGGTTCTCACTGACAGATGATAAATCAAAAGGAGAGATCATGAAGTTAAGAAAAATGTGGTTGAACATCAATGGCGCGAACCGGATGTTCATGTGCAATCCGGAGAAAGATTCTCTTTCCGATGTTTTGCGTCGCATCGGCTTGACAGGTACCAAAGTCGGTTGTGACACCGGGGTCTGCGGCTCTTGTACCGTGGTTTTGAATAACAAACTCGTTCGCTCTTGCCTGAAAAAAATTGGCACGGTCGCAGAATATAGCACCGTTGTGACCATCGAAGGGATTGGCACGCCAACCCATCTGCATCCCATCCAGGTCGCGTTTATGAACCTGGGCGCGGTGCAATGCGGTTTTTGTACGCCAGGTTTCATTATTTCCACCTATGCTACTGCTCAACAATAATAATCCGACCCGCGAGGAAGCTCGCGATTGGTTCCAGAAAAATCTCAATGTTTGCCGCTGCACGGGGTACAAACAAATTGTGGATGCGGTCATGGCCGCCGCCAAAGTGATGCGCGGCGAGGCGACCATCGAGGAAATTTCATTTAAAAGCCCTGCCGATGGTGAATATTACGGCAAACCGGTCGTCCGCCCAACCGCCTTGGCCAAGGTCTGCGGCCTGGCGGATTACGGTGACGACCAGGAATTGAAGATGCCCGCCGAAAGCCTGCATGCTGCCATTGTCCAGCCGAAGCTGGCGCATCATGCCAAAATCCTGAACATCGATTTCAGCGAAGCGGAAAAAATGCCCGGCGTGG
>CAZHWV010000213.1:0-5742 GCA_964536185.1 uncultured Anaerolinea sp. | reverse complement strand
CGCCTGAAATGGTCAGCGTAATTTGCTTGTCATCAGTGGCGACGAAATCAGCTTCATTCCATAGATCAAGAGCCAGCCCGAGGGCATCGAAGCCCGGACCGAGATTTGCCGTGGTGGCGGGAACCTTTACATGAATTTTCATTTTTCATCCTTACCTTGCAAAGATCAGTGGATGCGGCGGATCGTGGACAATAAGCAATTTTTATCCTGCAAGGATCGCTTCCAACGCTTCCAATTTGGGCGGGACAACTTGAGGTTTAGCCATATCTTTGATAATGATATCCGGATCCTTCAGTCCATGGCCGGTACAGATGGCGACAATACGCTGGCCGCGCGGCTGGAACACCCCGGTGGTAATTTCGTGTGCCAATCCAGCCAACCCGGCCGCGGAGGCCGGTTCGACCCAAATACCTTCCAGCCTGGCTAGCAGCTTTTGCATGGCTAGAATTTCATCATCGCTGACAGCAATGATACGCCCCCGCGACTGTTCAGCCGCTTCAAGGGCTTGTTCACCCCGCGCAGGCTTACCGATGCGGATAGCAGTGGCAACAGTTTCCGGGTTATCAACTGGATGACCAAGCACTAGCGGGGCCGCGCCAGCAGCCTGAACGCCCAGGACTTGCGGCAGGCCTGTGGATTTCAGCGTGTCATATTGTTTGAAACCAGCCCAGTAAGCAGTAATGTTCCCTGCGTTGCCTACAGGCAGGCACAACCAATCCGGGGCATGGCCCAAGACATCACAAATTTCAAAAGCCCCGGTTTTCTGACCTTCAATGCGATAAGGATTGATGGAATTGACCAGGCAAATGGGATATTTGTTGGAGATCTGCACGACCATGGTCAGCGCATCGTCGAAAGAACCGTCGATCTGGATAACCTGCGCCCCGTAGGCAATGGCTCCTGCTAATTTTCCAGCGGCGACCTTACCCTGGGGGATTAAAACAATCGATTTAAGTCCTGCTCGCGCCGCATAAGCAGCCGCCGAAGCAGCAGTGTTACCTGTGCTGGCGCAGATGACCGTTTTGGCGCCTCGCCCAAGTGCCTCGCTAACAGCAGCGGTCATGCCGCGATCTTTGAAAGAACCCGTTGGGTTAAGTCCCTCAAATTTAACAAAAAGCTCAAAGCCACCACCCAGTTGGCGGGCCAGGTTTTCAGCCGGGATCAAAGGCGTATTTCCCTCCAACAAGCTGACGGGCTGGGTATGCGCCGGCAGGTCGAGCAAAGAGCCATATTTGTCCAGAAGTCCACTATAAGACATATTTTCCACAATCCTTCCCGATGATTTCGTCCCATTGGCGCATGTTTCATAGGGGCCATCCTGTCCCGTGAAAGATTCGGGAGAATTTGCGATTTGCCAAACAAAGCCAACCGGGGCTATCGAAGTTTAACACAAAAAAGGAACTGCTCACCTATGTACAGGCAGAAAAACAGCGCACAACTCAACCAATGTCTTATAATTCAAATTAAATTCACCTTTTTTAAATAGTTTGATAAGATTGGCACATGGATTTTTCTCAGATTACAGATGACCTTTTTATTGGCACAACCCCCACCACGCAGGACTACAACCGCCTGCGCGACCTGGGCATACGCCTGGTGATCAACATGCGCTTTGCGCGCGGTCCCCACCCGGATATACACCCCGAAGCACTAGGCTTTCTTTGGTTACGGTCAATCGACAGCCCGATCTTCTTGATCCCGCTCCAAAAGCTTCTGCAGGGCGCGCACACTGCGTTGGTAACCATCCAGAACGGCGGGAAAGTGTACTCACACTGCGCCAAGGGACGTCACCGCAGCGTGGCAATGGGCGCTGCCATTTTGATCGCGCAGGGTCACACTCCAGAAACGTCCATGCAGCTTATAAAACAACAACGCCCAATCTCCGATCCATACCTGTTCTATATCCGCAGCCGGATTTTTCAGTTTTCCAGGTTGTGGCAATCCCTGCATCCTTAAGAAAAAGCTGCGGCTCAGGTAAACAACACGCCCTGCTAAAAACGGTTTCTAATCTTTAACGATTTTTGCGACCGTCACACCATCGCCGCCTTCGTTGGGGTGACCCTCCTCAAAGGAGGCCACCTGGCCATGTGCTTTTAGCGCAGCGCGCACTTCCAGACGGAGTTTGCCTGTGCCCTTGCCATGGATGATACGCACGAAAGGCATCCCAGCCAGATAAGCTTTGTCCAGGTAGTTATCCAGCATTAAGAGCGCGTCTTCGGCACGCTGCCCACGCAGGTCAAGCTCCATGCTGGGAGTGGCTATCCCAAAAATTGCCGAGGAGGGTGTTGGCGTTGCAGACATGTTTTCAGCCATTTGCTTGATGCGGCGCGTGCGCCCGGAGACAATTTCCCCGGTATTTTTATTTTCCTCTTCCGCCGATTTTCTTTGGATTTCACCCAGCTTGGCGCGGATACGCAGGCTGCCAACCTGTACTTCGGCTTCGCCCTCACCCAGCGCAGTGACAATTCCCTCGCTGCCCAGGCTGCGGACAATCACTTTTTCTCCTAATTTCAACACACCACTGACCGGCTTAGCTTCGATCTTCGGAGTCTGGCGTTCGACCGGGACTTGAGTCTTTTCCTCAATCTTTTCCACTTTCAATTCAAGCTTTTCCAGGGCATCCAGCGGTTGACGCAGCTTTTTTAGATCCGTTTTCAGCCGTCCAATATTGCGTTTGAGCACTTCCACTTCCAATTCGGCTTCGGCTTTGGCTTTGGCGATCACCTCGCGGCGTTCGTCTTCGATCTTTTCGAGGCGGCTGGCCAGTTCGTTGTTCAGATTATCGGTGCGCTGGCGCGCTTTTTCGGCTTTTTCGCGTTCGCGGCTCGAACGGTTGCGTTCTTTGCGAATATCATCGAGCAGCCGGTCGGCGCGCAGTTCGTCTGGATTGACCTCGTTGCGCGCATCAGTAATGATGGCCTCCGGAAGCCCAAGCCGAGCGGCGATCGCCAGAGCATTCGAGCGTCCCGGCAGACCGATGGTTAACTTGTAGGTAGGACGAAGCGTGGCCACATCAAATTCAAGCGAAGCATTCACCACGCCTTCAGCGCTGTGCGCAAAAGCCTTCAGTTCAGGGTAGTGCGTGGCGACAAAAGTACTGACACCGCGCTCCAACAAGTGACTGAGAATAGCGCGCGCCAATGCAGCGCCCTCCTGCGGATCGGTGCCGGCACCCAGTTCGTCCAAAATTACCAGCGATGCGGAAGCAGTCGCGGTTCTCTGAGGAGACACGGGATCGATCTTTTTTAGGATGCGAATGATGTTGGTAATATGACCACTAAAGGTACTGAGCGACTGTTCGATGGATTGCTCATCACCGATATCGGCGAACACATCATGGAACATCGATAACTCCGAGCCGCTTTGGGCCGGAATATGCAAACCACTCTGGGCCATGACAACCAGCAGTCCAACGGTTTTCAGCGATACGGTCTTGCCGCCTGTGTTCGGTCCGGTGATAACAACAGCGCGCGTGCCAGGAGCCAGGTCAATATCATTGGCAACCACAAAAGCCGGGTCGATCAACGGATGGCGAGCTTTCAAGAGGCGGAGGACAGAGGACAGAGGATGGATGTCGCTGTTTTCCAGGATTGACCGCTGGTCTTTGATGACCCGATGAAAAATTGGTTCGCTGGCATGGATCTCCTCGGCATACTTGGCCTTAGCAAAAGCCAGATCGATCCCAGCCAACGCGTCCACACCAGCGATGATATCGCTACCCTGCAGGCCCACTAACGCTGACACTTCCGCCAATACCCGGCGAACTTCATCACGTTCAGCCAGCTCCACTTCGCGCATTTTGTTGTTCAACTCGACAACCGCAATGGGCTCGATGAACAACGTCGCTCCGCTGGACGATTGGTCGTGGATAATGGACTTGATCTGGCCTTTGTACTCGGTGCGCAGCGGGATGACATAACGGCCATCCCGCTGCGTAATAATGGTATCCTGGAGCATCTGGGCCGTTTTGCTATCGCCAAGATAGCGCTGCAAGCGGCTCATCAAACGCTCGCGCGCCACTCGTATTTCAGCGCGTATGGCGCCTAGTTTGGGAGAGGCCGAATCTAGAACTTCGCCCTTATCAGAGATAGTGCGCGAGATGGCATCCACAACGCCAGGCGGAACGGGCAATGAAAGCGCCAATTCTGCCAGACGCGGGTAGGGATGATCTGGCCGAGGCACTGACCCATCACGCGCCTGCAGGAGTTGTTTTTTATGTTGGTTCTGGTGCTGCCTGGTCTGTTGAGACAGTTGAGGCAAGGCTTCGCCCATGCTTTTGCCAAGCAGTGTACGCTTAAGTTCGCGGCAGGAGATCAGTGTATATTTAATATCCAACAGATCCACCGCCTCGAGCACGCCACCGCGCCGTGCCAACTCAACTTTCCCGCGCACATCGTGCGCACCACCAATGCTCACATCCTGGATGGATAGCAGCCGGCGGGCTTCGCTTGTTTCCTGCTGACGCAGCAAGGCTGTGTCATAGGATGTGGTTGGTTCGAGTAAACGCGCCAGCGCCGCTGATGCCGAAAAATCACAATTGGCTGCCAGGCGTTCTAAAATTTTTGGGTATTCGAGCACATGCAGAGTTTTACTGTCCATGAACCTGATTTAACCACAAGATTGCGAGATTGGCATAGGTTAAATCAGGTCATTTTCGCTCACTCATCATCTGCTGTGCAACTTCCTCAAGATGTTTCAGCTTTACCGGGAATTTTTGGAGTGTGGCGCTCATATCACAGGCTTGATTCTCCGTATCCATGATAATACCGCCTGTGATCTGGATGCTAAGCATGGGGTTAAATGGACGCATGACAAGTCGCATAACGCGCATGATGGGCAAGGGCACATGGTTTATCTTTGCTGGCTGTCCGGAAATTTTTTCAAATAATCCTGCGACCTGGTTAAAGGTCAGATTCTCCGGCCCGCCTATTTCAATGACCTCGTTGCGCATACGAGGATCTGCAAGCGCCATAACAGAAAACCTGGCGACATCCTCAGCGCTAACGAAGTTAATCGGGTTGTCCCCTCTACCAAAGATAGTTGTTTTACCGGTTTTGATGATGGGTTCGCCCACCATGGCGGCCCAAAACTCCATAAATGCCGCCGCTCGCAAAATAGTGTAACTCAAGCCACTTTTTTGAAGATATTGTTCGGTAGCGTACTTGATCCGAAATAAATCCATTGGACTGTCTGCTGTCACGCCGAGAATCGAGGCAAAGATAAAATGCTGCACTCCCGCGGTCTTGGCTGCATCAATCAGGCTGCGATTGCCCACTTCGTCCACAGTGTGCAAGTTGTTATCGGGTTGACCGGGGGTAAAACCATGGGCCAACGCCAGCACCTTCTCAACGCCCTGGCAGGCACGGGCCAGCGAAGCCGGGTCGCGCAGGTCACCTTGCACCACTTCTGCGCCCAATTTTCTAAAATTCTCTGCGTCTGGTCCGGATGGGATCCGTGTCATCGCGCGGACTTTTTCGCCTTGCATCAATAGCTGTGGAACGGCATGTTTACCCACTTTACTGGTAGACCCAATGACAAGTATCATCACACTGCTCCTTTTCTAGGTTAACTCTCCGGTTATCCGGCTTTTAAAAGTGAAAAATACCGCCTTTTGGCTATATTGTTTTATAAAACTAGAGTATGGGTGGGTAGTACTTTTTTTTCGGCGCTACCGTCGCAAGATACAGAAAAAACAAAATTTGACCCCCAATCCATGCTCCGATTTTCTTTAAAAATATTCTA
>CAZHWV010000212.1:0-5788 GCA_964536185.1 uncultured Anaerolinea sp. | reverse complement strand
CTGTGTTGGCCCATCCGATTTGGTTTTGATGAAGGAGATTAACCAGAACTGCATTTTCAACATCCTGCATGTCTGTGACTACTGGGGGACTTACAGCGACATTACACGCTTTGCCGAATGGCCTGGGCAGGTTGTCAGTGCGGGTCTGGACTTGGCGGATGGGTCGCAGGTCACTTCTCGGCAGGTTGCAAAGCTTTTCAACCGGCCCTTTATGGGTGGTTTGGAGCGCAAAGGCGTAATCAGCACCGGTACCCCAGATCAGATCCGTCAGGCTGTGCTTACCGCGATCCAAAATGCCCCCGAGCGTTATATTCTCGGCGCGGATTGCACCGTTCTTCCCACCACCCCATGGGATAATCTACGTCTCGCCGTTCAGACTGCCCATGAGTACAAGCGTTGATTTCTGACATAATGATTTAATGCTGTTTCTTTCGATGTTTTCAAATTCTTTTGTATCCCATCGTTCCCGTTTGGGGTGGGTTCAAAACAAAACTGGTTCCATTTTGCGGAGCTAGCCATAATTACTGCAGTTAACCGTTGGCCATCTCAGCCACTACATAGCCAGCGGGTACGGCGTCCAGCGCACCGGGCTTCTGTTCTTTAGAGAAGAAGTACAGGGTCTGGGTCTTGCCGGTCTTGGTTACGGTGGATGAGGAGTGTCGCCCTTTAGCACCGTCAGTGGCAGCCACCAGGCTCCCGGTCTCCCCGCTGGTTGGAGTGCCAGGTGGAAGGTTTCGGAGGATAGGGCGATCCGCAACGCTATTGACGAAATTGAACAGGCTTGATGTTTCTGCCCATTGAAAATAGACTCATCTACGGAGCCTGTTTTTCTACAACGAGCCAGTCCAAAATTTAAATTGGCCTTACTCCACCAGTCTGTCCAGCCGTTTACATTATCGATAACAAGGCGTTTTAACAAAAACATGACTACATACTTTATTACCGGAGGCTATGGCTTCCTTGGCCAATATATCGTAGCGGCAATTCACAAACATGACCCATACGCGGAACTTCGAGTGTTAACTCGAACTCATCGCAAGACGTTCTTGAATCTTGAAAAATTGGATCGTATTACATGGGTACGCGGAGAATTAACCAAACCCGAAACCTATCTTGAAAGCATCAAAGGGGTAGATACGGTAATTCATAATGCAGCGATGGTTTCTTTTAGCCCAACAGAACGACAAAAAACCTTTGACTCAAACGTCACCGGCACTAAAAATCTCGCAAAAGCTGCCCTCGCAGAGGGCTGTAGTAATTTTATTTTCATTAGCTCCTTCTCGTCAATAGAATTTCGTCCTCCAAAACTTACAAATGAAACTTTTCTTCCTGATCTCGAATATAAAAAGAAATATGATATTTACGGTTATACAAAACGCCTAAGTGAAATCGACTTGCATGATATGAAAGACGATATGCGTGTCATTATGCTTAACCCAAGTGTGATCCTCGGTCCTGGCTCTGAGCGTGTTGAATCTGCCATCAATGCGATACGTAAATTTCCAATTCTGCCAATGATGGATTACATAAACGCATTCGTTGATGTACGTGATGTTGCCAATGCAGTTATTCTGGCTTTGTCAAAAGGCCAGAGCGGTGAACGTTATATCGTCTCAGCTCACAACGCGAGCATGATCGAATTCACTAGCTCTATCGTCAAGCATCTTGGTAAAAAGACACACGTTTTTCCACTTTCTCCATTTGGATTGAGAGTTATAGACGAATTGGTTGCCTTTCTCGATTTACTTCATCTCAACCCTGGCATTAGGCGACCTTCACTAATTAATATTGATAAACCCTGCTCGAACGATAAAATAAAAGCTGAAATGGGGTGGAATCCAAATTTTACTTTGGATCAATCTGTAGCAGATTCTGTAAATGGGATTAAAAACCTGCAAAATGAAATTAGAAAATAAGACATTATTCAAGTGAACTTCTACTTCATCAGTAACGAAATATGTTTTGCGCTTGTTATCTTGACTATCTTTCTTGATAACATTTTTCTGCCCAGGCATAGATATTTTCTGCGGTGGATAAATCAATTTCATATCCAAGCAAATCTGCCGTTTCCACGGCCAATCGACGATATAAATTCATCAACTCAAACAATGCTTTCCACATATCATCACAATCGTACCGTGGATAGATTTGGGGTAATGTATCCAGGATGGAAGGGGCAGCCCATATTTCTATCGATTTTGGAGGATAATGTTGCCCATCATCCCAACAGTGCTTTGCGCGGGCATGCCATTCGGCTAATTGGTACAACTGTCTTGTCATCGGGATGAATGTGCGCATGGCCCAAACCAGTTTCCCCCGTCGCAGGTTTGCCACCGTTCGAGGTGGATCCACCCAGAAATTGCCCACATTATTCTGAAAAATTTCTGCAGACGGAGGAGGTCGAAAATATTGTGGAATAGATCCGGCGATTTTATCCAATTTTTGGGTCAGGCCATCTTTGTCGAATAACACAATTGTTCCCCGCCGAAAGAACTCTGTTAATTCATTGCAAAATTCGATGACAGGATTGTCGATTTTTCTCCATGCGCCATGAAACAAATTGAGCAGTTGAATACACATAATGGCCAGTTGAGCTCGAAAAGTTGGCAAGATAACGGAATCTACGATTAATCCGCCTTCGTAAACGCTGAATCCGCTGGCTGCGGCGACTCCGCTCCATACTTCACTCGTATCAACAAGACCTGCCCACATTGGAGCAATCTCTCGCATCCAGGAATTGCCTTTAGTATACAAACCTGGCTTTGATGTAATAATCGCAATATCTAAATCGGACCAATCGTCTGCATGACTGTGATCCTTTTGAGCTTGAGATCCGATTATTATCGCTGCTCGAATATCCTTACGAGGTTTCGCCCATGCCACAAATAGATCGATCCACTTCTGGTGAATCCCTGAAACTTCCATTGCTGTTTGTTTCCTTATACAATTCTCAGTAGCCACCATTGCGGTAGGCTTCCCGTTACCAAACAGGTCTTGCATATCATCCCGGCGTCCTAAAGGGATCGCTGCACTTATATGGAACTGCCGCTTTTCAGAAATATCCGCATCCGTAAAAGCACTAAGCCAGTCCAGGGAGAAGCATCCTCAGATCAGGTCTGGTGTGTAACCTGGGTCTCACCACGTTGAACTGGGCCATAAACTGCTTGAACCCATCCGAATTATAGCTCTTGCACGGGCTGCCCGCCAACGACAATCCGCAAACAGGCTTTCCGATGCAGGCAGCCTGTTGACGCGCACATCAGCCACCCGGATGGCGGATGTTGACGTAATCCGGTTCATCGCGACAGGTGAGCTGGTGTCGGGTTTGGTTGGCGAATCCATGTTGCAGTCCCATCTGGGTTGAATGGGTTACCTATCCAGCCTGTAAACTCCTGTTAGCGGATAGGTAGAATATGGTTCACGCCAGAGACTGGCACCTGCCTTGATCAGATCAGCGCAAGCTGTCCGGATTATGGCATGGGCATATCTGGGCGAATGAATAAAAGCCCGCCGGATGCGCTTAAATTATATTGCAGATTACCTTCTTTCGTTTTGAGCTGATAAGTGCTGCTGAACCAATGGCTGGCCTGTTCCATTTCTGTTGATGACAAATCACTGCTCGGCTCTACAGCCAGCAGTTCTAACTCGTGGTCGAAAATGCCTGCCTGGCTGACCAGGTTGGAAAGAAAGGAGTCAAAGGTATTTTCCATGGGCAAATCTATGCTTCCCTGCACAGATTGGATGGTGTGTGTCAGCGGTAGCCTGGGCAGCGATTGCTCGTGGAGTGTTATAAACAGGGTCTCGCCTTTTGCGCCGGAGGCTTTACCGGTGGATCTCCCGCTGATGCTGAAACTGCCAGTCGTGGGAATGCCAATTTCGCAGGATGAATTCTCGGGCATCAGGGTCTGGCAGGGGTCCAATGAGATAAAACTGATGGTACCAATGCCGCTGACGGACTGGTCCGCCTGGGTCTGCAAATTTCCGCGGAAATAAAGCACCAAATGAGGAATATAGGTGGCATCACAGACTGTATCAGAGCAGGTGGCTGACCAATCGATCTTAAGGTTGATATGGAAAGCATACTGTCCGCCAGTTTGCGCAACGGTAGGGGTGGATAGTGTGGAACGGGGGATGGCGCAATCTTGCGGGCACAGGTTGAGATTGGCCTGTTCAAAGTTGTCGCAAGTACCATCGCCGCATTTTCCGGCTACTGGATTGATGCCTTTTCCTGGGGTAAGTCCCGCATTGACCGGCGGTGTGGCTGGGGTAGAGTTGCTGCCACTAAGGTTGCAGGCGCAAGCAGCCAAGATTAAAGCGACAATCATCAAAAGCGGGCGGGTGAGGTTTGTTCGCATGCTGATCTCCTTTGTATAAAGCAATTGTTCATCAATTAAAAGAACGGTTCTTTTTGGGATGCGAATGATGTTGATACTATTGGATTCCTACGGGTTGGATTTGAAGTGCAGGCTGTAAGCCAGGGAATCCATGATTTTCATTTTGACTGCCAGCTCTGTGGGAATTTCCCCGTTATCAAATTTTCCGATGGCGGCATCCGCATCGTCATAGGCGCCAGTGTCGAGCACGACCGCGAGATACGCGCTCTCGAAAGGAATGACGTAGATTTTGTAAACAACCTGCGGCTGGTTTTCATAGCCCCACATGGATTTGAAATAGTGCGTAAACGCTGGCGTGCCATTGAGCTCCACTTCACCCGTCTTTGCATGGCTGCGCAGAGTATCCCAGTCTGACAGCCTGGCAAAACGCTCGAACTCGCTGCCTGTGGAAAAATCGTAGGTGGAGTACAGCAGGTAGATTTCGCTCCAACCCGCGCCTGAATAGGTGTTTTCAAACCCCAGGCTGATCATGCGACCTTTGGCCGGGATTTTTGCACTGTCCCAATCCACGTTCAAAAACGGCGCCCCCAATTCTGACGGAATACACAGGGACTGGATGCCCATCAGGCTCAGATACGCGTCCAATTCTGTTTTTGAGAGCACGTAGCGTGGAGCTGTGCCGGTATAGGGGAGTTTTAGTTCGCGGGATTGAAAAATTTCCTGGCAACGCTGAAGGGTTGGCTCGGGCTTCGGGCTGCCAGGAGAAATGATCGTCACCTGGGGCAGGCTGGCGGGCGTGGGCCTAGCTGAAGATGTCACAGGAAAGGCGCATCCTGGGAGGGTAAAGAGCAGCAGTGTGAGCAATACAGTGTTTTTCATTGTCACCCTATTTCAATGCGAACTCAACCGCCGCTTCAGCATGAATTCTTGTCGTATCAAAAAGCTGGACTCGGCAGTCCTGATTGTGGACTAATAGCCCGATTTCAGTACACCCCAGAATTACCCCTTCTGCACCTTGATTGACTAACTGCTCAATAATACCAACGTATTGTTCTTTTGACTGTTGCCGAATTTCGCCAACCACTAACTCTTCATAAATCACTCGATGGATTATTTCGCGTGATTTGGTATTCGGAACAACCACATCCAATCCGAATTTCTGAGCCAGCCTGCCTTTATAAAATTCTTCTTCCATGGTAAAGCGAGTACCCAACAATCCTATCTTACGAATGCCCGAATCCTTTACCAATTGACCAGTTGCATCAGCGATGTGAAGAAATGGAATTTTGATTGCGGATTGAATGTCATCTGCCACAAGGTGCATGGTATTTGTGCAAAGGACAATAAAATCTGCACCACCATTTTCCAGGTTTTTTGCCGCAGCCATCAACACCTTAGCAGCTTCTTCCCATTTTCCTTGATGCTGAAGAATTTCTATCTCTGCAAAATCAACC
>CAZHWV010000211.1:1558-5812 GCA_964536185.1 uncultured Anaerolinea sp. | reverse complement strand
TAGAACGGCTCAAACTCCTGCAAGGAGATCCACTGGTTAACGAGTTTGATATTTTAGTGAAGGAACCTGAAACGGTATCCAGATTTTTAGGAAACTTCAGCTACAAAATAACCCACACGTTCAGAGAAATCAATTTCAAAGTCTTCAAAAAGCTACTTTCTAAAAATAAACTCACATCGATCACAATCGATATCGACAGCAATATTATCAACGTAGAAGGCCACCAAGGAGGCGCAGCGAAGGGCTATACTCCAAAAAAGCCAGGCAACCTGTGTCGATCCAACTCCACAAGTTATGTGGGTACCATCGTGTCTGTGGGTTAGAAAAAACCACAACCGCTTTGTTTCCACAATGGCGGTTGTGGTTTAAGCCCACATCCAAAGAAATTTTAACGAGTTTCATTACGACCTCGTTAATCCCTATGTCATTTGTTTACTAATCCCTTCAATTTTTTCTTCTTGTTTCATGAATGCGGTTACCACCAACGGATCAAAATGAGTACCCGAGTCTTGATTAATGATATTCAAGGCTTTCTGGTGGTTATAAGCCCGTTTATAAGGCCTGCTGGATATTAAGGCATCATAAACATCTGCTACCGCAAGAATACGAGCTGACAATGGAATATTTTTTTCGCGGAGTCCATCCGGATATCCGGTGCCGTCAAATCGTTCATGGTGCCAGCGGGTAATTTCAATCCCCATACTAATAAATTTATTATTTGGATAACGGTTTTGAACATTGATTAAGGTTTCATGGCCAATAATCGTATGCCGTTTAATTTTTTCAAATTCATCGTGAGATAACGCTTCTGATTTATTGAGAATAGTATCTTCAATACCGACCTTGCCAATATCATGCAGCGCACTCGCAACCTCAATCACGATACTAAATTCTTCAATGTCCATGTTGGTTTCCTGAATTAATATTTCAGGTAAAGCTTGGGCAATCAAACGGCAATATTTACCCACCCGTTCCACGTGCAAACCCGTTTCTTTATCCCGAGATTCAACCAACTTGGCCAGACCAAAAATTGTGGCCACTTGGGCAGTCACAATTTCATTCGTTTGTGCTAAAACCCGTTCTTCCAAAACGGATTTATCATGTGCGATCCGAATATTTTGGATATAATTTTTTTTGCTGTACTTTCCGATCGAATAACTCCCAATAGTACCAATCAAAATAGAACTAATGTAAAAAAAACTCATGGCAAGCGGAATAGTAATATCCTCACATGTTCCGAAAAAAAACAAACCTATCATAAAAGCAATAAAGATGAGCCAACCGGCAATCACCGCATAGATAAAACGCAGTGGGACCAGAAAAAAAATGGAATAAATGACCAAGAATAATCCACCATAATAAGTTATATTGGTAGGAAGAAGGATTAACATGACAACGATCCCTGCCCCAGCCAACAACGATGATAAAAACAATAGGTATTGATAGAAATTAAAAAAGTATTTTGTGAAGGTAATAAAAATCGTTACCAGTAAAACCGGAATTACAATGAAAAATCGGATTTGAAAGAAGGTTGTGACAAATTCGGGAGCCAGTTGAATATCTAATAACCCAAATAATGCGTATAAAAAAATAAACGAAACAAACACAATACGAATTTGTTTTCGATCGTTTTCTATCAAACTTAATCGAAAATCATTTTCTGTTTCATTATTTTTGAAAAATAAAAGAACAGGATGGATTTCTTCTATGTCGTTCCTATTGCTCAAGTGATAATCCTCTGTATAATTCTATTTTCGTATTCCAGGTCGATTAAAATTTGCCAACATTTTCACCCCTGAGGAATGATGTCTGTGGCTGAACTGACTTAATGTTACCTGAATTCCACGTCAAAATAAAATAATCCTCTTTTCGTTTAACCAGCAAAGTATTTTGGAAAAATCATCCAATTGAATACTATTTCAAAATAAAATCGTCTGCAATTACCATCATCCGGTGTTGGAATTTGGAAATACTCTTTAAGTATAGCATTTTCGGCACCCAATTGGCATGAATCTTACGAGCAATTCTTACCGCTTCGCGTCAGAATATTGGGAATGGTAAATAGGCCTCATAAAACACGCTGAGACCAACACCAGAATATTCGATACGATCTTATATGCGATAAGCAGTTTTTATACACATCTTGATACGGATATTTTGCCAATAGCTTCATCACCACATATCGTGCCGTTCTGATGATCTTCGCAGCCAGAAAAACATATTTCAAGCGGAATGTCTTGATTTGCTGCCTTTATTCTGAAATGTGTAGCGAATCAAACTTGAATAGCAAAAACAGATTGTATGCAAGCATCATCATCTGAAAGACAGCTTCATTTGCCCAAAATGATTTTCGTAAAAGATGTCCAACAGCCATATCGTACTTGGCTTCCTTGGTGTAATGTAATTCTCAGCGTTGCCACGTTTTTCGTAAGAAATGACAACTTTTTCTGAGGATAGTTCAGTATTGGTTACAAAGAAGAAGAATTCGTATTCGTCACCTTCTACGAGAGATCATTATGCTCTGTCTTTTCCTCTGCGCTGGTAGTCGATTTTAGTTTAAGTTCCGACGCTTTTCGGAACCGCTGACGCGCCGGATGATCTTACCGGACTAAGTCATTCAAAAGAGAATTACGAACATGGAAAAGAAGAGACGCTTGCCCACCATGGTCATCTCTTTTCTGGTCATCACCCTATTGAACCGCTCGATCGAAATCTCCGGCACCCTGCTCACCGCTGACCTGATGGAAGTGCGCTCGATTCCCGCTGGCGGCGCTCTTCAGTTTGCTGGCTACCGTGCTACATTATGATGCGGTCATACGGTGTCGGGAGAGCCTGAACGGCATGAAATTCCCGGTTATGAATATTTTGTTTAAGGAGGCCAACCAGGTCGTATCCAGTGTTTCGAGTGGAGCGGCCTCGGATAGCAAGGGCATCAGCGAAGGCGGTCCGGTGGCGGCAATCTGGGAGAGCATGTGGCGCGATGGGCGCAAATACGGAGGCTTCCTGCACCTGCTTGCACAGACGTTTCCAAGATCCCCCAGGGCATCTTCTCGTTCTGCGCCAATCTGTTTCCTTTTCAGACCAAAGGTGCCAAAGAAGGTGCCAAAGAATCTTGACATGACGAAGTGCCACATCTGGGTAAGTCCTAGAAGGGTATGGTAAACACAGAATACAAACGCTACCTGGCGCGCATTCCAAAGACCTATGCCATCGTGAAGCTGGGCTACAGTACGGATGTGTATGACATCGAACCGGTGTTGATCCAGCCCGCGTTCATTCAGTGCGTGGAGCCGTCTGATGATGATATTGTGAGGGTGCTGAGGGCGGGGGATGTGAGTGTTTTATTCTCTGCATGAGCGAGGCGGTTTGTTTGTTATCTGGCAACTGCTTCAGCCAGCGGCGTCACTTCTCGCAGTAAGCGGTCGCCTAAAATGTCTTTGGCGCTCTCCAGATCGTAAAGGGCTTGCAGGTTCAACCAAAATTCTGGGGTCGTATTGGTGGCGCGCGCCAGCCGGAGAGCGGTGTCACCCGTAATCCCGCGCCGCCCGCGCACAATGTCGTTCAGCCGCGTGGTCGTAATTCCCATGTGCTGGGCCAGGTTGTTCTGGCTGATATTCCAGGGTTTCAAAAATTCTTCGAGCAATACTTCACCCGGATGAACCGGAGGAATTTTGTTGTCTGTCATAGCTCACCTCACGAATGATAATCCACGATTTCCACGTTATGCGCATCTTCATCGCGCCAGTCAAAACAAATGCGCCAACGGTCGTTTATTCGCCTGGAAAAATTGCCCGGTGCGATCACCGCGCAATTTTTCCAGGCGATTGCCAGGCGGCGCTTGAAGATTCACCAGCGCATTCGCGGAATGAAGCATTGCCAGCTTGCGATAAGCCGTATTTTGCATATCTTTCGGCAACCTGCTTGACCACTGGCGATTGAAAATCTTGCGGGTTTCGTCGTCTTTGAATGACCTTGTCACAATTCAATTGTATCTCGCTTTCCGATATGCAGCAATGCCAATAATTTCGCTGATGTCAGTTCTCCCCCACTTGGGAGAGGACAATACTCATCACTGCACCCCCGCAAGACACGGAGCAGGTGGAAGTGGATTAATTCAGTTAAATCATTGTGGCAATCGAAGTCATGACCACCGCCAGCTTTTGTTCCACCTGTGAAAGAAGATCCTCGTAAGCAGGCTCATTTCCTTCCGCAATCGCCATTTCCAAATCTTTTGCCACTGCGCGCAGCTCGTCT
>CAZHWV010000211.1:0-1548 GCA_964536185.1 uncultured Anaerolinea sp. | reverse complement strand
TCTGCGCCAAGAGAGCCAGCCAGCCCTTTGAGCGTGTGAGCCAGCCGCCTGGCAAGTTTCAGGTCATTGCTATGCAAGGCTGCCCGGATCGCCGGCACATCTTGCTCATGCTCAGCGTGGAACATCAACAACATACGACGATAAAGCACTTTGTTGTCACCCAGGCGGGCCAGCGCGCTGACCATATCCAGCGAGTCGAGCGCTGCTGGCAGCAGATCCTGTCCTGCACGATCATCAGGATGATATCCTGCACGAAATTCGGGGGGAGATGCCAGGATCGGAATACCCACTTGCGGGTCATCGGTTGGCTGGCTTTCTTTGCCAGGCTCAGCGCCGTTCTCAAGGGATGGATGATCCAGCCAGCGCGCCAACACGCTGGCAAGCTGAGCCACATCCACCGGCTTGGGAATGTAATCATCCAGGCCGGAGTCCAAGGCTTTCTGGTTATCGCCATCCAGGGCATTGGCAGTCATCGCTATAATCGGTAACTCAACGGCATTTGATCGCCGGTTTTTGCGAATTTGCGCGGTGGCCTGGTAGCCATTCATGCCCGGCATCTGGATGTCCATCAATATCGCATCATAGTTACCCTGCCCGGCCATCTGAACAGCTTGTTCGCCATCGTCGGCCACCGAAACCAGCAACCCCATTTGTTGCAGGATCTCGACTGCCACCAACTGGTTGATTTCGTTATCTTCCACCAGTAGAATTTGTTTGCCGCGTATTTTCCCCAGGGTTTCAGAAGAGATTATTTCATGCGTGGGCAGGTATTTGGTCAGCGCCTGATGCCCAAATACCTGCATAACAGCATCAAACAACTGCGACCGGGTGATGGGCTTTACCAGGCTGCCATTCAGTCCCTCAGCGCTGGCCTTTTGGCGCACCTCGACCTGGTTGCCAAGCAGAATAATTGGCGTGCCTGCCAGGCGCGTATCACGCCGGATACAACGGGCGGCTTCCACCCCATCCATCCCGCCCGGAAATTTCCAGTCCATTAAAACCAATCTGAAAGGGTCATCCCCGGCTTTATCCAGCAGCAATAAACCTTCTTCAGCGCACTGGGCTGTAATTACATTGAAAGCAAAGGATTCCAGCGCGCTTCGCAGAAATTCCTGCGTGGAAACATGCTGATCCACCACCAGCACCCGCAAACCTGCCAGCTCAGGGACAGCTTGTGCCGCGCCAGTCGTGGGGTTGGGTTCGGGCTGCTGCTCCAATGCGATGATGCAGGTAAATACAGAACCAACTCCGATCTGGCTCTGGGCCCAAATATCGCCGCCCATCATTTTCACCAGCCTCTGGCTGATGGTCAGCCCCAGGCCTGTGCCGCCATATTTGCGGCTGATGGAGCTGTCGGCCTGGCTGAATGGCTGAAACAGATGCGAGATTTGATCTTCTGTCATTCCTATGCCTGTGTCTTGCACTGAGAATTCAAGCGCAACCTGGTTGTTTTTCAGTGGGCCGTCGCCCACTGCCCAGGCGCCTTGCTCGACTAGCCTGACTTTTAGGACTACCTCGCCCACCTGGGTGAATTTGATGGCATTGGCC
>CAZHWV010000210.1:0-5844 GCA_964536185.1 uncultured Anaerolinea sp. | reverse complement strand
AGCCCCGCTAATGTCAGGAAGGCCAACACCCATTGAATGCTGCTTTGGCTATCAATCATGGCCTTAGCACCTTCGTAGTCGTCGCGGGCCAGGGTCGATTGGGATTCGATGACGGTGCTCAGTCCTTCCAGCACCTTGTCGAACTTGGGGCCGGCATTTGACTTAATATTTTCCAGCGCACTCGGCTGGTCGCCGACCGAAATCATCAACACCGACTGATCGCGTGCCTTGTTGTACTGAGTAATCAGCACGTCCAGCCCGGCGATGGCCGCCTTCTGATCGGGTACTGCCGCGGCATAAGCCTGCAGGGCATTAGCAAGCGTTTTATCGAGCGCAGCCATGCGGTCCAGATGGGACTGAGCTACGTCCTCGTTTTCTTCCGAAACAGCCAAAAGAATGGTTTCCCGCGCCCGGTGCAGGGCATCCACCGCCTGCATAAGCAAGGCAGAAGGTGCCGTGCGCGTTGCGTAGATATTTTTCGCCACATCGGCGGCGCTATGCGCCAGCCAAAGTCCGCCCGCAGTGGCGAGGACGAGGCCGACAATGGCAATGGCTGCCAAGGCCACCAACCCTCTTTTGACACCCAAGTTGATCATGATAGCGACTGTTTAACCGCCGATTACTTGTAATAGCCGGCACAAACCGCGAGATCAGCCGCCTTCTTGCAGAAGCTGATTTTCTCTTCGACCTTGCCGGTTTTCGGATTCTTGTACTTGTAGCCAACCGAGGCGGCGCCATCGGCCCGAACCGCGCTGATGATTTCCTTGCGGAACAGTTTGCCATCGGCGTCCGGCACTTCCAGCAGATTCTTGCCTATGAGTTTTGCATTAATCGGATGCGCCACCATGACGCCATTCATGTCGTAAGCAAATACATAGAGCTCGCCCTTGACGAAACGACCCGTTTTGTCGCTGATTACTGCAATCGCCGCGGCTTTATCCTTGCTCACCTCTACCGCTGCTTCGTTCACTAAAGCGGTGGCGTCTTCTTTTTCACCCGCGAAAGCAGGCGCAATAGTAAGCGCGCATGACAGAGCAAGCAAAGTACTGATCAAAAATCTGATTTTCATGACATATCCTTGTGGGAGAAAAAAGTGAATTTCGGGCGGCGGTTAGCGCATTTTCGTGGCCAAACCAATCGCTAACTTACCCTTTTGCATCAAAAATAACCATACAGATTATCTCTTGAGATTTTGCACAGCTTACTTGGGCAAATTAAATAATTTAGTTACGCAATACAGGTAAGCGCAACTTGCGGGCCGATCCGGCGGTAAAGTCGGAAGGCAGCAGAGAGATGAAAACGCGTCTGCAAATTGCGCAGTATCACCGGCTTTCCATCTCCAGATAGACCCTGCTGGCGTTGCCGCCCTTGATTAGCGCGTAATGTTGCAGATGCGCGAAGGCACTTTGATCGAGACTGTCGATGGCGACTTGCAGCTCAATCATCTCATCGACGGCGCGGCCCATGTGATCGACCAACAAGCGCAGGTAATCGCGGGTGTCGCGCCGCGCTTTGTCGAGGTCGCACACTTCGCCGTGGCCGGGCACGATGCGGATGGGGTCGAGTTGTTCCATGGCGGCGAAGGATTCCAGCGTGCGGCCGGCATGGCTGAACGGCAGCACGCCGAGCAGACGATCGACGAACACCAAGTCGCCAGAGAACACGACCCGTTCCTTCGGCAACCAGACCAGGCTGTCACCGGGTGTATGACCACCCTTAAAATATAGTAACTGGATTTCCCGCCCCCCTAGATGCAGCACTTCCCGCTGTTCGAACGTGCGCGTCGGTAAAACCACCTCGGTGCCAACCACCTTCTCCTTCAATTCCTGCGTGAGGCCTTGCAACTGCATGGCACCGCGCGCGTTCATGTCGTCGATCGCTGCGCTGGCGGCAAGAATTTCCGCACCTTGCGCCTTGAAATAACCGTTGCCGAACCAGCGGTGATCCTGCCCACCGGTGTTGACTATGTACTTCACCGGCTGCGGGGTAATCTTGCGGATCGCGGTATGGATTTTTTCCGCTACTTGATAGCTCGACCCGCTGTCCACCACCACCACACCGGCATCAGTGACGATGAAACCCGCGTTGGCGTTCATGCCTTCATTGTCGTAACTGCGCATACCGGTATCACCAACATACGCGTAAATACCGGGCGCAATTTGCTTAAAGCTGAGATCTAGGGCGTTTGCGTATTGCACGCAGACCAAAAGGGTAAGTATCAGGAAAGTTTGGATTGGTTTCATGGTGTTGGTGGGGGGTAGGTGGGCGAGTTAGGTAGCTTTTGTTCGATGCTGCAGGCAAGCATACACCCCCTCATTTCGCTCCGGATAGGGGGATGTTGGGTTACGCCGGCAAGGAACAGCTAAATATATCAAGGCGAATAAGATAACATGCAGGCAAGACTTCAAATCCCACAATGAAACACCATGATTAGATCCACTCTTTATTCCTTGATATTGGGCTTGGCGGTGTTCAGCCCGGCAATTGATGATTTAAATCAGCCATAGCCATCACGTGCACCCCTTAAAAACTGAGATTTAAATGACCACCGCCTCCTTAGACGACCTACACAGCCGCGCTGACGAATTCTCCAAATATTTTGCTGACAAAGGCTACGAATCAGGCTTTGCGCAAACCTTTGAAACTGAGATTTAAATGACCACCGCCTCCTTAGACGACCTACACAGCCGCGCTGACGAATTCTCCAAATATTTTGCTGACAAAGGCTACGAATCAGGCTTTGCGCAAACCTTTGTACGCGAGCTGTGCTGGGTGTTCGGGCTGGACTACCGGTACAGCGTTGAATTTGAGCGGCGCATCAAAAAGCAAGATGCAGACGGTACCGAGGCCGGTGGCATTAACCGCATAGACGGATTTTTCCCCGGCCTGCTGCTGGTTGAAATGAAGTCTGCAGGCAAAGACCTTGCCTCTGCCCATGCACAGGCTTTGCGCTACACGGCACTGCTTACTGATACCGACCGACCACGCTACCTGTTGATCAGCGACTTCCAAAATCTGCACCTTTATGACCGTGGCGACAGCAAAAACCAGGACGCGCCCCCGCTGCGCTTCGCGCTGGCCGACTTCAGGCAACACGTCGAGGCCCTGGGCTTTCTGTGTGGCTACCAAAAAACCGCCATTGCCCAGCAAGAAGCCGCTAACACTGCCGCCGCCAGTGCACTCGCTGACCTGCACGATGCCATCAAAGCCACCGGCTACGACGGCAAAGACTTGGAAACCCTGCTGGTGCGCCTGCTGTTTTGCCTATTTGGCGACGACACCAACCTGTTTGGTACACCCCACCTATTCACTCACCTAGTGCAAAACAGCCGCGCTGATGGATGGGACCTGAGCGGGATGCTCGACTTACTGTTTCACACCTTGGACACCCAAACCAACGGCAACCATCGCTCGCCCAAGCTCTACCCCACCCTATCGCCCTTCCCCTACGTCAACGGCAATCTGTTCTCCGGCCGCATCAAACCGTGTTTCTTTGACAGCGCTGCCCGCGCCGCCCTACTGGCTTGCGCCGACACCGACTGGTCAGAAATTAGCCCTGACATTTTTGGCGCGCTGTTTCAGGCCATCATGCACTTTGAGGACGAGGCCAAAAAAGGCGCACCCAAAAAACGCCGTGAGTTTGGCGAGCACTACACCAGTGAGGCCAATATTCTTAAAGCGATTGAGCCGCTGTTTCTGGATGACCTGAGAGAAGAACTGCGTAGTGTCCGCACCGATGCCAAAAAACTTAACGCCTACTTGTCCCGCCTGCGCCTACTCAAGTTTCTTGACCCGGCCTGCGGCTGCGGCAATTTCTTGGTCGTTATCTACCGTGAAATCCGTTTACTAGAAGAAGCCGCACTAGAACACTTAGGCCTCATCAAGGGCCAAACCCTCCGCTTCCCCGAAGTCAACGTCGATCAGTTCTACGGCATCGAGATTGACCCCAGCGCAGTACAAATCGCCACTGTGGCGCTGTGGCTGACCGACCACCAAATGAACCTGCGCGTTAAGACCACTGATGGCAAGCCTTATTTACGCCTACCCCTAACCGCTCACGCCAACATCGTACATGCCAATGCCTTGCGCACCGACTGGAACAGCGTGCTGCCAGCCGGCGAGTGCAGCTTTGTGGTGGGGAATCCGCCGTTTGTGGGGAAAACATATCAAAGTGCAGAGCAAAAAATTGACATGGCGGGGGTGTTTGAGGGTGTTGACGGCTCAGGTATATTGGATTACGTATCTGCTTGGTATGCGTGTGCTGCGGCCTATCTCTACGGCATGACACCAGCGCAGTTGGCTGCATGTCCAGAAGAAGCCGGGCGTACGCCGTTACCCATTGGCTGCTCATTTGTCTCCACCAACAGCATCACCCAGGGTGAACAGGTGGGTGTGCTGTGGAATTGGCTGCTCAAGCAAGGCGTCAAAATCAACTTTGCCCACCGCACCTTCCGCTGGAGCAACGAGGGGCAGGGCGTTGCCGCCGTGCATTGCGTCATCATTGGCTTTGCCTTAGTGGAGAAGACTAAAAAGGTGATTTGGGACTACGAGCACATTAGCGGCCCCGCGCACAAGATTAAGGCCAAACGCATTAATCCTTACTTGGTGGATGCACCGAATGTGACGCTTGAAAGAAAGCGTGGATTATTATGCCCAGATGCACCGGAAATGCTTAATGGAGGAAAACCAACTGACGGCGGGAATTTGTTGCTCGCACAGAAAGATCATGATTTCATCTGCGCAAATGATGCCATTGCCGCAAAATTTTTGCGTCCATTTTTGATGGGAGATGAGTTTATTAACGGACAGCCCCGCTACTGCTTGTGGTTAATTGACAGCTCAGAACACGAGCGAGCCCAATCCCCTGAACTTCAGAAAAGACTGCAAGCAGTGCAAGCGATGCGTTTGGCCAGTACTAAAGTGCCAACACAAAAATTGGCATCAACTCCGCATCTGTTCGGCGAGATCCGAATCTCCTCGTCGCGTTACCTTGCCATTCCCAAAGTGTCCTCCGAGAACCGTCGCTTCATACCGATTGGCTATTTGGAGCCAGAGGTTGTCTGCGGCGATAAGCTGTTTTTTATCCCCAATGCTTCGCTTTATCATTTTGGCGTATTGACCTCAACGATGCACAACGCCTGGATGCGCACCACCTGTGGTCGGCTTAAGAGTGATTACAGCTACTCCAATACCATCGTGTACAACAATTTTCCTTGGCCAATTCCACCAAAAGCTTCCAAGCCCACTCTGCCTCCATCAACCGCAGACAGTACACAAGCCGCAATTGAATATGCGGCGCAAAATGTGCTAGATGCCCGTGCAGAACACCCCGGCAAAACGCTTGCATGGCTCTACAACCGCGAAACCATGCCTGCCAATCTACAGGCAGCCCACGCCACACTTGATGTTGCAGTGGATACAGCCTATGGATACAAGGGAAATCCTGATGATGCCAGCCGGGTTGCCTTTTTATTTAAGGCCTACCAAAGACTCACCACGCAAGCAACAGAGCAGACCCCCTAATCACAGGCTGCCCCTTGAGAATGACTATGCTCAAAACCCTAAAATGCTACAATGCGAGACCTGACCCCCATGAAACGCTTTCAACTACTTGCTTTCAGCCTAGCAATTGCATTATTTGGCTTAAATAATCCACTGCATTCTGAGTTTCAGACCAATACGGCAACCCGCGTCAAAGCCGCGTTGAGTTCCGGCCAGCCGGCGCTGATCGAATTCGGTGCCGAAACCTGCAGCCAATGCAAACGCATGAAGGAAGTGCTGGACGGCATTAGTCAGCGCTACCGCGGCCGCGCGCAGGTGGTGCAGGTCAACGTCAACAAGGAC
>CAZHWV010000209.1:0-5849 GCA_964536185.1 uncultured Anaerolinea sp. | reverse complement strand
GCAAACGCGGCACGCTTGAAAGTTAAGTCAAACATCTGGAAGCGGAATCTATTCCCGGCCTGGAGAAATCCGCCGATGACGCGCTCCAAAACGCGGAGAATTTCCTGGTTTTGGAAAACGCCGACGATGAGACTACTTCCGATGTCCAAAAAGAATACGAACGCCGTCGCGAACGCCAGCCGCTCGAAGTCATTTTGGAAAATTCGACCAAAAAGCAAAATGATTACCAGACTGCCGAACAGCGTTCGCGCGACCGCCTGCGCGAATCTAAACAAGAATTCTCGCTTCACTATGATTTTGGCTACGACGAAACGGAAAACGCAACACGCTACATTGATGAGCGCGAGAAACTCGTTACATCCGAGCTTCCCAACTACGAGACCCAAATCGCCCACCAGCGCAGCCTGGCCGAGCAGGAACTGGTTGAAAACTTCATCCATCGCCTGCGCGAACAAATCGAGGATGCCCGCCAGCAACTGGCGCACCTGAACGGCACGCTGGCGCACCTGCGTTTTGGCGGTGAACGCTTTGAATTTATCAACCAGCCCTCGCCGCAGGTCAAACAGGTCTACGATCTGGTCATGGATAGCCAGCAGGTGATGGGTGCGTCGTTGTTCGACTCGGATTTTCGCCAAAAGCACCAGCAGGGTTGGGATTTGCTCTTTGAGCGCCTGACCACCCACGATGACGAAAATATCGAATTGCGCGAATTACAGGATTATCGCAATTATTTGCAGTACGATATTCGTATTCACTATCCAAATGGCGATCGTGCGCTCTTGAGCCAGATCAACGCCAAAAAATCGGGCGGCGAAACAACCACACCCTTTTATGTGGCGATGGCAGCCTCCTTCGCCCAGGCATACCGCCTGAACCAACCGCGCCCATCCGATACCATCCGCCTGGCGCTTTTCGACGAAGCCTTCGGTAAAATGGACACCGCTCGCACCGCCAGCGCTCTCCAATTCATGCGTCAGGCCGGCCTGCAGGTACTGCTCGCCACCCCGCCCGACAAATCTGGCTCACTTCTCCCGTATGTCGACAGTGTCTGCACTGTCGTTCGCAAAAACAATCACTCATTTGTGATTGAGATTGACAAGAGTGAGATGATTGCGGAGTTGGAGAAGGAATAATGTTGTGCAATCAGTGGGTGAAATGATGCTGGAGATTACTTTTAGCCCATCGCCTGATGTGATGGTCGTGCTGAATGCTTTGCTCGATATCTTTGAGCGTCGCACTTCTCAGGCTGCGAAATTGTCAACTGAACACGCAACACGAACAATAAAAATAATATTGGGGGAAATCGCTCTCCCCTATTATTTCTCCCAAATCGACCCTACTCCGCGCATTTTGGCCAACGAACAGTTCACCATTCTTGAACGCGCTGGTTTTTTACGTTTGGGTTGGATACCAGGCGAAACCGGCCATCTGCTTCAATTTGCCAAATTACAAACGGAACACGCAGCAAGTATCTACGCACTTATCCACCGTTCAGCCAAAACCGACCAACGTTCCCGCCTCGAAAGCCTGCTCCTCGGCGACAAATTTCGTTTCAGCGATGATTGGCGCGCGCGAGCGCTCCGCCAGATCCTGACCAATCTCCGCACCGGCAAATCTCCCGCGCCCTTTAGCCTCACCGACACCGATCTGGACACAGATCTGTTGACCGTTATGGAGGCCGTCTCCGCACTCCAGACAGAAACTCCTTATCGCGTTTTTAGCGTCCGTACTTTCAACGACAGCAAACGCCTGGATGCGCTCAAAAACCAGCTTGTCAGCCTTGCCCGTCTCGGTAACCCTGAATGGAAACGTCTGCCCGTCGAGGATGTTTTGCGTGAACTCAACTTGGTTGCCAACCCCAACTACCTGCACCTGGCCGGGAAGTGGCAGTTCACCCTCTCCAGCGGCGAAATCCTCGGTCTTGGCGGCTTTTCCCCCGCCCTTGGCTTCCCCGCTGCCCAAATCGCCAGCCTGCAAAGCGTGGAGATTCACGCCGAGGCCGTTCTGTGCATTGAAAACCTGACGACGTTTCACGAATTTGTCAGGCATAGTGGAACGCGCAGCCCAGCCTTTGCAATCATCTGTACTTACGGCAACCCATCCCCTGCCACCCGCCGCCTCCTACGCATTATCCCCGCTTCCATCCCCATCTACCACTGGTCGGATCTCGATTATGGCGGATTCAACATTCTCAGTCAACTGCGCCGTTTTGTCGATGAACGTGTCCAACCTTACTGCATGGACATTGCCACCCTTGAAGCCAATTACGCACGTTCCCGCCCGCTGACAGTTTCGGACCGCGCAAACCTAAAGAAATTGCTTTTTCGCCCCGAACTACGCGACGTTCATTCTGTCATCGAATACTTGCTCAAACGTGGAGTTAAGCTGGAGCAAGAGGGTGTGGAGAGTTTCTGAACGGGTAAAATACGAAATTCATGGAAGGAAATCTATGACCATTAAATTGACCGAAGAACTTATCCAGGAGCAGACAACCGACCGCAGTTACGCGCGTGGGCGCGAATATTATCTGGCCGGGGCGATTTACAGTCCGGCCTGGCAAACCACGCCTGGCGGAATTGCGCTTACCTCCAGGTGTTCCGGCAGCAGCGATCACTATTTATTGCGCGTGGAATTGGATGAAAACGGCATCATTTCGACTTCCTGCACCTGTCCGTACGATGGGGACGGCGATTGCAAACACATCGTTGCGCTTTTACTGAAATATCTCAACCAGCCCGAAAAATTCTCCGAACAAAAAAGCGTAGCCGACCTGCTCTCCGGCCTGGACAAGGAATCGCTCATCGCGCTGATTACCCGTCTCATCAAGCGCGACCCTGACCTGTACGATGAATTGGAACTGGCAATTCCAACCGTGAAAGTGGCCGCCCAAACCAAAACTGCTGTGAAAGTTGTCGCAACCGAAAAACGCAAAACCGATGTTTCCGAGCCGGTCTACCGCAAACTGGTTCAAAAGATTTTCAAGCAGAGCCGACATTCGTATTATTACGACGAGGATGAGATCGCCCCGGCTTATCTCGGTGACTTGGAAGAAACACTGGAAACTGCCATGCAGGCTCTTGCTGCGGGTGATGCCGAGGGCGCGCTCATCATCCTGCGGGTTTTGTTTGAAGAAACTGTCGATGAATACGACGGTGAAATGGATTACGACGGGGATGTGGCCGGTTTTATTCAAGATTTGGGAATGCCGTTGGCAGAGGCCATCCTGAGCGTAAATCTGGATGCTCAAGAGTGCGCAGAATTGCAAGATTCCCTGCAAGCAACCTACGATGAACTGGATGAATACGTTGAATCCAGCGAGTTGGATGTTGTTTTTGGCGCACTTCGCTTTGGATGGGATGCAAGTCCAGACGGCGATGTGCGAGCAGATGCAGAAGAAAATGATGATGAAGAAGAAAATGACGAAGATGTCTGGATGGCTTTTTATGCCCTCCAGCAAGCCCGTTTAAATGTTTTGGAACGCCAGGGCCGCCTTGACGAATTCTTGCAATTGGCGCAAAAAGCGGATACCCACCGCTATGTAATCAAACTGCTCCAACTTGGGCGTATGGATGAAGCCATCTCTGCCAGCCAAAAACTGACGAGCGCCAGCGCGATTCTGGACATTGCCCAAAAATTGCGCGCCGCTGGTCGGCTCGAAGCTGCCATCAATCTGGCCGAACGCGGACTGATGTTGGGCGGTCAATTCGTCTATGAACTTGCCAACTGGCTGGGTCCGCTGGAAGAAGAACATGGACGAAATGACATGGCGCTTGGAGCTTATCGCGCCGCATACGATGCTCAGCCAGCCATTAACCTGTATCGCCATATCAAACGGCTGTCTGGAAGCGATTGGGAAAACCTGCGCCCGGCGCTGTTTCAAAAAATCAACGAAGCGCAAAACTCTGGAATATTGGCCGATATCCATCTTGAAGAACAGCATTGGGATGCCGCAATCAGCCTGGCAGAAAAATACACCTGGTCTTCCAACTTGCTCGAAAAAGTATCCACCGCTGTGATTCCTTACCGCCCTGATTGGGTGATTAACACTGCTCTTAAGCAAGCCACCGGGCTGATCGCCCCAACCCAGAGCAAACTCTACCCTGATGCAGCAACTTGGCTGGCGCGCGCAAAGCAAGCCTATCAGCAGAAAGATCAAATCGCTGAGTGGCAGGTGTACATTGAGCATTTGCGCACCACGTACGCGCGCCGACCTGCCTTAATGAAGGCAATCAAAGATTTATAGTCCAAAAGAAACCACCATGCCAATCATCGGCATGGTGGTTTCTTTTCGGGTTCTACAAGTACTTCATTCTTGTACAAAATCTCATATTTTTAGCCTTGTTCAGTCAGGAACCGTTGGCTGTTGGCGGCAAAGGTCTGGTCAACCGTTTCGCGGGTGATGACCTCTCCGTCTTCTTATAAAGCTCAAGATGGCAATTAACCAACCGTCAGGGTGAAATATGAGCATAAACAGGATACAATTCATTATTTACACTTTTTACTATAAGTGTTATTATGCAACAATCTTATTTACCTCATTGGAACCAAACCGATGAACCCGAATGACTTTCACAATCCAGAAACCGGTCAGGTTGTCTTAACTCAAAACGGCTATTACGCCTTTATTCCAGCGCCACTGCCTCCCAACCTGCTCTGGTCACTGCCATTGATTTCCGCATTGTCAGAGGCAGAACGCGACCTGAGCCGTCTGTCCACGCTGGCGGGCGCATTCCCTTTTCCACGCTTGCTGATTCAACCTTTTATACGCCGCGAAGCGGTGCTTTCTTCACGAATCGAAGGCACGCGCGCTAGCCTCGCCGAACTCTACACGTACGAAACCACCCAGTTGTCTTTCCTTGAGCCGGGAGATGATGTGCGCGAAGTTCATAACTATGTCACAGCCCTGGATTACGGCCTGGAACGCTTGCAAACGTTGCCCATCAGCCTGCGCCTGATTAGAGAAATCCATGAGAAATTGATGGCAGGTGTGCGTGGTGGAAATCTGACCCCGGGCGAATTTCGACGCACACAAAACTGGATTGGGCCGGCGGGCAGCACAATCATGACTGCCACTTACGTCCCCCCTCCCGTCGACGATATGTTACAGGCCCTGGGCGACCTGGAGAAATTCATTCATCAGGGAACGCATGTGCCTGTCCTCGCCCGCGCAGCCATGATCCATTATCAATTCGAGGCTCTCCATCCATTTTTGGACGGGAATGGCCGGGTGGGGCGACTGCTCATGGCCTTGCTCTTTGCAGAGTGGAATATTCTGCCCCAGCCATTACTTAACCTGAGCGTGTACTTCGAACGCTACCGCCAGGAATACTATGACCATCTTCTGGCGGTTTCCCAGCGCGGTGACTGGGAAGCCTGGCTGCGCTTTTTCTTGCGCGGGGTCAGTGCGCAGGCGCGGGACAGCCTGGCGCGCATGCAACGTTTGGAAGAGATTCGAGTCAGGTACCAACCTTTGGTGGCGTCCGATCGAAACGCGGAGCGTATGGGTGCAGTGGTAGATTTCTTATTTGCCAAACCGATCTTCTCTGCAAAACAATTGGCAGGCGGTCTGGCTATGCCATTCAAGACCGCCCGACAGTATATCGAGAAGCTTGTCCAGGCCGGTATTTTGCGCGAAGTAACCGGGAATGCTCGCAACCAGATCTACCGCGCCGATGAAGTCTTTGGCGCTTTGGACAACCTTCAGGATTAAATTCTTCGAACGATTTGCTTCGGCAAGATATCCTTATGAAAACCCTGGATGAAATTAATCACATGCTCGCGGCAACTGAAGCGGAACTGGCAGAGCTGGAAAGCAGCCGGTCTAAATTGCTGGTGCAATTTGCGGCGTT
>CAZHWV010000208.1:0-5857 GCA_964536185.1 uncultured Anaerolinea sp. | reverse complement strand
GATGTGTCATTCCATCCAGGGTAACTTCTTCGATCTGGGCCATAACTACTCTCCGGGCCTGTTTTTTGCGTGTGGTTTACGAACATCAATTTCATCAAAATTAAAGGAAAACTGTGGTTCTTCGTAACCGAGTGGATAATCCTTGCGCAGCGGATGACCTTCCCAGTCGTGCGGCATCAGCAGCCGGCGCAGGTCAGAATGACCTTCAAATTTAATGCCAAACATGTCATAAACTTCACGTTCATGCCAATTGGCATTGCGGTAAATGTTTTCCAGGGTGGGGGCCGAAGGCGAAATTTCCGGGACAGGCACGCGCACATTCAAACACTGGCAGTTGGCAATCGAGGTGAAACGATAAAATAAATGGAAACGGAAACCTTCTTGCAGATCAGGCCAATAATCCACAGCCGTCAATGCAGACAGCAGGTCAAAATTGAATTCGTCGTGGATAACCCGGGCTGCCTCAGAAATTTTTTCTACTGGCAAAACCAGGCTGGTTTCCCCAGCAAATTCGATTGTCTGACCAGCAAATCTCTTGGCCAGTTGCTCAATGATCGTGGCTAGATTTTCGCTCATCATTACGCCCAATCCTTCATTTTTTCGCGGCGCACTTTCTCATGCAGGGTCACAACCCCATGGATCAAGGCCTCGGGGCGCGGCGGGCAGCCGGCCACATAGACATCCACCGGCACGACTTCATCGACCCCCTGGACAACGGCATAGTTATTGAAGACACCGCCGCACGAAGCGCAATCGCCCATGGCAATGACCCACTTTGGATCGGGCATCTGGTCATATAAACGCCGCAGGACCGGAGCCATTTTCCGCGAAACACGTCCGGCCACAATCATCAGATCGCTTTGCCGGGGGCTTGGACGCATCAGTTCCATTCCGAAGCGGCTCATATCATAATTCGCGGCCTGGGCCGACATCATTTCGATTGCGCAGCAAGCCAGGCCAAACAACATCGGCCACATCGCATTGGTCCGGCTCCAATTCACAAGGTCTTCCAGGCGCGCAGTCACCACGCCCATATTCGCTAGCTTTTGTTCTAATCCCATTCCAGCGCTCCTTTCTTCCAGGCATAAGCATAGCCTACCAATAAGATGGCGATAAACACCAACATTTCGCCCAGCATGAAAAGCCCCTGGCCGGCTTTAACAAAATCGTTAAAAACCAGCGCCCAGGGGATGAAAAACACCACTTCAATATCAAACAGGATGAACAGCACGGCGATAATGTAAAAACGTACCGGAATACGGCGCGTACCGGGCCCGATCGGGTTCATCCCCGATTCATAAGGCATGGATTTCTTACCGGCCGGGTGATTGGGCCCAAAAATCGTGCCCAATGTGATCGCAATGACACCAACCAGCGTCGTCAAGGCGATAAAAATCGCAATAGCTACATATTCGAGCAACATAAATACGACTCCCAGTGGGGGTTAAGACAGAGTGGGCGTAGTATAACATAAGATAATGTCAGTGGGAATTTTCACAAAGGAAATATTATAAGGAATATAAAAGCGAACTGCTGTATACTTTTATTATCAATTGGCGAACTGGTTTCGTGCTCTTTCTGTACTCAATTTTAGGGTATCCCAGAATGACTCATCGTAAACTTTTTGTACTGGTCAGCGTAGCCGTTACCAGCCTGGTTGCAATTTTATATTCCCTTTTTGCGACGATTCTGTTGAACGGCTTTACCCAATTGGAGCAGCAGGACACGCGCAAAAATGTACAGCGAGCCCTGGATGCCTTATTAAGCCAAACTGAATCGCTCACCAGCAAGAATAGTGATTGGGCCGCCTGGGATGAAACCTATGCCTTTGTCGAAGATGCCAATCCCGCTTTCATTGAAAATAACCTGAACTGCGCCATTCTCGCCCAGCTGGATGTCGATGTGATCGTCTTCATCCATTCATCGGGACGGATTGTCTCTGCCATGGCCTGCGATGCAGCGCAATTGACCCCGGTAAGGATCTCAGAGAGCTTGATCTCAGAGCTTGCAACCAACCCGGCCATTGGGCAAGCCATCAGTTCAGGCAACAAGCAAAGCGGGCTGCTCAAGTTTGCCGAAGGAATCATGGTGGTGGCAATCCATCCGATGCTGGATAGTCATGGAAATGGCCCCAGCCACGGAACACTGTTCTTTGGGCGTTATGTAGATACGTCACAGGTTGCGACGCTATCCAAAACTACGCACCTCAATGTGACAATTCGCCGGCTGGAAGACCCAACGCTTCCAGCGGATTTTCGCACAGCCGCCGCCGCTCTATCCGCCCAGGCCCCCATTTGGGTTACTACCCTGAGCAAGACACAGATTGCCGGGTTCACCCTGCTAAACGATATCAATGACCAGCCAGCTGTCATCTTGCGGGTAGATTTGCCGCGCAGTATTTATCAGCAAGCGAAAACCAGCACACTTTACCTTTTATTCTCACTCATTTTGATTGGTTTGACTCTCGGCGGAGTGGCTTATTTCTTTTCGGTCAGAATATTCAACGATATTACTGAACGTCAACGTATCACTGAGGCGCTTGGCGAAAGCGAGACTCGTTTGCTCCAAATCCTTGAGCAGATGCCTTACCCGGTCGAGATTTGCGACCCGAACGGCACTGCCAAAATGGTCAACCAGGCTTTTCTGAAATTATTTGGCATTCCCTCCGCCGATCTGGTGGTGGACAAATACAATGTATTCCAAGACTCACTGACAATGGACGTTTTGGGGCTTGCCGACGACATCCGCCGTGTCTATGCCGGTGAACTGGTCTTCATTCCCGAAGTGACGCTTCCTTTGGCTGAGATACTGCCGGAATATGAAATTCAGAGCGAAGCAAATATCATTTTTGAATCGACCATGTTTCCTGTATTCCGCACGACGGGTGAAATCTGGGACGTTGTCACCATTTGGAAAGACATCACCGAACGGAAACGAGCCGAGGAAAGCTTACGCCGCCGAGAGCAGGAATACAAAACGGTGGTGGAAAATACTCCCGATGTGATTGTCCGTTTTGACCGGCAGTATCGTCATATCTATGTTAATCCAATTGTCGAAAAGGAATTCGGATTATCACCCGCGGAGCTGCTCGGCAAGACGCATCGCGAGTTGGGCCAACCTCCTGAAAGGGCTGACGAGTCAGAAAAAATCATCCGCCAAATTTTCGAGACCGGGCAGGCGACTGTTTTTGAAGTGACCGAACCAACCCCCACAGGCGACAAATATTTCCTCTCGCATGGCGTGCCGGAATTTGCCGAAGATGGCTCGGTTAAGTCAGCGCTGTTTGTTCACCGCAATATTACCGAACGCAAACACCTCCAGGAAAAGCTGCGCCAACAGGCCACCACCGACGAACTCACCGGGATACTCAACCGCCGTCAATTCCTGGAGTCAGCGCACAGTGAACTGAAACGCGCCATTCGCCTCAAACATCCGCTGACAATTGTCATGCTCGATATTGATCATTTCAAGCATATCAACGATGCGTACGGGCATGCAGCCGGTGATCAGATGCTGATTGCTTTTACGCAAATCTGCCAACAAAATATCCGTGAGGTGGAAATATTCGCGCGCATCGGCGGTGATGAATTTGCCATGCTTCTGCCGGAAACAGATAGTCGCCAGGCCTTTGAAGCCATGGATCGTTGCCGCCTGTCTCTTGCGGCGATCCCGATTGATCTGACCGGCTTGCCGGTCATCATCACCGTCAGCATGGGTATTGCGAGTTTAACGAATGAGCAAGAATCTTTGGATTCACTCCTGGCTCGCGCTGACCAGGCCCTGTACCAGGCGAAAGAAGCAGGCCGCAACCGTGTTATCGTGGATAATGCCCTGGGCTAAGTTTGTATAGTTGCCTCAATCAGCAGGCCCACCACCCTGACAAGAAAGAAAGACAAACAAGCATGCAAATTCAATCCTTAGGCTATCGCACCGACCTGATCTTTCCCAAATTTGACGGTCAGATCCTTGACCGCGGCAGCTACCTGGTTATTCTGACCCCGACCAACCCAACTTTTTACTGGGGCAATTTCCTGCTCTTCCCCAATCCGCCCGACCCGGGCGACCTGGAAAACTGGAAAGCTATTTTTTCCAGGGAAATCAGACCCCTGGTCAAGTCTGAGCATTTCGCTTTTGGCTGGGATACCACCACCGGAGAATTGGGCCAGGTCCAGCCCTTCCTGGATGAAGGCTTTAATTTAAACCAATCGCTGGTTCTGGCTACCCAGCAGGTCAAAATCCCGCCCAAATACAACCAGGAAGTCGTCATTCGCCCGCTGAGCGAAACCTGGGAATGGGAGCAGGCTACGCAAAACCAGATCGCCTGCCGCCCGCCCGGGCACAGCCTGGAGGATTACCAGGTCTTTAAGCGCGATCAAATGCAGCGTTACCGCCAGATGACCCGCGCCGGGTTGGGATTGTGGTTCGGAGCCTTCCTGGGAGAACAGTTGGTCGCCGAGCTGGGTGTCTTTGCCTCCGGAAAATTGGGTCGCTTTCAACAGGTCGGCACACACCCCGCTTATCGCCGCCAGGGCATCTGCGGCGCGCTGGTCTACCAGGCCAGCCAATACGCCCTGGAGCAGATGAAAACCGAGACTCTGGTCATGGTGGCAGATGAAAATTATCACGCGGCCAAAATTTATGAATCCATAGGCTTTGAGCCTAAAGAGCATCAGGTCGGGCTGGATTGGTGGCAGAAAAGCCAGGTATGAAAAGCCCCCAGTTTTCCGTTAAAAATCTCATTTTTTCGCCGTTTATTTTTCTCCTGCAAATGTCGCCTGTATGGGCACTTGCGCTTATGCTTGTATTTGTCTCCGTTTGCGGCTTTTTATATTATTCTTTGAACAGCGATTTTTTTGGGCTGGCCACGCCGCCTTTTGCCGAGCTAACCTTTTCAGAAGACTTTACTTCCGTCCGCGACAACAAGGGTGGCCAGTCTTGGAAAATATCTTATGAGGCGATCCCGTTTTCGGTCTTTCACGGGGTGGTACGGCACGTATCCAATTGGCGCGATGAACCGCTCCCTTTTGCCACCCATGATATTTTGATCACGACCGGTGATTTTTCATCGACATCCCGGGTTACCACACGGGTAAACAACCACACCTTTTATTATCAATGGACTGATGCCTCAAAACCACAAGGGACAATTAATTTGCTACACATCGTTCCGCGAAGCGAAGATATTTACCAGCAGCTTCTCATGGTGCGTGATTGGAATCTTGTCACCATCAGTGGGCGGGAAATTTACCGGATCGAAGTTTTCGACGCTTCGGGAAAATACACCTCCTATTGGCAAGATCACGGCTGTAATACCATCCTGGTAACTTCAGTCAAAATCGCTCAAGCCGGTACCCCGATCCCATAATCCTTCTCAATATTCGTTCAAGTACGAGAAAGGAACGCCAGAGACCAATTGATGGAGTAGTCTTGCAATGCTGGAGGCAGGTATGAAACAGAAATTGGAACTTGCGGTCTGGGTATCAGGATCCGCCTTTCTTATGTTGCGTATACCCTTTTATGGTATTATTTTGCGATAACAATGGATGATGATATGGAAGATAAAATTACAATTATCGAAGGACCCACCCCTATATTTGAACCCGTCCAGGATGGCTGGGCGCTGGGATTGAACGAGACGCGCCAGTTCTCGATCACTGCGCTGACCCGTTTGCGGACATTTAACGGCCGGGCTCTGGTAGAACGCTGTTACCGCAGATGGAGTCAACGCCAACCGATCACGCTGCATTACCGGGACGAAGCCGGGCTGGAAGCGACTGTTCCGATCCTGGCCGCGCGTTCCGTTGAAACAGATGACGGGCAAGTGCTGCTGCTTTGGCTCCACATCCGGCGCGGCAAT
>CAZHWV010000207.1:0-5878 GCA_964536185.1 uncultured Anaerolinea sp. | reverse complement strand
GACGATTCGTCGAACTTAAAGGTTGGGCGAATCTCGTCGATGGTTTTGCTCAAGTCATACTGGAACTGGTTCTCGATATACTCCCGGATTGCGGTTTTGGACTCGCCGGTTCGCGCCAGGAATATCGCCGCGGCGGTTGCCTGGCCGCCCTTGATCCCCTCGGGATGGTTGTGGGTGATCTCGGTAAACTCTTTGGCCTTGCGCAAGACAGTCTCCATGTCGTTGTAAGCATACCCGACCGGGCTGATGCGCATGGCGGCTCCGTTGCCCCAACTGTTATACGGCAGAGAGTCGGGGCTTTGCGCCCAACGCTGAAAACTGCCGCCATAGCCCCCGCCAGGATACAAGTGGAAAAAAGTCTTGAGGTTTTCCACGTACGGCTTGCCGCTTAAAATGGAGTCGGCCAGGGCGATTGTCAAAATCGAATCGTCGGTGAAGAAACATTGCTCGGAAAATAATTCAAAATCCTTGGTCTTGATATTGTTCCATTCATACACCGAGCCAATGATGTCCCCAGCAATTGCGCCAATCATCGTATGGTTTCTCCTTGAAAGAACCGTGTGCGCCAGCGACAGGCGCAGCGCTCGGACGTGTTCGTGATTCAGAGTATACGGTATTTTGGGGCTGTTATCAACCTCGAGAGTCTGGCCTGGCTTACGGCGCTGCGCCGGGGCAGGCTTCGACATGCAGGGCTTTATCTTCTTTGGCACCGCAAATTCTGTGGGGTTCCAAGGATGAGATGGCGCCTCCATCCGATCAGGATGCGATCAAAAAATATTTACCCAAGGCGACCTGGATCGAGATAGCGGATGTGGGCCACGCGACCCAGTGGGAAGTGCCCGAGCAAACCGCCAACTACATCTTGAAGTTCTACGCCGGGCAGCCGCCGCCGCCCACGCCAGCGCCAACCCAGAGCGAACCATCCGCAGCAGCAACCACCGACGACAGGTGCATGCTGGTTAACCCATCGGCAGGGGTAAAGGAGGTCCACTGCTGGCCATCGAAGCGCGAGACGCCCAGGTTGGAGGCGAACCACATTGTGCCGTCGGGCGCAGCGGCGATATTGCTGATGTACTGGTCGGTCAGGCTGTGATTGATCGCGCTGCTTGTCCAGGTTTGCCCGTCGAAGTGGGCCGCGCCGCTCCAGGTGCCGAACCACAGCGAACCGTCGGCGGCGCTGGCTGCCGACCAGACATCGTTATCCGCCAACCCGTTTTCGGTGGTGTACTTGAGATAGCTATCATCTTTTAGATTCCACCTGACCACGCCGCCATGCGTGGCGCTCCACAGGTTGCCGTCGCGATCAAAAGCCAGCTGGGTGACGTCGTTGGTATTGGTAATCGAGGTCCAGCCCGGATGGATGACAGGCGCAGAAGCGCTGAGCGGGGCGGTTTGCGTTACTGGAACCGGGACTGGGAGAAGGGGGGGGATACTGGGACTGGGCAGGGGAGATGGCGCGGTTTGGGTTACTGTGCCGGTGGTGGGCGTGTTTTCAGCTGCGGGCTCGCCGGGCAGGGAGAAAAATTGGCACGATAAGGAGAAAATCAGCGCCAACGCCAGGACGAAGACCTGTTTTGTTTTATCCATCGCGAAAATCCTGGGGATCTCTTTATGGCTGGTCCCACTCTCACCATGCGCTGGGGCAGAACCCTGCCTTACCGCATGGTGAGTTAGTGAAAGTGGCACACTATACAGGCCTGATGCTCGCATCCACTGCCTGGATTAAGTGAGCCATGGCGGCCTCGTCCAGCGAGTTGAGGATTTCGGCATGCGCCTCATTTGCATGGGCAAAAGCCACCTCTTTTACTTCTTCGGCAGTTGCGCCGGTGGCGACAAAGTCGCATTCTACGCCAACATCTTTGCAAGCAAACTTTAACATAATCGTCATCCTTTTGAATCGTGAAGCTCGTGAACGCTGCCTCCGCTGTGCCGCAGCATGTGGTTTTGCATTGGTGCGATTATACCGGGCAAAGGCCGTGATAGCGATAGTTCAAGATCAGGATTTTTTTCACAAAGTTCAGTCCGGTCTATGCGGGGCATGGCATCTGTATAAAAATAGCAGGCGCCTGGACGAGGGGGGCGTCCAAACACCTGCTTTTGATATTATAATTTAATGGGCACAAAAAAGATAGATTTCAGTCCCTGGTCAGTACCAAAATGGTGACATCGTCCTGCTCTGGCGCGCCCTCGGTAAAGGCAACTAGATCCGCTTCAAGGTGGGCGAGGATTTCAGCAGCCTCGCCAGGCGCGCTGGAAATGGCCGCCATCAGGTGGTCTTCTCCGTAGTCTTTCTTGAGCTGTGGGTGCCAGGCTTCGGTCACACCGTCAGTGTACAAAACAAGAGCATCACCAGCCCGGAGCGCTATGGTTGCCGCGCTGATATCCAGCTCATCGAATACGCCAAGCGCGGCGCCAGTTGGCGGTAAGGGCTCGATAGCGCGGGATGCCCGTCGCAGGAGGGGTGGATTGTGCCCGGCATTGGCATAACGCAGAGTTTGTTTTTTTGTGTCCAGCACTCCTAGAAAAACCGTGACAAACATCCCCGAGGAAGACTGCCTGAGGATCGTCTGGTTGACCTCGACCAACACGGCTGCCGGATTTTTATGGCGCAGCATTCCAGAGAGAATGAGACTGTGCGCCATGGCCATATATAACGCGGCAGCGGTGCCTTTGTCTGAAACATCACCGATCACGATCCCCCAGCGATCCCCTTCCAGATGAAAGATATTATAAAGATCCCCGGCCACCTCGTGCGCTGGATGCCAGGCGCCTGCGAGACCGAATCCGGGAATCGCAGGCATTTTGCGCGGCATGAGTCCTGTTTGAACTTCGCGAGCAATCTGTAATTCTTTTTCGAGTCGCATGCGCCGCGCCTCGGCAACCTCGTAGAAATGCGCGCGATCTAGCGCCTTGACCAGCAGGGCGCTGACCGCCGATAGGAAGTGCAAATCGGCATGGGTCAGGAACTGCCATTCTGCGCTGGCGGCATTGATCAGACCGACCGGTTTCCCTTCTGAAATCAGGGGCACACTGGCGTGAAAGAATAATCCCTGGTTATTTCCAGCGGCGCGCAGGGAATCTCGCAAGCGTGAACATTCGACGATATTGACCGGGCGGGTAAGGCGTCCTCTGATCAGCAGGCGCTGACAGTGGCAGGCGGGCGGCTGGCGTAGGAAGCGGCACTCGTCGCGTTCGAGACCAGGGGGCAACCCATAGGCAGCTGCCAATTTGAAACCGTGAGCTGGAAAATCCCCGGCGGGATCCGCGCTGAGGTGTGATTCTGCCAGCATGGACACCCATCCGGTCTGTAAATTCATTACTTTGAGCAGGGTCCTTAATGTGCTCTCGAGCGCGGCCTGGATATCTATAGAACTGTTGAGTTGTTCGCTGATTTGGGCGAGCGCGCGCAACACCTCCAATTCGCGTTCACGCGGGTCCTTAGGGGGTGTTTCTGGTCGCGGCTTGATCTGGCCGTTGACAGAGAAGGGGTGGAAAAAATTGTATTCATCAAAGGGGTTGTGCGTGATGTACCCCTGGGTATGCGCCCAGTGGTAAAACTGCTGCAAGGCGGAAACTTGATCTGCAAGCGTGCGCCGGTCTGCGTGATCAGTATGCAGGTGAAACAGGTAGGTACGCAGATCGACATCGTCATCCGCACTGGGGATGAAATCTTCAGCGCGGTGTTGTTTCTGCCATTCGAAATAATCGCGAACGCCAACCACGGCTGCTGAGGTTTCGGGCTGGGAGGAGAAATAAATTTCTAATAGTTCCATTTGATTTTTGGTAGTGGATAAATAAGGTAAGTATTATACTCATTAAACTATAGCACGCAATTCTTCGAAAATCAAGAGTCAATATTCGTTCTCCACTGCCAGAATATGCCTCTCTGGCTGGTTTGCACGCTTCGGCGGCGCACAAAATAGACACACCTCGAAGATCAAATCCGAGGTGTGTCAGGTTATTTACATTTTGAGAAAAGCGCTGGGACTGTCCAGCGCTTTCAATTGATCCAGCCCTTTATCTGTTTAGGGTGTGGTGGTTTGTCCGGATTGCTGATTCCAGCCACCCATCATGCCACCCTGTCCGCGACCGCCGCGACCAGTCTGGCCACCGTTTTGCATGGGGCAGTTGGCATAATTAAAGCCGTTGGTCGTCATGTTTTGCAGCATGCTGTCTGCCTGGGCCTGGGTCAGGAGGCCATCGGCAACAGCCTTGGTCAGAGCGGTCTTGTGAACCTCGGTCAATAAGGCACTTACGTTGGCTTCTGGGGTACCATTGTCAAGTGCGATCTGGTACATGCTCTTGCCGCTTGCAAATGCGCTTTCAACCGCATCCTTGGGGATGCCGAGTTTAGCGGCGAGAGCATCTTCCACATATTCGTGGATCTGGCCTTGACCGCCGCGCCCGCCCATCATCCCACCCGGACCATAGCCTGCCGGTAAGCCGGCAGCGCTGACCAGGTTGGATTGAGCAAAAACGAATCCTGCGCCAAAGATGAACAGCGCGACCAACACAACTGAACCGATAACTAAAATCTTTTTCATTTTATTTTTCTCCTTGAAGTTGGTGACTGGCATTAATTTTCTTACCAGTTCACTTTACATAGGATACCGCTCAATTATGAAGAATGCATAAAGTTTATGAAAACTTTTGACAAAGAAAATGCTCTGAGGGCCAGGGATGGCGATTCTTAACAGGTGCCACAGCCCCGCCGTAGACAATTGTACTGGATGTCAGTATAATTACAAATCGATCCACCTGGAAAACTATTCTGCCAGGCGAAACCTGCCTGGCAGGATTGATTGAACCTGATACCAATCCGGCCTCAAAGCAATTATTAAGCGAGAGACCCACAATGAAAATCCTGGTTGTTGATGATGATGATATTGCCCTGAGCGTAGCACAGGAAATCCTGGAAAAAGAGCATCACCAAGTAGAGCTTGCCGAAAATGGGGAAGTGGCGCTAGAAATTCTACGCTCCAGGGAGTTCCAGATCGTGATCTCGGATTGGAACATGCCCAAAATCACCGGCATCGATCTCTGCCGTACCCTGAGGGCGATACCTACCCCGGGGTACGTCTATTTTATTTTAGTAACTTCACGCAGCAGCAAGGAAGACATGCTCCAGGGCTTGACGGAGGGAGCAGATGATTTTATCTCCAAGCCCTTCGAGCCGGCTGAGCTCCTGGTGCGTGTGCGCACTGCCGAGCGGATGCTGGACCAGCAAACCAAAGTGCAGGAAAGTGAAAAACAGTTTTCTCGTATGTTCAATGACCACAGCGCGGTTATGCTGCAGGTTGAACCCAAATCAGGGCGGATCGTGGGCGCCAACGGCGCTGCCAGCCAATTTTATGGATATTCCAACGAGCAGCTTAAATCTATGTTCATGCATGAGCTCGATCAAATAGATGCCAGTCGGGTGGAGGCGGAACCGGGACGCGGGCTGCGCAAAGAGAATAGTTTTTTTCCTTCCAAACATACCCTGGCTTCCGGAGAAATCCGCGATGTTGAAACTTATTCCACCCAGATTGATTCTGGCGGAGAAACAGTTCTGTTCTCCATCATCCACGATGTCACTGAGCGCAAGCGCGCTGAAGCGCAACTCATCGACTCCAATCATCAGCTCGAAGCGTCCATCATCCGCGCAAACACATTTGCGACCCAGGCGGAAATGGCTAGTGTGGCCAAAAGCCAGTTCCTGGCGAATATGAGCCATGAAATTCGCACCCCCATGAACGGGGTGATTGGCATGACCGGCCTGCTGCTGGATACAAACCTGGATGAAGACCAGCGTCGTTTCGCTGAAATCGTACGTTCCAGCGCTGAAGCGCTGCTGACCCTGATCAACGATATCCTGGATTTCTCCAAAATTGAGGCT
>CAZHWV010000206.1:0-5916 GCA_964536185.1 uncultured Anaerolinea sp. | reverse complement strand
ATATAAATGCGGTGGCCGACTGAGACCACCGCAGATTTAGCGTGGGAAAATCTTATTACGGATTGGGAGGGCTGTCAAGGGGGTTGACAGGGGGTTGACAGGGGATTTTTGCGGTGTCCAATAGGCTGGCGAGTTTGTAAGACTTAATGGCTTTTTTATTTGCTCTGTGATTTCTTGAATTAAGCATGAACGACAATATGATCCCGATTTAGTTCGACAAATCGATTATTGGATAGATCATTAACGATTTGGTCAAAATTTGAAACCAAGAGGATTTCAAGTTCTTTGTTGCTAATATTTCCTGTAGAAATTAACAGTAACTTGCGAGGACGGTTATTCAGCCAGAATGAAGTAGTAAAGTCAGAATCTTTCGTTGCGATAACACAGTCGTTATCGTCCGAATATTGCAGGATTACCGTATCTTCGGTTGAATTTCCTTTGGGAAGATCGAGCGTGTGAACGGTATGATGTCCGCGCTCACGGAAAATATTTACCAAACGGCGCGGTAAATTGGCATCAATAAGAAAATTCATGCAAGCGCCACACTCATTCGCTTGACCTGGCTCAAACGTGCCGCGTAAAGAAGTACTGCTTGAATATCAGCGCGTTCGAGGTCTTCATAATCAGTGAGAATTTCCTCGCTGGACATTCCCGAACTAAGAGTTTCCAGCAGCCACTCAGCGGAATAACGCAGACCGCGAATCGTTGGTTTACCAAATGCCATTGCAGGATTAATTGTAATTCGAGAAAGGAGTTCTTGATCAGCCATGGTTAAATCTCCTATGCTAATTCTACACGATTTATAGATTCTCTGAATCGGAAATTTCAGTTTCAGTGGGATTTCGTAAATGTGCATAGGTAAACGCAGCTACTGACCTGCATACATGCAGGTTCAACGCCACTACCCATTGGAATTAAGCTGCGAAAATCAACGAGCGAAGCACTCTCAGAGCATAGCCCTGCACACCACGATGACCTGATGCTCTATCACAGGCCAACTTCAGCTGGGTGTCAACCCGGAGAAGGACTTGCTTCTTGAACTTGGGACAGGATTTATTGATCCGGCCAACGACAGCCTTGTGGAACGAACCTTACTGGCAATAGGCTTTCTGGTGGTAGTCAATGACTTAATCTGCAAAGACCAGACCATATTGCGCTACCAACGCAACCCCTTCGAACATATCATAAAAAGAAAAAGGACAATTTACGGCTCGATGAAACCCCTGTCTAAAGGATTTGTTCGGAAGGTAATTCGAGAGTAAAAATGGTTCCCTTCCCTGGCAGGCTTGTGACCTGGATATCGCCGCCGTGAGCGCGCAGCAGTTGGCGGGAGATCGCCAATCCTAGCCCCGAACCAGCCCCGTCGCGGGTACGGGCGCGGTCGCCTTTCCAGAAACGATCAAAGATAAATGGCAGATCTTGCAGCGGGATGCCGGAGCCGGTATCCGCCACAGTAATACGCACCTGGGCAGGTGTTGAAAGCGCATGGAGGGTGATGCGTCCGCCAGCGGGAGTGTGGCGCAAGGCGTTTGCTACCAGGTTGGAGAGCGCCTGATCGAGACGGTCGTAATCCGCGGTGATGAAGTGATCGGGTGGAGAACTGGCCTGGAGATCCACGTTTTGTTCGGCGGCGCGGGGAGAAAAACTGGTGGTGACATCGGCCAATATATCGCCAAGTAGGAAACGGGATGGGTGAAGAGGCATCTGACCACTTTCGGCCAGGGAAAGAGTCTGTAAATCGGCTACCAGGCGCGAGAGCAGGCGGGTTTCTTCGAGCGTGGCGGCCAGGTTTTCGGAGTTGGGTTGGTAGACGCCATCGAGCATACCTTCGAGATTGCCCTGGATAATGTGCAAGGGGTTGCGCAGTTCGTGGGCGATGTCGGCGGTGAGGTTGCGACGCTGCTGACCGGCACGGGCCAATTCGCTGGTCATGTTGTTGAAGCTTTGCGCCATGGCACGTACGGGGCGGGGGCCGTTCTCAGACAGGCGTACGCTGAGATCGCCCTGTGCGATGGAGTTAGTGGCAGACATAAGTTCGGCAAAGGGTCTGGCATAACGATGAAAACCTACCCGGCCAAGTGCTCCCGCGAAGACCAGGAAAACGAGGGGGATCAGGCATGCCAGTGGGTTAAAGTGCATGGGGCGACCGAAATTGAGTGGAAAATCACCTGTCACCAACCAGAAGACCAGCCCAATGCCAAGTAGGAACAGCATAGTCAGCCCTCCAAAAAGGGCGAGAAACCCCCAAAAAACAAATCTGCGGCCAGCGTGATTCATGGGTGCTCCTGTTCGAACAGGCGGTAACCAACCCCGTAGACGGTTATGATGTTCAGGCGAGCTTTTTCAAGTTTGCGGCGTAGGTTTTTAATGTGCGAGTCGATACTGCGATCGAACCCAAGCGGGCTGACACCGTAGATTTCATCCATCAACTGTTCGCGGGTCAGGGTTTGACCGGGGCGGCGTGCAAGGTGGACAAGCAGCTTGAATTCATTTGGTGTAAGGTGGATGGGAGTGGAATCCAGGCTGACGGTGTGCGCGGCTTCGTCGACTTCCACGCCTCCTACGTGGATTCGCGCCGGGGCAGCGATCTGTCCCTGGGTGCGGCGCAGCATGGCGCGCACTCGAGCCACCAGCGCGCGGGGTGAAAACGGTTTGACGATGTAATCATCGGCGCCGATTTCCAGCCCGACAATTTGGTCGCTCTCTTCGGACAGGGCGGTAAGCATGATGATAGGAACGTCGCTTTCACGGCGCAGAGTTCGACAGACTTCGCGCCCATCCATACCTGGCAGCATCAAGTCCAGGATGATCAGCTCTGGGCGTTCGCGGCGCGCCATCTGGAGCGCGGAGAGGCCATCGGCGGCTGTAATGACGCGGAAGCCATGTTTCTCCAGATAATCACGAGCCAGCCGGGAAACTTTGGGTTCGTCATCAACGACGAGAATGAGTTCTTGCATGGGGTTAAGTGTATCAGGCTCTAGTGGATTTATGCAAAAAAGGGCGGGAGTTACCCGCCCTTCTGGCAATGCCGTGTTTATTTTTTATCTTCCTGGGGAGTCTCGGGTTGGGCAGGCGCTTGCGGTGCGGCTTGCTGAGCCCATGGGGGCATGTGACCTTGCCAGGGGCCATGGTGGTGCAACATGCGGCGGAAGAAGAGCATGCGCATGGTCCCAAAGAAAAGAAAGGCGAAGAAAATTAATCCCAGCAATCCGGCTAAGGGGTTGAAGCCGAAGTGTCCGCGCGGCATCCAATAAGGAGCATAGCCCCCCTGCATCCATGGGCCGGGGTAACCATGCATGGCATATGGTGCGGGGAGTGTGTTGTTATTGGCCTGCCAGGACTGCATCTGTTTGGCAATAGCTGGGCTGTCTGCCATGCCGCGGGAATAGCCGAAGCGGAATGCGCCGCCGCCGAGGATGGCGAGCAGGAGCAGGACGCCAAAGATCCGTAAAATGATTGAAAATGGTTTTTTCATAGTTCCTCCAAGTTTGGTGAAAAGGTGGTTGAGTTTGTTGTATTTAATATAGCAATCAACTGTGGAGGAATTGTGATGATGACCGGCGCGGATTGTGGAGATTTGTGAGGATGAATGGGACTTTGAGCTGTTTCGTGGAAATTCACATGAGGAAAGTCAAAATATGGGTCACCCAAACAGCTTTACAAATTGATACCCACTTTGCCTTCGCCAGAAAATCCAATTCTTGGGCGTCCGTAATGCGATTAATTGAACACTTGCATTGACCGACGTCGTTGTATTGAGCTGTGCAAATTAATTGAGCTATATGCTACCCTCCCGCACACGCCCCCCCCCACCATCGTCAGCGCCACGCCTGCCAAAATCGCTACCACCAGCGGCGCCAATCCGCCTGGACGCGCCATGCGCCAGTACAAATCGAAAACCAGCATGGCCATCAGCGCAGCAGGAATGGTCTCGGGTCACAAGCCTGCCAGACCGACTAAAATCTTGGCATCCGCTGCCCCGTACCATCCGGGCATCATCGCAACGGCGACAAACGATAGCGCGATGGTGTCCGGGCCAGGTTACCAAATAACAGAATACTGTTAATTATTATTCTTACGAAAAGATAGCACAACGAAAGCCAATATCAATTTCAAACATGGATTCGCCAACAACATCACGACGAGCAGATCGGCAATTTGTATCGAGGCTACACCAAGAACCGCCTCGCAAACTTTTCAGGGTTCCAATAGCAGGACCACGAGGATTGTTCGCTGGCGATTCCAGGTAATAATTTTCTTCGTAAGCATCTGCTACAAATTCTCTTACATTTCCAGCTTGATCTGCGCAACCATATGGCCCATCTCCTTTCGGACTATAGTGACCTACAGGAGTAGTATCCCCAATTGACCAATTGAAATTGCATAACGTGGGGTCTGGTAATTTATCGCTCCATGGAAATCGCCTGCCATCAGATCCACGTGCAGCGTTTTCCCACTCCGCTTCAGTTGGTAATCTCACTTGCTTTCCATTTATATAACTTAGCCATTTGCAGAAATTAATTGCATCTTGCCAGGTTATTCCCACCACAGGATGATCTTCCTTTCCATGAGAAATCTTCCCATCTTCCCAAAATATCGGTTGGAAATAGCCGGTAGCTTCAACAAAAACTTTATACTGCCGATTTGATACGCAATATTTTCCAATAAAGTAAGGATCCAATATAACTTTATGTCGAGGCATTTCATCTTTATAAGAATAACTATCTTTGGATGTGTCGCTACCCATCCAAAAGCTACAAGCTGGGATGAAAACAAACTGCATCGCCACTTGTTGAAAAGATGATTTTAGAACCAAGACGTTTTTATCTTGATGATCAGTTTGCTTTGGCGATGAAGCTGTGTCCCTTGGTGATGGTTTTTCCTGATTTTTATCTGGAAAATTATCGCCTGGTTGTGAATTGTTCGTTTCATGCTCTGGAGAACTTTGCATCCTTGAGTCTTGACGTGAAATGTCATATTGCTCTCGTTTTTCAGGAATTTTTAAAATTCCATACGCCTCATTAATTAACTTAGTTTTTTCTTCGGCTTTTTGTTTATAGTCTGCGATAGGGAATTTATCTGGATGCCAGGCCTGAATCAAAAAGAAATACTGATTTTTGATCTGCTCTTGCGTTGCGTCTGGGCTTAATTCTAAAATCGCATAATAATCATTCATAGCTAACCCTATTTTGGTAAATCCTAAAAAATCAATTTCGAGATAATTTTACCAAACCTATTCGTTGTCGCAAACGGACCTACACCTTGTTGAATTAGATCACCCAAATAACCCTCCTGAATATTGGGTACACACACTGAGATCATTATAGCATCCCCGAAGGTGTGATGAAATTGCCTTATTCTGCCGATGTCAGCCAAACTAAGCATTGGCATTCTTTCCCGCTAAACAGCCTTATAAATTGGGCATAAACTCTGCTTTTCTTCGGAAATCCAATACCTGGGCGACCTCGCTCAGGGCCAACGAATATTCACCCTCCTCCTCCCGCCCACGCCTCCCCCACCATCGTCACCATCACGCCAACCAAAATCGCCACCACCAGTGGCGCGAGCTTGCCAGGACGCAGCCTGCGCCAGTACAAATCGAAAGCGAGCATGGCCAGCAATGCAGCAGGAATGGTCTCGGGCCACAAGCCTGCCAGGCCGACTAAAATCTTGGCATCCGCTGCCCCGTACCCTCCGGGCATCATTGCAACCGCGACAAACGACAGCGCGATCGCGGCCAGCGCCAGGTTGGCAGAAAACAGGATACCGATGGCACCCAGAAAAAAGAGCGGGATCGTGATCAGATTACTCACTTCCCGTCTGCGAACGTCCTGCGCTGCGGAGATCAGCAGAATGGCCATCAGCCCGCCGCGCAAGATGGCTTGCTCAAAAGACATACACCCACAGCCGGGATGG
>CAZHWV010000205.1:0-6024 GCA_964536185.1 uncultured Anaerolinea sp. | reverse complement strand
TGGGGGCGAACGGCGCGGATGGCCTTTTTCAACGCCTGGTCGCCCAGGGCATGTCCAAAGGTGTGGTTAACCTGTTTAATACTGCTGCCAGATCGCGAAAACATCCAAGCCCGCAGAACTGGTGCCTATCAAGACCAGCTACATCTCGATGGTAGTGGCAATGCCAGCCAGCAACCACAGAAATCGTGAATTTATGGGGGAAGTCAGACAGATTCTGAATATAATCTGAGATAATTGCACAATGAGATGTTCGCGAGGATGCGCCTTCTTCGAAAAGCCAGCTTGTCGCGAACTCAATACCAGGATCAGGTTTACACGCTGACCCCGTGAACGGTTGCATGGGAGAACAATGATATTTAACCAACGCCCCTCAGGAATGTCTGCTTTCATCGTCATCTGGATAGGCCAGATCATTTCGATCCTGGCTTCAGCCATGAGCCAATTTGGTCTGACCATCTGGATGTATCAACAAACCCAGAGCGCCACCGCCATGGGGCTGATGCAGGTCTTTTTTATCACCCCCTTTCTGGTGATGTCTCCTTTGGCTGGCATCATGGTCGACCGTTACAATCGAAAAATGATGATGATGATCAGTGACCTGACGGCTGTGATTGCCACGTTTGGAATCTTCCTGCTATACGCGACAGGCAACCTGCAGTTTTGGCATCTGTATATAGCAGCAGTCATTAATGGCATTGGAAACACATTTCAGTGGCCGGCCTACTCGGCAGTGATCAGCACAATGGTACCCAAAAAACAGTTGGGACGCGTCAATGGGCTTACTTCCCTTATGGAAGCCGGACCTGGTGTGCTCGCCCCAGCGCTGGCCGGCGCGTTGATGCCAATCGTTGGCCTGACCGGTCTTTTGTTCTTCGATTTTGCCACTTTTTTCATCGCCATTGGCGCCCTGCTCTTCGTGTCCGTCCCAACCCCAGCACACACACAGGATGGCTCGCAAGCCAACCAGGGCAGCTGGCTCAAACAAGCGTTCTTCGGTTTCCAATACATATTTTCGCGGCCCAGCCTGCTGGGCCTGCAAATGGTGTTTTTCTTCAGCAATCTTTTTTCGAGCATGGCTCTTACGCTATTAGCGCCCATGATCCTGGCGCGCACCCAGCAGAACAGCCTCATTTTTGGAACCGTTGAGTCGATGTTTGCGGCTGGCGGCATCATTGGCGGTATTGCCATGAGCGCCTGGGGTGGATTCAAACGGCGCATACACGGCGTCCTGATCGGCTGGATTCTGACCAGCCTGGGCACCATTCTGCTCGGCTTGGGCCAAAATTTAGCTGTCTGGATCCCAGCCGCTATCCTTTCCATGCTGGTCACGCCTCTCATCAATGGTTCCAACCAGGCCATTTGGCAAGCCAAGGTTGCTCCGGATGTGCAGGGACGGGTTTTCTCGGCTCGCCGCCTGATCGCCTGGTTTACCAACCCCATTTCCCCAATCCTGGCGGGTACGCTCGCCGATTTTGTATTTGAACCGGCCATGCGCTCGCCTGGGGCGATTGCCAGCCTCTTTGGCCGTCTGACCGGCACCGGTCCAGGGGCCGGCATGGGGCTGCTGATGGTCATCTGCGGTACCGTGGGCGTTTTCATTGGATTGGGTGGTTACTTCATTCCAGCCATCCACAAAGCAGAAGAACTCCTGCCAGATTTCGACTCGGCGCTGACTGAAGAACCTTCGGGGGGATAAACCGTTTCCAAAAGAACTCGCGCAAAGGAAGATCATTCCTCAGGCGCATGGTGAACATCGAAGCCACACAGCGACGGTGTGTTTTTTCCTGTATAATCCGCCCGATGCGAAAAATCCTACTGGTCCTTTTTTTCTTTGTTTCCATCGCCATCGGCATCCTCAGCCTGGGAGAATTAGAACGGACCTGGATGACTCTGCGGCACAGCGAACTGCGCTTCATGGCACTAGCCATTATTCTCCTGTTATGCTGGACATTGAACGAAGCCGCGGGCTATCGCTCGCTCTACCGGCTGATGGATGTACGCGAACAGTACCGGCATCTGGTCTTGCTTTCTTCAGCCAACAGCTTCATCAATGTTGTCGCTCCCAGCGGCGGTTTTGGGGGGATAGCCGTTTTCGTGGATGATGCCGGGAAACGCGGGCAACCGCGTGGTCTGGCAGCCGCGGTAGGAGCCCTGTCCTTGTTTCTGGAATACTCGGCTTTCATGGTGATCCTGGGCATGGGCTGGGTGGTCTTTATTCGCCGCAACGACCTGAAGCCGGGTGAAATCACGGCTTCATTCATCATGCTTGGCATCGTCCTGGGAATGGGGATTCTTATCTATATCGGCTCACACTCCAGCCAGCAATTGGGGCGGATCCTGGGCTGGCTGGCGCACCGCATCAACCAGGTTTTATGGCCGATATTACACCGTGAATACTTTCACGAAATAGCCGCGCATGAATTTGGCGTGGAAGTGGCTGGAGGCCTTTCAATTCTACGTGTCAAGCATCGCGGGATCATCGTCCCTTTTTTGTTTGCCTTGAACAGTAAATTGCTGCAAACCTTGATTCTGGGAATGACATTTATGGCTTTTGGTGTGCCCTTTTCAATGGGTACGATCGTTGCCGGGTTTGCTTCGGCCTATCTGTTTCTGATCGTTTCGCCCACCCCTTACGGAATTGGCGTGGTGGAAACGCTCTTGCCCCTGGCGCTGACATCCTTGAGTGTAGCCTGGGAAGATTCTGTGATCATCACGCTCGTGTATCGCGGCATCACTTTTTGGATTCCGTTGATCCTGGGGGGAATTTCTTTCAGGATTCTGCAGAAGGAATAGAAGGTGCGGACCTGGTCTTAAAGACCACCGCCGCGCCATAGCCGACCACCCGCTGGTAATCGCCAGTCACATCTCCGGAAGTGGCGTGATTCAAGACCCTGACCATGTCGGCTCCCATGGCTTTGGCCGCCCACAAAACTGCAGCAAGCGCACCCAGCCCGCAAGCTTCACCGGCGCCACTTTCTTCAAGATCAAAAATCCCATCCGGAGAAAAAGCCTCTACTTTGGCCAGCATTGCCTTATCCAACAGGTTGGCAGCCGCCTGCGTGTGAAAATGCGAGAGGTCAGTCGAAGCCACCAAAAGAACCTTTTTTCCAGATAAGATTTCGGCCAGGGCTTCGCCCAACTGCCGGGCAGAGGCGCGGGTTTGCTGGCGCAGCATAACCGGCAGGAGTGAAAAGCTCGTTTTTATAGCGCGCTGCAGAAAAGGCAGCTCAATTTCCAAAGAATGTTCGGGGTCATTTGCGACTTCTACCAGCCCATAGCCCAGTCGACGCTTCAAGTTTTGATCAAGCTCAGTCAAGAGCTGGTGATTGATCGGGATTTCGCCTAATGGTGTCGCATAGCAAGTATGCGCCGAAGAAAGAAATGGATATGGGTAGAGATGGTGCATCGGTGAAAGTACGGCCACCACATCAGGCGCACTGTCCTTTACTGCCGCAAAGGCGTAACCCGCCACCGGGCCAGAATAACGATATCCGGCATGCGGCGCGATCACCGCAAGCACTTCAGCAGGCAGTTCAGGCAACCTGGCGGCAGAAATATAACCATCGACTATGCGGGTCAATGCTCCCTTGTCACCTTCGTACCAGGCGCCCGCGATCGGAGAAGGACGAATTCCAGAACCCGTGGACATAAAAGCCTCCGGTATGATTGTGGCCTTAATGACGCGAGAGAATATAAGTCGTCGATTTAAAAGCCAGTTCGGGCAAGTTTTCGCGCGCAAACCAGCCAACTGCGGCAGCATCATCCGCAGCCTGGGCTACGCCAGCTGGAGCCTGTCCGCGGTAAAAAATGACAAAGTCAGATCCGCGCGCATGTTCACGCCCAGCAAAGATATCGATAATTCCGGTAATCTCCACACTTAAGCCGGTCTCTTCCAAACATTCGCGCGCGGCAGCCACGGCCGGATCTTCTCCAGCATTTACAAACCCCGCTGGAAGGGTCCACAGGCCGCGATGCGGCTCATTGGCGCGCTGGACGAGCAGAAGGCAGCCATCGCGTTCCACCAATACTGCCACAGCCACTTTCGGATCAGCAAAGTGCATCCAACCGCAGGCCGGGCAAATGGGCCGTTCCTGTCCGTAATGGAATTGACTCAGTACGGGGGTGCCACAGCGCGGACAAAATTTAACGTGTTCAGGGCGCATAGATAGCGGTGGTTGATATCAAGAAAATTGTCACGCTCAGAGCAATAATAACCAAAAACACCAGGAAAAAGACGAGTATCTGGCCTGGGCCTGGTTTGGCTGGTTTGAGCGCCTGGGCTTTGAGCCAACGGTTGTCGGCGCGGGCGCGCATAAAATAGGCGGTCCCGCCACTGATCACAGCCAGCCCGAGCAAACCAAACTGGAGTACTGCAGAAACTGGCGGCTGGGTAGGCGTCAATTCTGCAGCCAATGCCGGTTGACCCTGCGCAGAAGGAATTACTTTCGCTTGCGCTCCGGATTCCACCGGCGTGCCGGTGGCGGCGAACATTTCAATAGCGCCTTGGGTAGGGGCAGGTTGCATCCTGGACACTTCCTGGGTAGGCGCCATTACAGCGGCAGTATCAGCCTGAGGCGCGGCTGGCGCAGCCGCTTCCAGCGCGAATGGGCTGGTGTTCCGGCTAGCCTCGCCCAAGCCAACGATCTGGGCAGACGCAGCCGGGCGAATGGAAGCCCAGGTTGGCACCGACAGATTGGCGGCGAAGACAAAAAAGAAGAGAACTGTCGCCAAGGCGGAAGCCATGCGGAAGATCGGAAAGGCGCGCGGCAAGGGCGGTTTCACACCCGCCATCTTGGGGCTCAATGTGAAATTACGCGGCGCACGCCGCGCGGGCAGTTTGCGCAAGAGCACCCGCGAGTAGTTCACTTCGTCCATAGTACTGCGTAACTGGGTCTCAATTTTGAGGCGCGCTTCGAGGCGCGCCTTTTCAGCCTGGGACAACTGGCCGTCGAGATAGGCAGAAATACGTTCAACGTCGCGGAATTCAGTGGTTTGGGTCATTGCAGGCTCTCCCTTTCCAGACGGAAGGCGGCAGGCAAAAGTTCCCCAAATCCGCGCAGACATTCGCGCAAACGCAGGCGGGCGCGAGCCAGCCGGCTTTTAATAGTGCCCAGGGGCACCCGCGCTGCCATAGCAACCTCAGCGTAATCCAGCCCCTGGATATCAGCCAGGATGACCACAGTGCGAAAATCGGATGGCAGGCTTTCCAGGCAGTGTTGGATGGCATGCTCCAGCTCATCGGCTTCGAATTTTTCGGCGGGGCTCAAGGACGAATCCGCCATCCAACGAGGGGATTCGATCTCTTCGTCATCGTCATTAGTAGGTTCGAGTGAAACAGTCGGGCGACGCTTCTGACGGCGCAGTTCATCATAGCAGGCATTGGTAACTGTGCGCATCAACCAGGCCTTGAAGGACCCCCCTCGAAAACTGTTCAGACCTCTGAAGGCAGATATGAAAGCCTCCTGGGTGGCATCGGCAGCCAGGGCCTCGTCGCCCAAGATGCGCAGAGCAGTATTAAAGAGCGCGTCCTGATGGGCCAGGACCAAACGATTGAAGGCTTCCAGGTCGCCTTTCTGGGCAGAATGAATGAGAACAGGTTCGTCCATAGCGATATTGTATCAGTTTTCAGGTCATCGAGAATTGATACCGCTGGCTAATCTTGAGATCGCAGACCCGCAAAAGATTTCCCAGGCAACATTCTTGTGCGTACTGGTCATTGAGCAGGTCCATCCAACATGGCTTACATAAGTAGCGGTGGTCTTTTTCCGCCTCAGAATTTGCACTGGGGAGTTGCTTGACAATCTATCTAACACCGTGTAAAATCACGACCGCTTAAGAAATAGAATAAGCATTAGCCGAGATAGCTCAGTTGGTAGAGCATGCGACTGAAAATCGCAGTGTCGTCAGTTCGATTCTGTCTCTCGGCACTCATCGGCAAAGGTAGCCGAAGAATGCGGGCGTAGTACAGCGGTAGTACGTCTCCTTGCCAAGGAGAAGGTCGTGGGTTCGAATCCCATCGCCCGC
>CAZHWV010000204.1:0-6050 GCA_964536185.1 uncultured Anaerolinea sp. | reverse complement strand
GATCGCAGTGCTGATAAGCGGCGCGCGCGTGTATGTGTATTTCACGTTTACGCCGCCTATGTTCGGCGCCCTGATCGAGCCGCCCGTTTCCAGACCTAATTTCACCCTGGCATCCAATCAGGGGCTGGTTTCGCTCAGCACTTTCCGCGGCAAGCTGGTGGTGTTGTACTTTGGCTATACGGCCTGTCCGGATGTGTGCCCCACCAGCCTGGCAAACCTGCGCCAGGCCATGGGACTGCTCAACAGCCAGCAAGCTGGCCAGGTCCAGGTGATCTTTATCTCGGTCGATTGGAAACGCGACACCCCTGAAAAACTGGCCTCGTATGCGCGCGCTTTTCACCCCAGCTTTATCGGTCTGACCGGCAGCCAGGCCGAGATCGATTCGGTCACCCGTGATTTTGGCATTTTTTACCTGCTCAATGAACCCGACCCAACCGGCTATTACTCAGTCGATCACACCGCCAGCACCACTGTCCTCGACCGCCAGGGCAACCTGGTGTTGCAGTGGCCCTATGGCTTGCAGCCATCCGAATTGGCCTCGGATTTGAAGGTGCTGCTGCGCAGGTAAAATTCCGTTTCCAGGACGGTGATCGCAAAAGCCAGCGAGAGCACTGCAACACCCCCGCGCTTCCTCAGCCCGCGTGGTTCCTCTTTACGAGGCTGCTTTTTCGCAAGAACAGTATCCATCGCTCCTGCGGGCCGAGTATGGGTTGAGTCTGGCCGGTTGCCTGGAAAGCAATAAACAACTGGTTCGTCGGGATCAAGTGCTGGAATTAGTCGAAGGATTACTGGCGGACAATGAAAGCGCTTTGTTCCAGCGTGTTTTGGCGCGGGTGACTGAATTTCGATCACACATGCCAACATGACCAACCCGGAGTGAGCAGGATCACGCTTTACTTCTTCGCGGGCATTGCCGATAACTTGTAAGCGCATTTGCGGTGAGAGTCGTCCGCAACAACCAACCGGCCTCGTCCACCCGACTTCTATGCTATCCGAATAACACTTCCGGCCAAACTACCATATCTCCCCTTTTTGCAGCCAGCCATAATTCACGGTCGAAAGTGGCCAGCATGACAGGCATCTCCAGTGTCTCCTACCACCTGAGCGCTGCAGCAAAGTGAGTAGCATCACTGCGAAATCCATGTTCCCAGGCCAGGCGCGAAGCGTACTCCACCAGGGCAGGCGTGACAGATAAGCGCGCAATAGAGTGCCAATGAGAGATAAAATCCTGCCAGGCGCTCTGCGCCATATCGGCTTCCACCCAATTCATGCAGACTGCCTTGGCTAACGTCGAAGCCATCTCAACCTGTGTCAGCACAGCAGATCCAACGGTATCAGCCGATTCAATCAGGGCATTGACTTCCTTGGATCCTGATTCCATCACATAGCGTTTGACCAATGCGCTGGTATCGAGATAAAGTATCATTCCCGATCCTCCACCACCAGATCTGAGAGTAGTCGGTCGCCCTTATTAACAGCCTTGGGCTGGTATGGTTTGAGTTTCTCCCCGTTCCACTCCATCTGCCCGGCAGCGACCATCGCCTGAATACGCTCCTCGACCGTTGGTTTAACCGGGACTATCTGGCCTATTGTCTTGCCATGCTCGTTAACAATAATGGTCTCGCCCGCCTTGACTCGACGCATGTATTCGCTCAGTTTATTTTTCAGCTTGCGAGTACCAACTCTCATTTCATTCATAAGATGCTTTTTTTGTATCTACAGTATAGAAAAGGTAGCTACATTTTGCAATAAGGTCAGTATGGACGGGAAATGTGTTTATCAACTGATGGGCATTAAATAATCTCTTGCTTGGGTCGCTCAGGAGTGCCGCGGCCAGGCCCAATATTTTGTCAGGCTCTTTTCCTGGCGTTCAAAGGTGTATGCGAGCAAGCCTTCGACGTTTGGATCATCTTTGCTGTATCGTATTGGAACATTCCATCAAGTTTCCACGCCAAACGTATCAGGTTGGAATAGTTGTCGAAGAATTGCATGAACCCATGTAGCCTATCGTACCTAAATTACCGATGATGTACAGATGGTGCAGATACATCCAATATGCCTGATTGAACTTAAGCATCGGTTAGCGGATTGAAACCGCGTCCCAATATCTCCTGAGCAGGAGTCACAATCACAAAGGCCTGCGGGTCTTCCTTAGCAACAGTGGATTTCAGGCTATGGATTTCGGTGACAGTCAATGCGCACATCAGAATGGAACGATCAGCCCCGGTGTACATCCCTTTTCCTTGCATAGCTGTCACCCCGCGTTTAAGATCAATCAGAATTCTGTTGGATATTTTCTCCGGCTTATCCGTGATGATGAGTGCGAGAAATTGGCTACGGTGATGTTGAGGGATAAGCCAGGACCCCAGACCTTGGGCTTTTCCCGGCTGCAGAGGAAGTTCATTCTCATCGTGTAATCCATAACGGGGCAGAATCTCACCAGTGGCGTTGGTCATGCCCAGCGTGCCAATTGCAACCAAGCATAAGAAACCATAATAAACAGCCCCAAGCACGATGATAGCCTGGCCCGGGATCGAGCCACTGGAGCAGCGGGCAATAAACTCATTCAAGTTAGCAACAGGTACGGGGAACAAATAGCCCTTACTAACCCAAGAAATCCCAAGAATCAAAATAATCGCAAGATAGTTCCTGCGCAAGCGGCGGCCAAATGCCTCCCACATGGATATTGGGAAACTTGGCGAGAGTAAATTTTCAGCCAGACTCTCAGCCCATTCGGGTGATGGATGGAACGGCGGCACCAACATGGCGGCGTAAAAATCTGTTTCCATCAGGCGAATCCGATAACTCCATAGTTCGTAGTAACGATAACGTCGCGCCTCGATAAATAGAAACCATGTTACCAACAATATGTTCAGAATAATGATGCCATGATGTACATTTGGCTGACTGAATGAAACCGAAATGGCCGCACCGGTAGCAATAACAGCCCAGTTTGTTGTCGTATCCAGGCGTTGCCGCCAGACATTGGCGCGCTGGACCTCCGCGCGGAAAAGGTGCACCATTGCTGTGACAAATTCACCGGTTTTGAGATGATAGCCGCGATATGTCCAGACGGACTCATCGGGATTTTCCGGTTGTGTCGAGCCGGTCTCTGGGGTTGTGGAGCGATTATCCATGATGCAATAATTTCCTTACGAATTGGAGATATATGATCTGAAAATTTATTTTCATGATGGCTACTGGGAAAACATATTCATCACATCGGCTGCCCGGTGGCCTGAGCGAAGTAAATTTGCCATTAATTGCATCGGACGGTCGATGTGACTAAAAAAGGCTTTGTAGCCAGAACAGAGATAATTCAAGCCCATTTCGCCATCCGGCGCTTTGCGGATGCGATCCTTGGGACAGCCGCCATTACACACAAAGCGAACTTCACATTCCAGGCAATACTTTGGCAGTTTGTCGCGTTTAGCCTGTCCAAAAGAGTTTTGTTGGGGAAGCAAGACTAGGTCGGTCAGCAGAGTCTGGTGAATGTTGCCCAAACGAAAATTTGGCTCGACAAAATGGTCACAGGAATACACATCGCCGTTATGTTCGATGGCAAGCTGCTGCCCGCAGGTTGGCTCAAAGATACATAATCCAGCCCGCTCACCCATCTTTGCCGCCAGAGCAACATCAAAGATCTGCACAAAAGTTTTCCCCACATCCCGGCGCACCCATTCGTCAAAAACAGCAATCAGGAAATCGCCATACTGCTTCCCCGTGACCGAGTGCTTCATTACCCGGTAGCCTTCCTGGTAGCCGTTCGGGTTATCCCGCTCCACAATGGGGATGAACTGGATAAATTGCGATTGGATTTCATCGCGCAGGAAGCGAAATACTTCCAGAGGCATTCCAGCGTTGGCGCTGTGGACAGCGGCCAAGATGTTGAAATCCACCCCATGCTTTTTCAACAAACCCAATCCGGCTATCACCCGATCAAATGTCGGCTGACCAACTTTATCCATGCGATAAGCATCATGGAGTTTCCGAGGACCATCCAGACTCACCCCGATCAGAAAATTATTTTCCTTGAAAAAATGGCTCCAAGCATCATCTAGGGTTGTACCATTGGTCTGAAAAATATTTTTGATCCTTATTTCCGGGCGCAAATATTTTTTTTGATAATTAACCGCTTGTTTGAAAAATTGCAGTCCCATTAATGTTGGTTCGCCACCTTGCCAGTAAAAATTCACATCGGATTCGCACTGGGCTTCAATATTTTGGCGAGTATATGCCTCCAGCGTTTCATCTGACAAGCGGAATGAACCGTTGGGATACAGTTTCTCTTTCTTGAGAAAGTAACAATACTGGCAATTCAAGTTACAGATTGCGCCTCCAGGCTTGATCATTGCATTAAAAGCTACCGGAGATAAACTGAGTGGGACTGACATGGAAAAACCATATCTCCTGAAACAGAGGCGGCGAATTTATTAATTAATAATGTAACGCAATGAAAATGAGGCGGCGCCAGAGAGTAAATGTGGTTGGAATATACCCTGGTACTAACCCCGCAAAAACTTGATTGAGCTAAGTGTCAGGCGGGTTTCAAACTCAACGGGTGTCAGATTTATCTGTGATTAATAGATATGCTTCGTCATGTACACCTACCAAAGGAAACATCCTATCTGCGCACAGGCATCAGCAAGGTTATTATACTAGGAAAGATCGTACATCCTCCTCGATGCAAATAAGTACCACCATGCCACCTGCTGATGACTGATTCCAAAACAATAATCCTACTTTTCAAATTTTCTGTCCTTGTATAGGCCAAAGAACATGCTATAATGTTGTTAGCGTTAACGTTAGCGCTAACAATAAGGCGCTCTCAAATGACTAATCGAGTTACCATGTCCGAAGTTGCCCAGCAGGCCGGTGTTTCGCTAATGACCGTTTCGCGCGTCGTCAACCGTAAGGAGGGCGTCAGCAGCGAAACCCGGCAGGCTGTACTCGAAATTATTTCCGGTTTGGGGTACAGCCCAAGCGCGATTGCTCGCAGCCTGGCTACCCAAGAAACGTGCACGATTGGGTTGGTAATCCCGGATGTCAGCAATCCTTTTTTTGCGGACATTACGCGCGGGGTAGAACGCCTGGCTTATTCCGAGGGCTATCATGTTCTACTGTGCAATGCTGAAGAAGATCCTGTGCGTGAACTGGCGGTGATCAGGTCCCTGGAAGAGAAGCGTGTGGATGGGCTGATTCTATGCAGTTCGCGTTTGGAAGAAACTAAACTGGTGGAGCTACTGGCGGATATGCCGAGTGCCGTGCTTATCAACCGTTGTTTGCGTCAATCCCATGAAAAAACATTTAGCAGTGTCATTATCGATGACAGACAGAGTGGCTGGCTGTCTACACAGCATCTGATCCAGACCGGCCACAACCGGATCGGCTTCCTGGCTGGCCCACCGGCTTCATACAGCGGCTCCGGGCGGCATGAAGGCTACCTGGCTGCGCTGCAAGCAGCCGGTATCAGCGGGCAGCCAGGCTGGATGAGCCACTGCCAGCCATCTGTTGAGGGGGGCTACGAGGCGACTCGCCAAATGCTGGCCAATTACCCGCATTTGACAGCGCTTTTCTGTTTTAACGACCTGGTAGCGGTCGGGGCCATACAGGCCTGCGTTGAGATGAAACGACGCATCCCCGCAGATTTTGCGATTGTTGGGCACGATGATATCCCCCTGGCAGCCCTGGTTTCCCCAGCGCTCACCACCTGTCGTGTGCCACGTTACGAGCTTGGTGCCATGGCTGTTAACACGCTGCTCGAATGCTTACGAGATAGCCCGAGCGGGTGTCAGCAAATTGTCCTGCAGTCCGAGTTGATTATCCGAGAAAGCGCGCCTTAAGATAGCCCGCCGAGAGAGGAGAGCCTTTTCCCCGAAAAAATAAATTTATGCTTGCTGAATCAAATTAACACTTTCGCACGTATGAGAAAATAGGTTGCTTTTATGCCGGATCTAACCTGCCGCGCTGTGACCGACATTTTGTCCCCTTTCACAATTTATGTTTGACGAATTGTTCTGGAGAAGGAGAAAATATGTTTTCGAAAAAAC
>CAZHWV010000203.1:0-6101 GCA_964536185.1 uncultured Anaerolinea sp. | reverse complement strand
TATACAGCCTTTACAGAACACGCTTCCGCGGGGGTGAAACATCTGCGCTCACTGGCCGAATCCGGGCTGACCCATATTCACCTGCTCCCGGCTTTTGATATTGCCAGTGTGAACGAGGACAAATCCACCTGGAAAAGCGTGGACGAGGCCAAGTTAGCCCGATTCGGACCCGATTCAGACCGGCAGCAGCTGGCAATAAGCGCGATTAAGGAAAGCGATGGTTTTAACTGGGGCTATGACCCCTATCATTACACCACCCCCGAAGGCAGCTATGCCAGCGATCCTAATGGGACGCCGCGCATCCTGGAATTCCGCGCAATGGTCCAAGCGCTCAGCCAAAACGGTCTGCGCGTGGTGATGGATGTGGTTTATAACCACACCAACGCCAGCGGATTGAATGAGAAATCGGTGCTGGATAAGGTTGTGCCGGGGTACTATCATCGCCTGGATGGCGAGGGCAACGTGGAACAGAGCACCTGCTGTGCAAACACCGCCAGCGAACATGCGATGATGCGCAAACTGATGATCGATTCGCTTGTGATCTGGGCCACAGAGTACAAGGTGGATGGTTTCCGCTTCGACCTGATGGGGCACCACATGCTGGCCGATATGCAGGCCGTGCGCGCAGCGCTGGATGGCCTGACTATGGAAAAAGACGGCGTGGACGGCAAAGTAATTTATCTATACGGCGAAGGCTGGAATTTTGGGGAGGTGGCCAATAACGCGCGCGGTGTGAACGCCGTCCAACAAAACATGGGCGGGACAGGCATTGGCATTTTTAACGACCGCCTGCGTGATGCAGTGCGCGGCGGCAGCGCCTTTAGCTATATTTTTGAACAAGGCTTTGCTACAGGTTTGTACTTCCAACCAAATTCATCGGAAAGACGTGGTTTTGACTATCAAAAAGGCAGGCTGTTGGAAACCACCGATTGGATCCGGCTGTCACTTGCCGGTAACCTGCGCAACTATGAGCTGATTCGGGCGAATGGCGATAAAGTTCCCGGGCAACATCTATCGTATAACGGCGCACCCGCAGGATACACTCTCGAACCCCAGGAAAATGTTGTCTATGTCGCTGCGCATGACAATGAGACGCTCTGGGATATTCTGCAGATCAAGTCTTCATCCGAATTGACCCTATCCGAACGTGTGCGCATGAATAACCTGGCGCTCAGCCTGGTTGCCTTCAGCCAGGGTGTGCCCTTTTTCGCTGCCGGGGATGACCTGCTGCGTTCAAAATCATTCGACCGCAACTCGTATAACTCTGGCGACTGGTTCAATAAGATCGATTGGAGCTACGAGACCAATAACTGGGGTGTTGGCCTGCCCAGCGAAGGAAGCGATAAGTGGGACATCTTCCGGCCCCTGTTGTCTAATCCCACGCTCAAAGCTGGCAAGGCAGAAATTTCCTTCGCTGCGACCACGTTCCGCGAATATCTGCAAATCCGCAAAAGTTCGGCGCTTTTCCGGCTGCAGAACGCCGAGGCCGTGCAGCGCTCAGTTTCATTTTTAAATACGGGACCCGGGCAAATGCCGGGGTTGATCGTCATGCAGTTGACGGATGTGGACAATCTCGACCCGCGCTACCACGTCATCGTGGTGGTTTTCAACGCCAGCCCACAGCCAGTCACCTTTGCAGACGAGTCTTTCGTCAATCTTAAGTTCGAATTACACCCCGTCCAGGCTGCATCTGCGGATGAAATCATCCGGCGGGCAGATTTCGACACATCCAGGGGCGCGTTCAGCCTCCCTGGAAGGACGACAGCGGTCTTTGTAATGAGAAAACTTGGCCACAAAGCACAAGAAACAAAACACAAGAAGAAAAAGCCCGGGGCTGAGGCTTGAACGCAGGTTACCTTTTCCTTTTTTCCAATTCTTGGGCTACTTCCTGAGGAGCTATCCCCCTGGCGGCCATGAGCACCAGGACGTGATAGGTCAAATCAGCGATTTCTTCCACCAGCCGGGCATTCTCCTGCGCAAGCGCGGCAACCACCACCTCTGTGCCTTCCTCGCCAACTTTCTGGGCAATGCGCGGCAGGCCTTGCGCAAACAGGGATGAGGTATACGAGCCTTCGGAGGGTTGATTCTTGCGGCTCAAGATTACTTGATAAAGCTCGTTGATTGCCATTGATTTTCCTTTATACCAATTTGACCAGGTGCCGATAAAAACAGGAATATTCACCCGTATGGCAGGCTGGCCCGGCAGGTGTGACCAGCACCAGGAGCGTGTCTGCATCGCAGTCATACCGGATTTCGCTCACCTTTTGAATATTGCCTGAGGTGCCACCTTTGTGCCACAGTTCCTGCCGCGATCGACTCCAAAACCAGGTTTCGCCGCTTTCGATTGTTTTTTGCAAAGATTGGGCATTCATCCAGGCGACCATCAAGACTTCTTTGCTGCTGGCATCTTGAACGACGCAGGGGATCAAGCCACTTGAGTCAAATTTTAGATTTTCTATGAAATCCTCCGCGCCTGGCCATTTTGTTTAAAACCATGTTTATGCCATCCCAAGCAAGAACCGGGATTATTCCATGCGAATTTTTAGACCACGCCCGGCCAGGTAGGTCTTAATCTCGCCAACGGTAAACTCGTTATAGTGGAGCATGGATGCGACCAGGGCTGCATCGGCTTTCCCTTCGGTGAGGACGGCGTACAGATCTTCCGGTTGGCCGCCGCCGCCTGAGGCGACGACCGGGATTCCCACGGACTCAGCGACCAGGCGCGTCAGACGCAGTTCGTACCCCTGGCGCGTGCCATCCGCGTCAATGGAGTTGACCACCAGTTCGCCTGCGCCTAATTGCTCAGCGCGCTGCGCCCACTGGATGGCATCCAAACCGACAGGTGTGCGCCCGCCATTAATGACGATCTCATAGCCGGAGGGGATTTCTTTTGCCGGCTGGACACGCAGAACATCCATCGAAAGGACCACGGCTTGGGCGCCAAAGGCATAGGCCGCCTCGGTGATCAGCTGCGGATTTTTCACTGCCGCAGAATTGAGGTTTATTTTTTCCGCGCCGGCCAGCAGCACCCGTGAACAATCCGCCACCGTGCGCAATCCACCGCCCACGGAAAAGGGAATAAAAACCTGCTCGGCCACGCGCTGGACGACATCAATCATGATGTTGCGGTTGTCGCTGGAGGCAGTGATATCGTAAAAGACCAGTTCGTCCAACCCGGCCTGGTAGTATTTGCGCGCCTGCTCCACGGGATCGCCAATATCCCTGGTATCGACAAACTTGACACTCTTGGCAAGTTTCCCATCGCGCACATCCAGGCAGGAGATAATTCTTTTGCTAAGCATGAGTGATCCCTTAAACCTGCCATTTTGCAAAATTTTCGAGCACTTTCAAACCCAGCGGGCCGCTTTTTTCAGCATGGAATTGGACGGCGAACAAATTATCCACGCCTATGGCCACGGGGAAGCTGCCGCCATAGTCACAAGTAGCATAAATGTGAGCCGGGTTGTCTGGCAGGGGATAGTACGAATGTACAAAGTAAAATTCATCCCCCGCGCGCAGATGGCCAAGGATGGGGTGCGGCTGTGTGACGCTGACCGCATTCCAGCCCATGTGCGGGATCTTCAAGGCCGGGTCGCTCAATTGAAAGCGGACACAGGCGCCATGAATAAAATCCAACCCGCGCGTATCTGCCTCTTCGGAGTGGGTCAGAATGATCTGGCAGCCAATGCAGATGCCCAGGATGGGTGTCCCGCGCTGAAAAGCTTCTCTCAGGGCCAAATCCAGGCCGCGTTCCTTGAGGACGCTCATCGCCGCCCCAGCCTGGCCCACGCCAGGGAAGATAATTCTCTCGGCCTGGCGGACAACCTGTGGATCAGCGCTGACCTGATTTTTGAGGCCGAGGTATTCTAAACCGCGTTTGACCGAAGTCAGGTTCCCGGCTTTATAGTCAACGATAGTGATCATACTGCACCCATAAAACACTCGCGCAGCGAAATCTTCCCATCATACAACGCGCGCCCGATGATAACACCAGCCAGCCCAGCCGCGCGCGCCAGTTGCACTTCAGCCAGGCTGGAGACACCCCCGGAGGCCACCACCCTCAAACCGCTGTCTTTCTGCAACTCAACCGCGCTTTCGAGATTGACTCCGCTGTTGGTTCCATCGCGAGAGATATCCGTCAAGACACAGCATTCCATACCCTGGGCGCGGAATCTACGACCAACAGCCACCACGCTCAGCGCGGTGGTCTCCTGCCAGCCTTTGATGGTAACTTTTCCAGCGCGCGCGCCAATATCCCCAGCAATACGGGCAGAGCCGTAAGTGGCGATAGCCCAGTCAACCAATGCCGGGTTCTGGATGGCGGCAGTACCGAGAAAGACACGCTCCACGCCCGCTTCGAGCGCTGCGCGAATACCATCTTCATCCCGCAGACCACCGCCAAACTCCACTTTTAGACCGGTAGACAAGAGACCTGCAAGGGCTTTGAAATTCGCGCTTGAATCCTCAGCAAAGGCCCCGCTCAGGTTGATGACATGCAGCCAGCCAGCGCCTTCAGCTTGCCAGCGTTCAGCCCAGGCGCGCGGATCGTCGCCATAGGTGGTCTGGCGGGTCGGGTCGCCCTGGGCCAGGCGGACGACTTTACCGTTGCGCAAATCAATGGCGGGGAAGATGGTAAAAGGGGTATCTGCTTTCATCGGATTCCAGACGGCAACTTGATCAGCGGGTGAGAGTCCCTTTGGTGGATGGGACACCGACCCGGCGCGGGTCAAACTGAGTAGCCAGGTCCAGGGCGCGGGCGAAAGCTTTGAACAGGGCTTCGGCCTTGTGATGATCATCGCGACCATACAAGACGCGCGCGTGCAGGTTGCTGCGACTGGTAACAGCAAAACTCTCGAAGAAGTGGGCGAACAGGCTGGTTGGAATTCCGCCCAGCGGAGCAGCGCCCCATTCAGCCTGGACAACACAATACGGGCGCCCGGAAAGATCGATAGCGGCAAAGGCCAAGGTTTCGTCCATAGGAACATAAAAACTGCCCATGCGGACAATGCCTTTGCGCTCGCCAAGCGCCTGGTCAAAGGCAGCGCCAAGCACAAGGGCGACATCCTCAACCGTATGATGCACATCGACATGCAGATCACCCTGGGCTTGCACGCTCAGATCAAATAAACCATGGACGGCAACGTGGGTCAGCATGTGATCGAGAAAACCCACGCCAGTCGAGATGGCATGCTGGCCTGTGCCGTCGAGAACTAATTCGATTGATACTTGTGTTTCGTGGGTGGCGCGTTCAATTTTCGCGGAGCGCATGAGGAATATCCTGTGTGTAGTTGGCGGAGCCAACCGGTGAGCTAAAAAGTTGCCAGGGCTTTCAAGAGAGCATCCATTTGCTCGCGTTTACCGACCGAGATACGGATGCAGTCTTTTAAACCTGGCTTATTGAAGTAACGGATGAAGATGCCGTGTTGATTGGCCAACTCCGCCTTGAGTTGGGCAGCGTCCTGTCCGATGACCTGGCAGAGAATAAAGTTGGCATGAGTCGGATAGGGGAGAAGATATGGAATCTGGCGCAAGCCAACCAACAACCGTTCACGTTCGGCGACCAGGGTCGAGACAATGCCAGTCAGGTAGGCGCTGTCAGCGAGCGAGGCAATGGCAGCCTGGCTGCCAGCCACATTGACGTTATAGGGCTGCTTGGCTTTCCACAAGGTGGGCATCAACCAGGTGGGGAAGGCGCCATAGCCCACACGCAAGCCAGCCAGGCCGGCGAGTTTGCTAAAAGTACGCAGGACAATCAGGTTATCCCGCTGAGCAACTTCCTGGATCTGGCTGATGGCTTTTCCCAGGCTGCTGGGATCGGCAAACTCAATATAAGCTTCGTCGAGGACGACCATGGCTGGCGCGGTATGGCGAAGTAATTTTTGCAAAACCGGATGGGGGATGAGTGATCCGTCCGGATTGTTCGGGGAGGTCAGAAAGATCAGCCGGGGCGCATGTTTTTCCACCGCCGCCAGGATCCCAGCCACGTCCAGGGAAAAATCAGCCTGGCGGGGGACGTCGATAACGCGCGCAGCGTTAAGATCGGCATCAAAGGCGTACATGCCAAAAGTAGGTGGACAGTTGATGATGGTCTCGCCAGGCGC
>CAZHWV010000202.1:0-6155 GCA_964536185.1 uncultured Anaerolinea sp. | reverse complement strand
TTTTGGATAAAAGACAGCACTTTCAATGAAGTAGTGCTGCAAATTATATAAGCAACCTTATTTCATTTTCTGTGTTTTATGAGTACACTCAAAACGGAGGAGTTTCAATGCAAATTGTGTTCGATATTGGGATCATTCTACTGGCGTATTTATTTGGCTCGATCCCCTTTGGATTGCTGATCGTAAAGCTTAAAACAGGAAAGGACATTCGCGAAGTGGAAAGCGGGCGTACAGGCGGGACAAATGCCATGCGTGCGGCTGGTTTTTGGGCAGGCTTTGCTACTGCCATGCTTGATATTTTGAAAGGCGCAGGCGCAGTCTGGCTGACGGCCTGGCTTACACCAGATAGTCATTGGGCGCATGTAGTCGCCCCGCTTGCGGCGATCATCGGGCACAACTATTCCATATTTTTACCTGAGCGTAATGAGAATGGGAGACTTGTCGGCTTGAGCGGGGGGGCGGGCGGCGCACCTTCTGTCGGCGGTGCAATGGGACTTTGGCCCGGCTCAATCCTGATCATTCTGCCACTCGGTATGTTGACATTCTTCACGCTCGGCATTGCATCTGTCACCACAATGGCAGTGGCCTTTTTCGCCATCATCATCTTTGCTGTTCGAGCCGCACAGGGATTAATGCCCTGGATGAATGTCTTCTACGGCGTGGGCGCAGAAATATTGCTGGTCTGGGCTTTGCGTCCCAATCTCAAAAAATTAGTCGAAGGCAATGAGCGCGTGGTGAAATACAGCTTGAACGGTTGGCTGCGGGCAAGGAAAGAGAAGAATTTGGATAAGTAGGAATTTGAGAACAGGCGATTTGTTTATGATTTTTCCTCGCAGAAGTTACGCACAAAAGGAAACTTTTGCGAAACCCACACATATCCCCCGTATTTATACTTGACTAGTTTTAGGTCATCATATAATAATATCGTTGCTCCGCTCAGAGTGCCCAGTGGTACACGAATATATTAAGAAAAGTGAAATCAAATCCTTTGTCATTTCTGACGTCAAAAATCCACACCTGACAATTTCCTCCACCAATAATGGTAATGAATGATCCCAGATTTGCCGAATATGGGGGTAAATAACACCTTCAACCATACCCATACTGTATAAAACCACAAGGCCTATATAATCTGAACCCAATGTCCTGACTGAACCACAGACCATGTCTAAATAAAAAAGACAGGAAATACCATAACAGTTTCTGGCGTGTTTTACTCCAATACCATTCCGATGATCCAAAAGTAAAAGATGGGTCTTAAGAACAATTTTATCCTCAGGAAATTTTCATACAGGTTTACGCTCCAAGGTTTTCATTAGCGTCATTCATAATACATGAACTTTATGGATCAAACATCGTAACGACATAGGCTCGCGCCTTCACTTATTCGCAGCTGGTGAGGACTGGTTTTCCTGAATAAAATAATCCACCTTACAGAGGTTCATTTCTCCTCTGAGCTGTTCAGCCTCCATACAGCCAGAGCAAAGAACAATACCGCATAACCCGCCAGCGCCATGGAAGGGATCAGGACTGATTCAAATCCAAGCCCACGCGCACAGATGTTTTCAAAGCCATCCATGCCCCATGCCACGGGGGAGAGATGTCCAATGGCTTGAAAGGTTTCACCTGTAAATTCAAGAGGAACCCATGCGCCGCCCAATCCTGCGAACACGAACATGGGAATAAGGGAGAAGGAAATGGCTTGTTCCTCTGTTTTTGCCAGAATCCCAATCAATAATCCCAAAGCAGAGATGCACAACGCGGCACAAAAGGAAACCAACATGGTTGCGCTGGGCAGGCGGAAATAATCCACCTTCAATACGAGTTGGCCGAACACGATCAAGATCACAAACTGGGTAAAGATCAAGAGGAAGATTGCCAGATGGTGACCAAAAAGGATATGGATTTTTCGTGTATCAGTTGTTAACAGGCGTTGCAGGGTACGCGACTTACGCTCGGTAACAATGACCTGCGCTGCGGTCAACAACCCGGCAATTGCGAATTGAAGCATCATCCCTGGTGAAGTATGTGCCAACGCACCACTCTCGTTACTCGTCTCTTTGATTGCCAAACTGGATGTTTCATTGATCGTGATTGGTGGCTCATCCCATGCAGAAAGGGTTTGCTCGAAAGCGTAATCGAACGGAACGCCTTCCAGTTCCATTTCTTCCATGATAGTTGCCGTGCGAACTGCACCGTCCACGCGACTTGCAACAGTGAAAAGTTCAGCTTCAATAGTCGTCCCGGCCTGGGTACCAGTATCTGCGATCACAGTCAGGCGGACAGTTTTATTTTTCAAGACAGCCCTGCCGTACCCATCTGGGATGATGACGGCTGCTGCCAAATCTCCATCAGCAACTAATTTTTCAAAATCAGAGGGGGAAAGTAAAAAATATTCCTCCAGACGAATGACTTCCGACTCTGCCAGCAGATCATGCAGTTCATCCGAAATCCAGTGATCATCCTGGGATATATAACCAACTGGCAGCCTCGAGTCAGAATCGTTACTGCCAAATCCACCAAAGGCATAGCCAAAGAGAAAAGTAAACAGAATTGGCATGACAAGCAGGAACATGAAAGTCTTGAAGTCGCGTGATAATTGCAATAGGTCTTTGAGTGCAATATCAAAAATCCTGACCATGATTTACTCCAGTTACAAAACCAGTCTACAGGTCGTATTGGAAACAGAACCTACATATACCGTCTTTTGAAACGCCACACACCAACGGAAAAGAATAGTACACTCCACAAAAGCGAGAATAGCACAGTAGTTAGCACGCTGTGTATCGGTTCACCATTCATAGACTGCATTAATCCACGAACTGCCCAGCCCTGCGGCACAAGCAAAGAGACGGTATCGCCCATTTGTTTGGCAATCGGGGAATTCATGGCGAAGATGTTGATCATGCCCATCATACCGGTTACGGTTAGCACACCGCCAAAGATCACGCCCCCCTGCTTTGTATTTTTGAGAAAGGAATTGACGAAGATTCCGAATGAAGATGCACTACAGATAATTCCCGCTGCCATCAAAATCACAGCGAGGATGTTGCCCCATTGAATTCCAAAGATCAAGTGTGCGGCAATAATCAATATAATGACTTGTACAGATACAGTCATGAACACCGAAAGAAGTTTGCCAGTCAGAATCATCGCTTGTGATGTTGGAGTGGTGAACAAGCGTGGAAGTGTGCGTTCCTCCTCCTCTTTGAGAATACTTTCTGCTGTGGATGTTCCGGTAAAGAAAGCATAGAAAACCATCATCCCGCCCATAATCGGACCGATGATGTTGAGCATCAGGTTTTGGCTTTCTCCTGCTTCATCTTTTTCCCCATCGATAGGGGCGCGTACATACAATAATTTCTCCTCTGGATCATCGCTCTCAGCCAGTGAGATCTTCAAATATCGTTGCACCACCTGACCAGTCAATGCGGCTTCAGTTGAGTTAGCTTCGTCAAGAAAAACATTCACAGCAATCTTGACACCTGCCATCCCATCCATAAAACGATTAAGAATGGAACGCATAATAGCTGGGCCTATGGTGAGTGTGGGATCTTGATAAAACTCAATGACCGCCTTACCGTCCACATCGGCAAATTGATGCGAAAAGTCTGCCGGGATTATGATCGCCACCTGTGCAGTCTGACTATCCACGAATGTACGGGCTGTCTCGGCGCCCTGTACAAGCGAGACTTCGATCAGGTCAGCCATTTCATCGCTTTGCAGGATGCAAACGATCAGGTCGCCCATCGTATCAGCATTTTTTCCGCCCGGAATGTTTTTTGGGTTAACTTGAAATTTAGGTCCACCCTCATCCAGATTGGCAATCACAACTTTTGTCTTCGGCAGAGTGAACTCGCCATCACCAGCCATATTACCAAACATGAAATAAAACATGCCAGTCACCAGTAACGGAACACCGAACATGAAAACAACCGCGAATGCACTACGGAAGGAACGTGTCATGTCTTTAATGGCAATGTCGAATACTTTCATATTATCCCCTAATCGCGTAAGGCACGCCCGGTCAGGTGCAGAAACACAGCCTCCAGATTCGGTTCGCGGATATCCACAGATGTGATATGAATAAAAAATTGCGCCGCCGCCTCGAAAAGGTGTGGCAAAGCCTGATTGCTATCAGCCGCCAAAACTGTAACCAACCCACCCTCTACCGAAACACGAGATACACCCTCAATACTCTGCCAGAGGTTCATCACATTCGCCGCATCGCCATTCAAGGTCAGGTCAATCCGCGTTTGCTGTCCCACCAGTTTTACCAATTCATCATGCGTGCCACTCGCAATCAATTTACCATGATCCATGATGCCGATATGGTCAGAGAGTTCCTGTGCCTCTTCCATATAGTGAGTCGTATAAAGCACGGTCATGCCCTCATCTTTCAATTTAACAACACTGTCAAGGATATTACGCCGGGATTGCGGGTCAATACCAACGGTTGGTTCATCCATGTAAATGACTTTGGGTTTATGCAAAAGAGCCACGCCAATGTTGACACGTCGTTTCATTCCACCTGAATATTTGCCCACGCGCTCGTTGGCACGGTCACGCAAACCAATCACATCCAACACTTCATCCACGCGCAGCTTAAGCTTTGATCCGCGCAATCCGTACATTTTCCCCCAAAAGAACAGGTTCTCGCGTGCAGTCAGGTCTTCATAAAGCGCAATATCCTGCGGGACCACCCCCAACGTTGATTTGACTCCTGTGGGGTCGGAGCGTATGGAATGGCTCATGACGTACGCATCGCCATAATTCGGTCGCAACAAACAGGACAACATGGAAATTGTCGTCGTCTTACCTGCTCCATTTGGACCCAGCAGACTGAAAATCTCGCCCTGCTTGACGCCAAAACTGACACCTTGAACAGCACGGTTTTCCCCAAATGACTTATGTAAATCCACAACCTCAATTGCAGGCACATCTTTCATAAGAAAATCTCACCTTGTGCACGATAGTTTTCACAAATTAATATTTTAATCCATCATATCCTACGCAAAATCTCCCACTTGGTTTCGTGATTTTCCAGAAAAACAGTTATATTCTAAACATAGAAAATATATACTTTCCTCCTCTAGCCAGACGTATATCATATTTGTCTTTATCTGCCGCATATTACGCGATATGCGCCGCCCCCCCCACACCCGCAACCAGTACATCACTGATACCAGGCAACTCACGCAGGCGCATCTCTACTTCTTTGGCGTATTCTGCCAGACAGATCACATGCACATTTGCACCTGCATCCACTGTATAGCCAACCGGTAATCCATTGGCACGCCATGCGCGAACTTCATGGAAAATCCCGAGCGTTGCAGGCTGCCAATACACCAGCGGTGGGGTGGAGGTCATCATTACAGAATGCATGATATCTGAATCAAGTTCAATAATATTTGCAAATCCTTCAAAGTCTTTTTTGAGAATTGCGGTGCGGCAAATATCCAACCTGCGGGGTGTATCGGCAACACGTCCAACCTGTAACGGGCTTGTCCTGGCAAGAGCGTGTCCTTCAGTGGACCCCGTCTTCTTATGGCTTGCATTAACAATTGCAACACAATCAACCAAAGCCCAGTGTTCGGGAGGAGCAATGGAGATTGCCACACAATCCTCATCACCAGTACCCACCTGCCACTCGACAAACCCACCAGGGATGGAACGGGATGCGGAACCAGAGCCGCGCCGGGCCAATCGCGATAGCTGTTGCTCGGATAGGATTAAGCCTGCAGCCTGGGAGGATGCGATTGCAAGCGCCGCAAATGCAGCTGCTGAAGAGGCGATCCCTGCACCGGCGGGAAAATTATTCACACTGGAGACCTCAGCGCGTTCCTTGAGTTTCGCCATCTCACGTACAATATCCAGAATATACGAGACACGCTCAAGCCCCTTGCCTGCCACCAGATGACCGTTAATTAGCAGTGAATCACGTTGGGAGGAATTGAAGTTAACCGTGGTGCGGGTAAAAAGTCCATCTAGATTCATCGAGATGGACCCGTTTGAAGGAAGCCTCAGAATGTTATCTCGATTACCCCAATACTTGATGAACGCAATATTTGGATGTGCAATGGCGGTTATAGTGTGGCCTAACATGTTTATTCTTTTTTTGTTTTCCTGAGTATAGTTTATCATTAACTCTATTT
>CAZHWV010000201.1:0-6216 GCA_964536185.1 uncultured Anaerolinea sp. | reverse complement strand
ATAATCCCACAGCGCGCATAAGTGGATTTGCCCAGACAAACCGTCAGCACGCCGCGCGGAATGCGAAAGTATTCAATCGAGCGCGCCAGGGCAAAAGAGTTGGGCGGCACAATGCAGACCTCACCAGAAAAATCAACCATACTTTTCGGATCAAAATGCTTGGGGTCAACGATCGCCCCAAAGACATTTGTAAAAATCTTAAATTCATCGGCTACGCGTAAATCGTAACCGTAAGAGGACACGCCGTACGAGATAACACCCTGGCGTTCCTGTGTATCAACATACGGCACGATCATCTTGTGTTCCAAAGCCATCTTGCGAATCCAATGATCAGGTTTAAGTCCCATATTTCTCTCCTTTTAAATAGATAAAAAGCCTGCTATTTGAGCACGAACCTGACAAACGTCAGCCTGCCTGGCTCTATGGTGACAACTTGCTCATGGATTGTACCGTGATAATGCATGGTCAAACGATAATCACCAGCGGGTAACTCGCCTGCCGCAAAATTTTCCTGCCAGACATCATCTGGGTTTACAGGTTGAGCCTCCTTGGTGACATAGGTCTCGAGCGCAGTTACTGGCAACGGGTTCAAAACACCCGCCTCGATACGCTGGACATTCAACATCCCTGAGATCGGTTGGCCCTGCTCAGTCTCGATCCGACCCGCCAGCACACCCAACTCTGCCAACGGAGCCAGCCACAGCTCAGGGTTGCGAGTGGAACGGTAATCGTTTTTAACTGTCCGCACCTCAAAATGCAGGTGACTGCCGATCGCCGTACCGGTCGCGCCAACTTGCCCGATCGGCTCGCCCGCTCTGACAGACTGGCCGACAATTACGTTAAGCCGGTATAAGTGAGCGTAAAGACTGAATACCACCTGATCCAGCCCTGGAAAATGATGCTCGACGACAACAACATTTCCATAATAAGCCGGGACCCAGGCCAGGCTGACTTGTTTGTCAGCGCCGGCAAAAACCACTTTCCCATCCGCCGCAGCCAGCACAGGTGTGCCCTGGGCGTTTGGAAATTCAACCCCATGATGCGGCTCGCGCTTACCCGCCTGAGTTGACCCATAACGGTAGCTATGATCAGCGGAAGCATTGTTGGCCAACGCAATGGGTCGCTGCAACAGAAAATGGCCATCCAAAATGCAAACTGGTTTGCTCCCGGTGCAAGCCTGGCTCGCGAGAACAGAAAGCGTGGCAGTCAGACGGGGAGTAGTTGTCGCCAGGCTGGGCAGCGTACCCTGAATAGTTTCAGTAGCCAAAAATTCAGGCGACGGCCTCTCCAGCGGAATGAATGCCTGGGAAGCAGCCGGCGAGGAACCGGGTGTCGCCTGCGGAACGGAAACCAGGCAGGACGCCAGCAGCAAGGCGAAAACCACCAGGAACAGAAATCGGCCCATTACAAAGGCAGACCCGCGCGAGTTTCAAGCGTCTGGCGTAGTTCCGCTTCGACCTGAACCGCCCGGGCTTCAAGAGTTTTCAACTCACTCAATAACACCTGGCCAAGAGGCTTATTCGCCAGGTCCTTAACATTAATGCGCACATTCGTCCCGGCAGCTGTCAGCGCAGCGCGCGCCATGGCCGCGCCCGAGGCTCCATCACTGATCGCGTTCAGGTTACCATCAGCCATCACTTGGGCAGATAATTCGATTACACGCAAAGCTTTCCGGGCTACTTCCAACGGTACTTGCGCAGCAGCCAGGGTGGCTGTTTCGATCTCGCCAGCGCGCAATTCGGCCTGCTCAGGGGTTTCCTTGGCCAGTTTAAAGGCTGCCATCACGGCTTCAAATGCGCCGGCATCCCGGGCCACGTCTGCGCTCAAATCCACGCGTAATTTTTCGGCCTCGGCCAATACCGCTTTCATCTGGGCTTCCACGCCGGCATACTTTTTCTTTCCGATCGTTAAACCGGCTACCATCGAAACCAATCCAGCGCCCATCGCGCCAGCATAAGCTGCCGCAGACCCACCACCAGGCGCGGGCACGGCTTCGGCCAGTTGATCAACGAAATCCACAGCCGGGCTTTTCGTTTCGGTCTCGAGAGATAGGCGCGTTTCCAAGACCTGCTCCGGCGTGAACTGGTCAAGCTGCATATACCACACAGCCGCAGAAACCAGGGCTTCCTGTGGGATCAGCCCGACCAGTTCGCTGTGATCCACGCCTACGCCATAACGCTGCGCCTCGCGCCGGACGGCTTCCACCACGCGCGCAAGAGGCGTCTGGCGGTAGTCAGTCAAATTCATCGAGACTTGCGCGCGCCCATCCACCAGGAAGCCAGCCGCCTTGACATATCGGAAACCACCCGAGGATTGGCGCACAGCCTTGGCAATAACCTTGGCGATAGAAACATCCTGGCTGGTCAGGTAGACATTGAAAGCCACCAGTGGCGCCCGCGCGCCGATCACCGTCGCGCCTGACTTGCCCAGCCGTGCAGGGCCAAAATCTGGCCTGCGATCAGGATTGGTCTCCACGTCCGCCTTCAGACCTTCATACTGGCCTTTGCGGATGACTTCCAGGTTGGTACGCTCTGGCCGGCTGGCAGCGGCTTCATATAAATACACCGGGATATTGAGTTCATCGCCCACCCTGCGGCCCAGGCGCCTGGCCATTTCGATACATTCAGCCATGCCAATCCCCGCAATCGGCACAAACGGGACAACATCCGTGGCGCCAATGCGTGGGTGCTCACCGGTATGCGCGTTCATATCAATCAACTCGCTGGCTTTTTGAATTGCGCGAAAAGCTGCTTCCTCCACGGCAGCCGGAGCCCCGGCAAAGGTCAGCACCGTGCGGTTATGATCCATGTCTGACGAACGGTCGAGGATCTTCACTCCTGGCACACAGGCTGCCGTAACGATTTGATCGACCACTTCCGGCCGGCGCGCCTCAGAAAAATTAGGGATACATTCGACGATTGGGTTCATTATGTGTGTGTTTTCCGATTTTTGATTTTGGATTTCGGCTGATTAAAATATTACCGGAATTATGCCACAGAGCGGCATCTTCACCGGGGGTTTTTAAGTATTCTAGCTCAAATCTGGAAATGTGGGATCTGCCTGCGCACACGAGCAGTTTCTTTTTCGTGAAGGATGAGTACCCAAGACATGCAAGCAATTCGTGGGATAATAATGCATCGGAACAGCCTCAACACGGATAAACCCCCATGGACAGCCCAACCCTTATTGTCACCGAAATGCAACTGCGCCGTAACAACGGCGACCGCGGCGCGCCTAAATGGATCGCTTACCAGGGAATCGTTTATGATGTCAGTTGCTGCAACCACTGGCGAAAGGAAATGCACGAGAACCTGCACTTTCCCGGTCAGGACCTGACCTCCGAATTTCCTGACGCGCCGCACACCAGTCTCGTTTTCCAACACCCCAGCATCAAGGTGGTTGGCAGGCTGGCACCTGAAAAAGGATAGTTTACGGATAGAACGCCAGCAGTTCCTTCATGGCCTGTTCGGCCTGCTCAGGCACAACCGCCAGCCAAAAAACTTTACTGCCCGACTGGGCATAAAAATTGGTCTGCCCCATCCCGTTGAGCAGATACACATCTCGGTTCTGAAACTGGAAAACTCCCATGGGCGTGAATGGCGAGCCGCCCTGGGCAATCTTGGCTTCCATGCTGTTCATCAATTCCAGCGCTTGCGCCTGTGATCCGGCCTCAGCCACCCACAGGGTAGCACTCTTCTGTCCATATTCTGCCATAATCCCAGAAACCAGAGGAAAATCCATACCGTGTAACTGTTTGAGACTGGCCATGGCTGCCTGCCCATTCTGCGCCTGGACGAGGGAGAAACCTGCAATCGTCCCCGGCACTTCTACTCCCTGGATAACACCCGCCTGCGGTCGTGAAGTATGCCAGGCAAAGAAACCCGCTCCCGCCACCAAAAGCACTCCTATAAAAAACAGCACAAACGGAATTATTTTTTTCAACCACGGCCTCCAAATCTCATTTTTCGGATAAACACCACCAGCTCAAACAGGGCCAGCACCAAACCAACGATGATGGTGGCGTATTCTGCCCTGACATCGGTTTCGCCGTTCAATATATCATGCCCGGCTGCCCAAACCAGGGCCAGCCCCAGGCTGTTCAGCGTGATTAGAATTATCTTTTTCATATTTGCACCTCGGAAAACCAACTTTTACCAGAAAAATTCCAAAAATTGCTGCAATTTCTGCGCACAAACCAGCTCAAAGCCTTAAGATTTTTCGATAATGGAGAGCAAACTCGAAACATTGATTGATCTCCTTTCGCAACTCGCGCGAATAAGGACCGCGCATATCTTTCAACGCAAGCATTAATTCGCCAAGCAATTCTGAGCCAGTCGTACAAGCTGTATCATGAAGCAAGGCGTTTAACTTTTGAGCGTCGCCTGAATGACCTTCGGCGATCAGCCTTCCGGCCAGGACATCTATCGCTTTGCAGAACTCATCCATTGTTTTGAATCGAGTTTTCGGGATAACGAAGCTGCTCAATCGCCATAAGCCAATAAAAGCAAAAACAACGACGAAATACAAAATTGGGGAGGCCAGGATTTGGTTTAGCATTTGTTTTTCATCCAGGTAGAGTCAATTCACCGAATTTCCACAAATTGAATTGTACAGCAATTGTTTTTCAAAATTCCACTTTCTCGCGACCGTTTTTTACTGTAAAATCATTCTAATATTCAGGAGATGTTTATGACACTCAAATGGTGGCAAAAAGCGGTTTTTTATCAGATCTACCCGCGTTCCTTTGCGGACGGCAACGCTGATGGGATCGGCGACTTTAAAGGCCTGACTGGTAAGCTCGATTATCTAAAAGATCTCGGCGTGGACGCCCTGTGGCTTTCTCCACACTTTCCCTCACCAAACTGGGACTGCGGCTATGACATTTCGGATTATTGTGGCGTAGCGCCTGAATATGGCAACCAGGATGATTTTAGAATATTCCTGCACGAAGCTCACGACCGCGGTCTGCGCGTGATCCTCGATCTGGTGCTCAACCACACCTCTGACGAACACCCCTGGTTCCGCGAGTCGAAATCCAGCCGCGACAACCCCAAGGCGGACTGGTACGTCTGGGTGGACACACCACCCAACAACTGGCAGTCCTGTTTCGACGGTGACGCCTGGACCTACGCCCCCGAACGCGGCCAGTATTATTATCATTACTTCATGCGCCAGCAGCCCGATCTGAACTGGCACAATCCGCAGGTTGTGGCCGCCATGTGGACTGCAGTGCGCTTCTGGCTCGATCTCGGCGTGGATGGTTACCGCCTCGACGCCATCGGCACCATCTTCGAAGACCAACAACTGACCCCTCACAGCGTTCCGCTCGACCTGGCCGGCCTGCGAAATTTATCCGACCTGGCCAAAACCCCGGATGAAAAAACATTGGTCGAGGCATACTGGAAAGATATGTTTTTGAACCAGTTGGGCCAGCCTGGATTACACGAGTTGATGAAGCAATTGCGCGCTATCCTGGATGAATATCCCGGCGAGCGCATGCTGGTGGGCGAAGACGACGACCCGGAATACATGGGAGATGGAGCCGATGAATTAAACCTGGTCTTCAACTTCCCGCTCATGCGCAGCGCTGATCCCCTCAGCCCGGCCTGGATCCGCGATAATCAGAAGGAACGCCTGGCTGCCCTGGCAAAAATATCAGCCCAGGCCTGGCCCTGCAATACATTGGGAAATCACGACAGCTCGCGGGTCTACAGCCACTTCGCGGATGGCACCCATGACGCCGAGCGCGCCCGACTGGCCCTGGCAACCATGCTCACCTTAAAAGGCACGCCCTTCCTCTACAATGGCGAGGAGATCGGCATGACCGACTATCTGATCAGCGAGCCTGCCCGCCTGCGCGACACGATGGCCACGTGGTATTACCAGCGCCTGATCGACGATCTAAAAGTGGAACCAGCCGAAGCTGCGCGCCGGGCTGCGGCCATGTCCCGCGACCGGAATCGGACTCCCATGCAATGGTCCAATACGGCGCATGCCGGGTTCAGTCCACTCACCGCGCAACCCTGGTTACCAGTCAACCCCAATTATGCCGCCGGAATCAACGTCCGCGACCAACGCGCAGACCCGCTTTCTCTCTGGCAATTCTATAAGCGCATGCTGCGCATGCGCAAATCCAACCCCGCGCTGATCGAAGGCGACTACCAACCCGTACATGAGACAGCAGAAGATTACCTGGCCTACCTACGTACTACCGCG
>CAZHWV010000200.1:0-6274 GCA_964536185.1 uncultured Anaerolinea sp. | reverse complement strand
CCGATTGTAAAAATTACGCCAACTTTTTATCAGAACCTATAGGCTGAGTAGTAACCATCTTTCATTTGCTGTAAATAATTGTAAAAGCTGCCTACTTCAAAAGTAAATTGGGTTGTGTTAGACTCCATTTTGACCTTCCTCGGGCGTGATTTGGTGGCGGAACTCCAAATTTACCGGAGATGGTCTTTTTATTCAACCGTTGCGACTTTAAGAAACCCCTGTCCCCGGCAGCAAAAATTCTTCAAACAAGGATGTTTGATATGGTTACCATGGATGGCACGCGCATCGCCAGCAATATTGGCGCGCTCAATGCTCTCAATTCGCTGAAGTGGATTAATGCCAGGTTGGCGCTGCACCAGACCCGCCTCTCGACCGGCAGGCGGATCAACAGCGCTTCCGACGACCCGGCCGGGCTGACCATCGCGACCAAGATGCTGGCCCGCTTGGAAGGCCTGAAAGTCAGCATCGATAACATCAGCGATGCCAAAAACATGCTCTCCGTCGCGGAAGGCGGGCTGAGCACGATGACCGACATCATGATCGCGATGCGCACCCAGGCGGAAAAGGCCGCTTCGGATACGCTGGGGACGGCCGAACGGGCTACGATCCAGACCCAGCTCTCATCCTATTCCAGCCAGATCCAGGATCTGGTCGACCAGACCAGGTGGAACGGGGTCAAGCTGTTAAATAACAGCACGGGGGCGAAGACCTTTCAAACCGGGGTGGATGAAGGTGAAACCACCGTCTGGGGTTTGCCTCAGGCGCTCGACCCCGGCAGCATGGCTCTGTCCAAAAAGGTTTACACGCCGACCGTGACCAGCAGTGACACGGCCAGCTCGTTTACCAACGTGGGCGCGCTGGGTCCGGTAGAAACTTCCTCAACCCTGGCCAACCTGTCTGAACTGAGCACGGGGGATTACAACTTTTCGATCCTGAACAAGGCCAGTTCGGCTACCCTGGGCAAGACCAACCTGGATATCAACAGCACCCTGATCAGTGGGATGACCGGGCTGGACCATTCGACGGTGGAAGCCGATAGCGCGAATGCGCTGAGCTCGGGGAAGTACTCGTTCGAGATCATCCAACAATTAAGCGCGACCAACATCAGTTATAAAATCACCAAGACCGGCGACACCAGCTTTGGCAATAACGGGGTCCTCACGGTCAATAATGCTGACCTGAGCGGCAGCGCGTTTGTAGCGCCTGTAGCGCAAAGCGCCAGCATAACCACACATTCATCTCCCGCGACTGTCACAGGAGTAAATTTCACCCCGACGATGGGTAACCTAAGCCCGGGTGAATTACCCACTGGCGCTTATACAATACAATTTTTTCCTAATCAAACGAATGTCAGACTTACAATAAGGAGCGGAGGTAACGAGGTTGAATTTAGTAATGATCCAGAGGGAAATGCGGCAATGGATTTTGGATCAGTTTTAGGTTTGATAGGAGCAGGAACTGGAACATACAATACAGGCCGCGGTTTGATCATAAATTGGGATAAGGGACCTGCTAATAGTTTTGGTATTCCTTTGGATACTGTGATCCAATACACCCAAGCGTCTGCGGGCAGCGGCGCCGTCGCCGGCCCCGGCGACCTGGTGGACGGATCCGGAAATGCCCTGGGCATCAATATCGGCACCAACCTGAGCAGCCTGGCGGTTGGGCAGAAGATGGATTTTGAATACATCGCCAAAAACGAAGCCAAGTTTGCGCTGGAAGATGACCTGGGCCAGGCTGTGCAGGTCGCGCAGAACGCCAGCGGCACGCAAAACGGTTTTTACGGCTACGGCGCGGCGGATGCGATTTACAATTCCGGGCGCGGGGTCAACATGAAGCTGGGCGCTTTTAATAACATCGCGACTGGTGCGGGGGGTGAGCAAAACTTCAGCTATGAGCGCGCCAACCTTTTCTCGGTCAATGTCTCGAACACGCACCGGGCCGGGGCCTACCTGACGACGGTTAACACAGCTTTGGATAGAGTCAACAGCGCGTTATCAGACCTGGGGGCGCTGACGCGCGCCTGACCTTCAAGGAGCAGCAGTCCTCGGTTTCCCAGATAAACATCGAAGGCGCGTACAGCCGGATCATGAACGCCAACATGGCCGAGGAGCAGGTCAATGCCAGCAAGTACAGCATCCTGCAGCAGACGGCGATCGCGATGCTGGCCCAGGCCAACATGGCTCCACGGAGCCTGTTGAGTCTCTTCAGGTAAACAGCCTCCGCGGTGGCGCAGTGTAAGGCGAAATTAATTTCGCTTTACACCCTCGCGCCAGAATTTAGAAAAGCAAGTTATGCGCTTCTGCGAAAACTGGATTCTTAAATATTCTTTATTCGCTTGTGAACTGTCCCTCGTCGTGATAAACTTTATATGTCATGAAATCTAACTTGCTGATTGTCACCCCGCAGGCCAGTTTTGGCGTTCTTATCCGTGATGGATTGGATCCTTCACGGTTTGGTGTGTTTTTTACATCAGACTTTTCAGAGGCGATCCACTATGTTCGTCAAAACAATTGTCCCATTGTTCTTCTGGATACAGAGTTGGAAGACGTGGAATTATCTGTCATGGATATTGGCTTTGCTTTGCGCCAGATCAAAACTGATATTCAGTTTGTCTTGGTCGTGCGCGCCGATCAGGAAGCGGATACTGCCTCGCTCTCGCCTGTTGCGACGATTGTAAAACCGATTTCACTGCCTGAGTTGGGGCGGCTGCTCGAAAAATTGGCTGTTCCTGTTGCGAAAAGCATGCCTTTGGCCGCACCCGTGTTTGAATTTAAAACCCCTGAACGTCCCGTAGATGAATCCTCTCGCCTGATGTGGACCACGGACGTCAGTAAAGCTGCTCAATCGCTTACCCAGCTGACTCTCGAGTCATCTGCCCAGGCGGCCTTCATCACTCGCCAGAACGAACTCTGGGCTTATGCCGGGCAGCTTTCCCGCGAAGCCGCCCAAGAATTGACTGATTCCATTCAGCGTTATTGGAATACAGAAGGGGAAAGCGACTTGCTGCGCTTTGTGCGTCTTCAGTCCACCGAAGCCCAGCACATGCTTTATGTGCGCAAACTCTCGGAAAATATGACCCTGGCGTTGGTCTTTGACGCTGAAACACCATTCAGCACCATTCGTTCACAGGCTGGAAAGCTCGTCAAAAACCTCTTCGAAAGTCCTTCAGGTGAAATGTCGTCAGCCTCGGCTTCCGAAAATGCACTGCCTGAAACGGCTCCAAAACAGGAAATATTTGAGAATGGCGATTATCCGGACATTCCAGCCATTTCAGAACTGCTAGGTGAAGTTCCTCCTCCCATCCCGCCAAAATTCTCTCTGAAAATTAACCTGCCTTGGGATCAACCCTCTCCCAATTCTTCTGTTCAATCCATGCTTGAAACAGCGAATATGTCTCCGGCTAACTCGCAAGCACAGGTCCCGACCAAGACAGAAAGCCAGATTAGAAAAGAGAGTGTTCTGTCCATCCAGCGCGATGTACAAAAGCGCCCCATTCCCGCCATGGATGAGACTTTTGCGAGCCAGCCTTCGACCGCAGTCGCAGATTTGCGGACAGGTGGATCTGGTTTACAGATTCCTGATGATTTGCAGGTGACTCGCAAACAGGAAGTACATTTTGATCCTGAGACACTGGTAGAGACCCGGGCCCAATCCGTCGCTGAATCGATGGGTGATGTTCCCCATAAGATTCTGATTGAATCCCCTTCTCTCTCTCATATCAATCTCACGTATGCCTGTCTGCTTATTCCACGTTTTGAACAGCATCACCTTGTGGGTGATGCTGCCACCCGATTGAACGAATGGGTTCCGCAGCTTTGCGTAGCCTTTGGTTGGCGATTGGAGTATATATCGGTGCGGCCGGATTACTTGCAGTGGATAGCGCGTGTACCTCTCAACACTGCGGCTGGTTATGTCATCAACACGATCCGTAAGCACACGTCGGGACGTTTTTTTATCGAATTTCCACGTTTCAAAATTGATAACCCATCCGGTGAATTCTGGGCGCGCGGTTTTATCGTTCAGGGAGGTTCCCAGCCTCATCCGCAAAAACTGATACGGGATTTTATCAAACAGACGCGTACGCGCCAAGGACTGAAATAGGTAATGATCCATTTTCCCGACAGGCTACCTGCCGGGAAAATTTTTACTTTGGAGTCTCTTGCAAATTGGTTGCTCAAGAGGCGTGCTGTTCCGCGATTTCTCTAGCAGGCAATTAATTTTCAACCGTTACACCTGCGCTGTTCTATGGTAAATTAATAATATGCCTTCCAAACTTTATCTTATTGATGGTCATGCGTTGGCGTATCGCACCTTTTTTGCGCTGACTAGCGGAGCAGCAGGTTCGCGTTGGCAAACATCCAGCGGTGAGCCGACAGCCGGGATTTATGGCTTTGCTACGGTGCTGATGCGCTTGCTTGAAAACGACAGACCCGATTACATCGCGGTCGCGTTTGATACCGGGAAAACCTTCCGTGACCAACTCTTTCCCGCTTATAAGGCTACACGGGCTAAGATGCCCGATGATTTGCGCCCGCAGATTGAGCGTATCCGACAGTTGGTGGATGCTTTCAATATTCCTCGCCTGGAGATGGAAGGCTTCGAAGCTGACGATGTTCTGGGCTCAATCGCAAAACAGGCTGCTGCGCAAGGGTTGGGTGTCAAAATTATCACAGGCGACCGTGATTTGCTTCAACTTGTTGGCGACCATATCTGTGTCAACCTGCCCGAGGGTGGCAAGCTGGCAGATGCGAGGGATTTTCTAACTGATGATGATGTGCGTTCAAAATTTGGTGTTCCTGCGAGGCTCGTTGTGGATTACAAAGCGCTCGTAGGTGATACGTCTGACAATATCCCCGGTGTGAAAGGCGTTGGTGAGAAAACCGCCCAGTCCCTATTTGAGACATTCTCGTCTCTCGATGATATTTATGCTCACCTGGATCAACTTGCACCCAAGGTTCGCGTCAAGCTTGAAGAAAATCGCGAGATGGCCTACTTGAGCCGTGACCTGGCCCAGATACGCACAGATTTGCCGATCCGGTTGGATTTGGAACACGCCAAGGCAGACCAATTCGACGTTGCCACGGTTGAAAAGTTGTTTCGTGAGCTGGAGTTCCGCACACTTGTCCCGAGGGTTGCCATGTTGCAAAGCGCTTCCGGCAGCAGAGCGACCTCTCGAGTGTTTGAAGATGTGGGGCGAGATGGGTCAGCCTTCGAAGCTGCGCCAATTAAACCCAAGGCAGGACAGCTTTCATTGTTTGAGACCTCTGCCAGGCCAGCCCCGGTGTTGCAGGTGAGCAAACCGGTTTCTAATCTGCAAGCTGAAATAGTGGATACCACGGAAAAACTTGAGAGCCTGGCGGCAAACCTCAATCAGGCTAAGGTTATTTCTTTTGATACAGAAACAACCTCCATCAACGAGATGCAAGCCGAAGTGGTGGGGATTTCGCTGGCTGTGCAACCAGGCTCTGGTTGGTACATTCCGGTTGGGCATCTTGATGCGCAGAATCTGCCTCTCTCACAGGTTTTGGATGCATTGACAGCCCCGCTTAGCAACCCTTCCATCCAGAAGATTGGGCATAATATTAAGTATGATTACCTGATTCTGGCCCGACATGGCTTGCGTGTTTCGCCGCTTTCTTTCGATACTATGATTGCAGAGTGGTTGGTAGACCCAAGCTCACGTTCCCTCGGCTTGAAGAATATGGCGCTTGTCCGCCTGGGCGAAGAAATGACGCACATTGAAGAGCTGATTGGCAAAGGTCGGAAGCAGCTTTCGATGGCTCAGGTGCCTGTTGCCGTGGTTGCGCCCTATGCAGTTGCAGATGCCGAGACCTGCTTGCGCCTGATGGCGCAGCTGCAGTTCGAGATCAAACGCGATGGGCTCGAGCAGCTTATGCTTGAGATGGAAATGCCCCTGGTGAGCGTTCTTGCTGAAATGGAATTTCTGGGTGTGCGCCTTGATTTGGATTTTTTTCAAGCCTTTTCAAAAGAATTAACCTCAAGCCTGGCCATTCTCGAAAAACAAATATTTGAACAGGTTGGCAAACCCTTTAACATTAATTCCACCCAGCAGCTTTCGGATGTGCTCTTCAATCGCCTGATGCTAATACCGCCCGACCGTGGGCGTAAGACTTCCAGTGGGCATTATTCCACATCCGCAGAAGTGCTCGAAGAACTCCGCGGCCAGCACGCAGTCGTTGACCTGGTGCTGGAACAGCGCGAGCTGTCCAAGCTAAAATCTACCTATGTGGACGCGCTCCCCATGGCGGTG
>CAZHWV010000199.1:2819-6293 GCA_964536185.1 uncultured Anaerolinea sp. | reverse complement strand
TCACCCAAATTTGCCCGATTTTTCCCTTTTTGTCTAGTTTTTAAACAGCCTCTAAGCTTAAATCACCAATATGGCGAGGGCTGGCTTATTGCCGGCGAAGTCGCATCTCTGGCACATGATGGTGTTCAGAATGTGCTGTGTATCCAGCCCTTTGGTTGTATTGCCAATCATGTCATCGCCAAAGGTGTGCAGAAACGTTTGCAGGAAATATATCCCCAACTCAATCTCTTGTTTTTGGATGCAGATGCGGGCGTCAGTGAAGTGAACTTTTTCAACCGGATGCACTTTTTCATCAACCATGCCAGAAGTTCAGCTAACAACATGGATGGGCATTTGGTCAGCCCCGCAAGCTGAAGCACCAGAATAAACATAATAACCAACCGGAGCATAACGTGGACCAGATTCTTTCCTTACCTTTTCGTCTTGAAATCCTGGCATTGACCCTTTTGGGCTGGCTTGTCATCTATTTCTTTGTAAACCGGCTCCCGGTCGAAGCCCATCAGCGCATTGACCTGAGTACTTCTTTCGACAAAAGTATCCCCTTCGTGCCCCAGTTTTCTCTGGTCTATTTTTCCACCTATATTTTTGTTGTTCAGCCCTTTTTCCTTTTATCGAAAGCCGGGCAGTTTTATTGGATGCTGGCAAGTTTTGCATCTATCTCAGTAATCGCCAGCTTAATTCATGCCATGGTCCCCAGCAAGATCGAGCGCATGGAAAACTTGAATACAAATAGCCTGTCAATTAAGCTGCTGAGCTTGTTTCAAAAAACCTGTAGACCCTATGGCAATTTTCCAAGTATGCATGTGGGTCTTTGTGTGCCTGTGGTCGCCGCGAATTTTTTTGCTGGCGGAGCGATCATGGGAATTATTAGTCTGGTTTGGGCAATCTTAATTGCTTTATCCACCTTATACACCAAACAACACTATATATTCGATGTATTGGCAGGATTATTGAATGGTGTCTTGGTATTTGGGCTTACCTACTGGTTCATTCTGAGATAATACCGTGAGGATTTACCACTGTAAACCTGGCAAAAAACGCACCTATTTTCGATGTCTAATAAACTGGAAACCCCCACTCGGTTCGGCACGCATGACATGCCGGACATAGTTCATCAGACCTGGCATTTACTTGAACTTATCTTGACATAGACTAATATATCAACGCCAATGCGCCGATGCTCAAACCCGCGCCAGTACCAATCAGCAGAACGCGGTTGCCACGCTGGATATGCCCAGCCTGAACGGCTTCGGTTAATGCGAGCGGGATAGAGGCGGCGATGCAGTTGCCTCGCTCCTGGATATGAACAAATACCCGTTCTGGGCGAAAACCAAAACGCGTTCTGAGCAGTTTCATCCCATGACCGCTGGCCTGGTGGGGAATGACTTGATCGTAATCCTGAGGACTCCAGCCAAGTTCTTCCGAAAATTTTTCCAGGAAAGGAGGTACTAATCGGGCAGCTTTTTTGAAAACCGCAGGACCATCCATATCGAACATATTCATCTCAGGCGAAGTGTTAGGGTCGTTGGGATGGTGCAGGGTGCCGCCGCCAACAAATTGCGTCAAATCAGCACCGCTGCTGTAAGTAGAAAACCGTGAGTGCCAAATGGAACTGGCTTCACCAGCGGGGGCAGCAGTCAGGACCGCTGCCCCCGCGCCATCACCGAACAAGACAGCGCTCTCCCATTGCTTAGGATTACGTGAAAACGAGGCGATTTCGCTGCTAAATATCAACACAGTTTTATAAACACCTGCTTCAATCATTAGCGCGGCGGTTTGAAGGGCAAAAACAAAACTCAGACAAGTAGCGTTGACATCAAAACAAGCGCTTTTACCGTCTGGTGCGCCCAATTCACGTTGAACAAAGGCCGCCGTGCAAGGAATGGCCTGGCGCACACCAGCTGAAGCGCCGATGATGGCGTCCAAGTCGGAAGGTTGTAAACTTGCCATCTGGAGAGCTTCGCGGGCTGCAGCTGTGGCCATCCCGGATGTAGTTTCACCACTGGCATAGCGGCGAGACTGTACGCCAGTTACCCGTTCCACCCATCCGGATGGAATATCGAGCTGTTTTTCGAGTTCGGCGCTGGTGACGATCCTTTCGGGTAAATACTTACCCAATCCGGCGATTTTTATAGAAAGGGGTTTGGGGGTCATGGGGCTCCTGTTAGGTTCGCATCCAATTCTAATGTATTTCCTCTCTTTTGTAGAAAATTATTTTCGGATTTTAAAATGAGTCTGGCGGCCAAAACTGACATACAATAGACCATATCGAAATAAACTACTGAATTTGGAGACTCGGCGCATGTCCTGGCAGGCTATGATCGCTATTATTTTCGCCACCGTTTATGTCTGGCTCAATCACCCTATGGTGTGGCCATGAAAACAGTCAAACTTCTAACCGGCCTGAAGGTGGCAAACAGGGATGTTGTGTGCTTCATAGATGACGATATTCTTATACGTGATGACACATTGACAATTTTTGTCCGTTATTTATTCCAACCGGGCATAGGCACAGTATTTGGCGCTATGAAATTATCAATTGAGAATGGTATACATGAAGTCCGATAACATCGCTACTCGACTACAGGATAATACAAGCCGTTATCCCGGGAGGGCCGCGATCATCTACCCTGGCCGCAACCGGTCCTGGAAAATAATCACCTACAAGCAATTGAATGAACGCAGCCATATGCTGGCGCTTGGATTGGCAGCGCTTGGTCTAAAACCAGGCATGCGAGCGGTGCTGATGACCCCGCCAAGCATAGATTTTTTCGCGCTGGTTTTTGCTTTGCTACAAACCGGGGTTATTCCGGTGATGATTGATCCAGCCATCGGACTGCGAAATGTCACTGCATGTCTAGCTGTGGCTCAACCGGATGTTTACTTTGGATCGACCCTGACGCATGGAATTCGCTGTTTGTTTGGGTGGGGGAAAAAGAGTCTGCGCCTCAATTTAAGCATCGAAAATGTCATCCGGGCTGGAGAATCTGCTGCTAACATTTCGTTTCCAAGGCTATTACCTGAAAGCGAAGCAGCCATCATTTACACCAGTGGCAGTACCGGCTTGCCCAAAGGCGTAAGTTTTTCCTGGGCAAATTTAACAGCGCAAATCGATATGCTAAGTAGCACCCTGCATTTAAGCGGCAATGAAATCGATTTACCGGCTTTTCCCCTCTTTGCGTTGATTGACTGTTTACTCGGGGTAACAGCAGTCGTCCCTGAGATGCATTTTCCTCGCCCAGCGCAAGTCAACCCGGCCAAAATGGTAGCGGCCATCCAAACCCATCAGGTAGATACGATGTTCGTTTCTCCGGCTGCCCTGGATCGTTTAGCTCGTTACGGTCAAAAATATCAGATCACATTGCCCAGCCTGAAACAGGTGATTACCGCCGGCGCACCTGCACCTGTGACTGTTCAGGAGATGTTCCGCCAAATGCTGGCGGTATCTCAGGAAACAGACGGGGAAGGAAAGGA
>CAZHWV010000199.1:0-2809 GCA_964536185.1 uncultured Anaerolinea sp. | reverse complement strand
TTACGGCTCTACCGAGACTTTGCCAGTCTCGATCGTCGACAGCCTCGAAGTGTTAAACGAAACACGTTATCTAACGGAACAAGGAGCAGGGATATGCATTGGTCGAGCGGTAGATGGCGCAGAGGTGAGCATCATTCCCATCGGCAACGAACCGATTCAAAAATGGGATGAAATCCTGATTCTTCCTGTCGGTAAGATCGGCGAGATCACGGTCGAAGGACCTGCCGTCACCAATACCTACATTGGGCAGGAAAAAGCTAATTTATTGGCAAAAATCAAAGGCGAAGATGGAAAAGTCATCCATCGCATGGGCGACGTGGGCTATTTCGATAAGAAAGGGCGGTTATGGTACTGCGGACGCAAATCGCATATGGTGGTGACCACCACTGGGACACTTTTTACCGAAGCGATTGAAGGTATTTTTAACGCGCATCCATTGGTCTTTCGCACAGCGCTTATTGGCGTGGCCAAACCCGGTACACCGCGTTTGGCCCAAAACGATCAGGTAACGGAACCCGTATTGTGGGTGGAATTGATCCAATCTGCCCAGAATGCCGACCAGAGCCAGATTCGCGCGGAACTGCTTCAGATAGCCCAAGATCACGAAGCCACACAACAAATTAAAACTGTTTTGTTCCACCATTCTTTTCCGACAGACGTTCGTCATAATTCTAAAATAATACGCGAAAAGCTGGCAGCTTTAGCACAATCGAGGTTGAGATGAAAGCTCTCGTAACAGGCGCGACTGGATTTTTAGGAAAAGTATTGGCCCAGCGCTTGAAAAACCGGGGCGACGAAGTGACCGTGTTCGGGCGTAACCCGGAAATACTCGCCAGGCTGCAGGGCGAAGGAATGCGCCCTGTGCGCGCTGACCTGACCGATAGCGCAGCAGTGCGCGCCGCCTGCCTGGGACAGGATGTTGTCTTTCATGCCGGCGCGCTCTCCTCAGCCTGGGGACGGGCGCAGGATTTTTACTTGTCAAACGTAGTTGGCACTCAGAACGTGATTGCCGGGTGTGAGGCGCAAAATGTGAAACGGCTGGTACATGTTTCGACGCCAAGCATTTACTTTCGATTCGAATCGCTCCTGGATGTCCGCGAGGATGCGCTCCTGCCAAAACAACCCGCCAATGAATATGTTCGCAGTAAATTACTGGCCGAAGCCGAAATAGACCGGGCTTTTGCCCGCGGACTAGCTGTAATTACCATACGCCCGAGGGCGATATTTGGCGAAGGTGATAATGCCATTTTGCCACGGCTTATTGACCGTATCCGGCAAGGACGCCTGCGAATTATTGGAAATGGGAAAAATATCACCGACCTGACTTATGTCGACAATGTGGTCGACGCGCTCTTGTTGTCCGCCGAGTCACCAGCGCCGACCTTGGGACAAAAATACAACATCACTAACGGCGAACCACAACTGCTCTGGCCGCTGATCCAGAAGTTGTCCGCATCACTGGGTTATGAATTCCCACGCCGCCATCTCCCTTATCCGCTAGCCCTGGGGCTTGCCGGGTTGCTGGAAAGTGTCTGCCGGTTGCTTCCTGGACAACCAGAACCGCTGTTAACGCGCTATATGGTTGGGGTGCTGGCGAAAAGCACCACACTCAATATCAGCTCAGCAAAACGCGAGTTGGGCTATAGCCCACGAATTTCAATGGCGGAAGGTTTACAACGGTTTTTATCGTCTATGTAGTCCTTGAAATTTTCTAATCGATGGAAAAACTATGAACACAGTCAAGGTTACCATTTTTTCGGCGGGATATTGTTCCTGTCCCGAGCATATCGCTCTTCTGGGTGGGCGCTGGCGAAATATTCGTTTTCCAGCGATGTTTGCACTTTTCGAACATCCCCGTTTTGGGGCGATGCTCTTCGATACGGGTTATTCCGACCGGTTTTTTGAAGAAACACGCCGATTCCCCAACCAATTTTATCGCCTGGCAACCCCTGTCAGCTTACGTCCGGATCAAACAGCCGTTCGCCAGCTTTCAATGTTAAACATTAAACCCAGCGACATCACCCGGGTTTTTATTTCTCATTTTCACGCAGACCATATTGCCGCGTTGGGCGACTTTCCCCATGCAAAATACGTATACCTGCCACAGGCTTTTGACTCTTTGCAACACTTGCGCGGATTGGCGGCTTTATCCCGGGCCTATTTGCCAGGTCTCATCCCAGGCGATTTCGCCCAACGCGCTGCCCCGATACGACTCACCGATTTACGACCTTTACCACCCGAATTTGCGCCCTTCTTCACCGGTTTTGACTTGCTTGGTGACGAAAGCCTGATGGCAATCGAACTTCCCGGTCATGCAGCCGGGCAAATGGGACTATTCGCTCGTGATGAAAACGGGAGCGCCTTTTTTTTCATAGCCGATGCCGCCTGGCTGGCACGCAGCATCAGCGAAAATCGTCCACCTCACCGAGTGGCAAATTTCCTATTTGCAGATGCTGGTATTTATCGCGAGACACTCAGCGATTTGCACCAATTTTACGGAAACCAACCCGATGTACGCCTGATTCCATCTCATTGCGAATCGACATTGGCGCAGTATGTACGCAATAGAGAAGCCTAAAAATTCAGCCATTGAAAAAACCAAGCTACGCGTGTTATTGTGCCTGTTATTGCGCCTTGACGGGCTGATACTATGCCCGTAAAATTGGTCGAAGATTGAGAGACAGAAGTTCAGTATTCTCCGCTTTTTTTCCGAGCAAAGGCGTGAAACAACTTTGCGGGTGTAGTTCAGTGGTAGAACGCTTGCTTCCCAAGCAAGATATCGCCGGTCCGAATCCGGTCACCCGCTCTA
>CAZHWV010000198.1:0-6302 GCA_964536185.1 uncultured Anaerolinea sp. | reverse complement strand
GCTGACTCAGCCCAGATCGAAGCCCGCACGTTGGCTTGGGAGTCAGGTCAGGATGACTTAGTGAAGGCGTTTGCAAATGGCGAAGATGTATACAAGATCATGGCTGCGGCTATCTATGGCACGACAGTTGACAAAGTTACAGATGGTGGCAGGTTCGTCGGGAAAACAACGATCCTTGGTGCGGGCTATGGCATGGGGGCGCCCAAGTTTAAGGCGCAACTTAAAACATTCGGGATGGATATTGAAGAGGGAGAATCGAAACAGATCATCGAAACTTATCGCAACACATACCCCATGATCCCACTGCTGTGGCGTGAGGCGCAAGAAGCCATCAAGTGCATGATGCGTGGCATGACCATGAAGCTGGGTAAAGATAACCTGCTCACTGTGAACGAGAAAGGTATCCTCCTCCCGAACGGGCTACACATCTACTACAACGGGCTGGCAGAAGTCATTGAGAATGACAAGCGGCAGTTTACATATCAAACCCGCAACGGCCCCAATAAAATATATGGTGGAAAAGTTGTAGAAAACTTCACACAGGCCATTGCGCGGTGTATCATTGGCGATCAAATGCTAAAAATTGCCAAGCAATACAAGGTCGTGCTTACCGTGCACGATGCTATTGGTATTGTCGCTAGGCAAGAAGAAGCCGATGAAGCACGTGCTTATGTGGAATCCTGCATGCGTTGGGTTCCGTAATGGGCTGAAGGTTTACCAGTCAACTGCGAAAGCGGTATGGGATTGAGTTACGGAGATTGTTGATGGCAAAGATTCCTGCATGGTCATTCAGTAGCCTGAAGACGTTTACCACCTGCCCCAAGAAGTTCTACCACACCAAGGTACTCAAGGACATCAAGGAACCCGAGGGTGAGCAAGCCCTCTATGGCAAGTTGGTACACGAGGTTGCTGAGTTGTACATACGGGATGGCAAGGAGATACCTGAAAAGTTTGCCTTCATCAAGCCTGCGCTCGATAGCCTGCTCAAGATACAGGGCGAGAAGTTCTGTGAATTAAAGATGGCACTGACTGAGAAGCTAGAACCCTGTGACTTCTTTGACCCTGACTGCTGGTTCCGTGGTGTAGCTGACCTGCTCATCATTGACCGTGAGAAGGGTGAAGCCCGTGTGATTGACTACAAGCTTGGCAAATCCCGCTACGCTGACCTAGGGCAGTTGGAACTCATGGCACTTGCGGTGTTCAAGATGTTCCCAGAAGTCAAGAAGGTCAAGGGCGGCTTGCTGTTCTTAGCCGAGGATAAGTTTGTACCAACTATGTTTGAGGTAGAACAACAGCACAGGTACTGGGGCAACTGGATGCCCAAAGTCATGATGTTGGAAGGTGCCTACAGCGCAGATATTTGGAATGCAAAACCCAACGGTTTGTGTAAAAATTACTGCTGGGTGTCATCCTGCGCCCACTGTGGAAGGAAATGATATGCCCTATGTAACCAAAGCCAGACCCTACAAGAAAGAATACCAACAGCAGTTGGACAGAAATGAATTACCTACAAGACGCAAACGTGAACAAGCCCGTGACCTATACGATAAAGAAGGCATTGACCGTAAGGGAAAAGATATTGACCACAAGCGCCCTCTATCTAAAGGTGGAAGCACGGCCAAGAGCAACCTGCAACTCAAAGCACCAAGCGCCAATCGTTCGTTCAGTCGCAACAGCGACCACACCGTGAAGGTAAACAAACCTAAGAAAAAATAATAATACGTGCCACGTCAGGTGTGAGTGGTGGCACGGGGGGCTTTTTAAAGTTGAACCCTCAAACCGCATCAGTCAGAGTTTTTACTATTCCGTTTAGATGATCTGACCGATTGACACCCGTAAGGTGTCACCTAGCGATCGAAAGTGGATGTCACTTTCGGTCTGTTTTGCATTGGAGAATGTATGGAAATCATTGACGGAAAAGCATTAAAACTTAAATTAAAGAACCCGTACAGGGTCTTGAACGTAATACCCAAGAGCGCATTGCTTGAAGAAGGCCCCATCAGTACAGTGATGGTGCACTGGGGTTTGGAAGAAGCGCAGGTATTAAAGAACCTGAAGGTTAAGAACGTACCATCCCCCATCGTTGCCAAGTATGGTTGGCCGGGCATCTACCAACCGTTTACACACCAGAAACAAACAGCCGCGTTTCTTACCCTGCACAGGCGTGCCTTCTGCTTTTCAGAGCCGGGCACAGGTAAGACACTATCAATCACATGGGCGTGTGATTACTTGATGAACACCAAGCACATCAAGCGGGTGCTCATTATCTGCCCCCTATCAATCATGCAATCAGCGTGGCAGAACGATATTTTTAAAGGTGCGATGCACCGCAAGGTTGGCATTGCCTATGGCTCAAAAGAAAAGCGGCAGCAAGTAATTAATTCAGATGCAGAGTTTGTCATCATCAACTACGACGGTGTACCCATTGTGGAAGACGACATCATCAAGGCTAACTTTGACATGGTGGTGATCGATGAGGCGAACGCTTACAAGACTGCAACCACCACCCGCTGGCGCACCCTGAACCGGATCGTCAAGCCCAACATGTGGCTATGGATGTTGACAGGAACCCCTGCCTCTCAGTCGCCCCTTGATGCGTATGGTCTGGCTAAGCTAGTTAACCCATCGGCTACACCCCGTAGCTTCTCTATGTACCGCGATCAGGTGATGAACAAGATCACTCAGTTCAAGTGGGCACCCAAACGGGAAGCAGAGCAGGTGGTCAGCACACTGCTTCAGCCTGCAATCAGGTTCACCAAAGAGCAATGCCTTGACCTGCCAGACTTGCTGTACGCAGAGCGTGAGGTTCCCATGACCCCACAGCAGATACGCTACTACGAGAAGCTACGCAAAGTGATGGCTATGCAGGCGGCAGGGGAGGAAGTCACGGCCATCAACGCCGCCGCTAAGCTAAACAAACTGTTGCAGATTTCCTGTGGCGCGGTGTATTCCGATAGTGGTGAGATCGTGACCTTTGACTCTAGCAGTCGCACGGCAGTGCTCAAGGAAGTCATTGACGAATCCAGCCATAAGGTATTGGTGTTTGCCCCATACCGCCATGCCATTGAGATTCTGTTTGAAGAATTGCGTAGGGATGGCTACACAGTGGATGTGATACACGGGGGTGTACCCGCTGGCAGGCGCACAGAGATATTCCGCAAGTTCCAAGATGAGCCAGACCCACGGGTGCTTGTCATACAACCCCAAGCTGCATCACACGGTGTCACCTTGCACGCAGCAAACACGATTGTATGGTGGGCGCCCATCACATCATACGAGACATACGCGCAAGCCAATGCACGTATCCACAGGGCAGGGCAAGTAAACAAATGTTTGGTTGTCAAGCTCCAAGGAAGTCCAGTAGAGGCCAAGCTGTACAAAGCTTTAGAAACAAAAGAGTTAGCACAGTTCAATTTGATGGAACTTTATAAAGATGAATTCGACTTAAACAAATAAATTTATGGAGGTACTTGACAAAGTAAAGATAAGATGTATGATTAACAAAAAAACGAAACGGAAAGCAACATGGATATAACAGCAGATAAATTAGTACGCGTATACATTAAGATGCGCGATGCCCGTGCCGCCCTCAAAGCGAAGTACGAAGCAGAAGACCTTGCAATCAAAGAGCAAATGGGTTTGGTCGAATCAAACTTGCTTGAGACTTGCAAAGCAACGGGAGCCGAGAGTATCAAGACGGCCCACGGCACAGCGATACGTACAGTGCAAACACGCTACTGGACAGGCGACTGGGCTGCAATGCACAAATTCATCCGTGACCATGACGCACTTGACTTAGTTGAGAGGCGCATATCGCAGTTGAATATGAAAGAGTTCCTACGGGAAAATCCTGATGTACTTCCAACGGGATTGAACGTGGATCACAAATATACTGTAACTGTCAGGAGAAGCTAAATTGGAAACTGCCCTTACGTTGGCGCAGGTGGCGAAGCTTTTGCAAGTCGCACCGTCAACTGTTCACGCGCTCATCAAGGAAGAGAAGCCTGAGAAGCGTATACCCTTTATCCGCGTTGGTAAAAACTATCGATTCTTCGCTAGTGACCTTGCCAAATTTTTTAACATTGACTTAGAAATCATTAACACTTTCATCAAAAAGGAAACACCAAATGTCTGACCTCGCACTATTCTCCCAAGGTGGTAACACCCTCCCAGCCCACTTGCGTAACCTTGAACTGGACGCAACAACCAAAGCCCTGATGGGTGGCGGTGGTACAGGTAAACGCATCTCCATTCGTGGTGGTGTATTCCGCATGATTGTTGGCGGTAAAGAAGTTGCACAGAATGACGAACGCGCCATGAACGTGGTGGTCGTGCGCTCTGCTGAGAAAACATCCCGTAGTTACTATGCAGGCACTTACGTGGAAGGCCAGAACTCTGCGCCCTCTTGCTCATCTAACGATGGCGTAACACCTGACAAGGGTGTGAAGGAACCACAAAGCACAAGTTGCCAGAACTGCCAACAGAACATCAAAGGTTCTGGTCAAGGTGATAGTCGTGCTTGCCGCTTCAACCAACGCATTGCGGTAGCTTTGGAAAACAATCTATCAGGTGATGTGTATCAGTTGTCGTTGCCCGGTCAGTCGATCTTCGGCACAGGCGATAACGGCAAGATGCCATTGCAACAGTACGCCAAGTTCTTGGGTGGTCATGGTATCCCCGTGACAGCCGTTGTGACTGAGATGCGTTTTGATACATCAAGCGCAACACCTAAGTTGACCTTCCGCGCTGTGCGCCCTCTGTCTGTGGAAGAGTTGGCCGAGAGCAAAGCGCAAGGTGATTCAGCCGATGCGTTGGCCGCTGTAACACAAACTGTTCAGCAGGTGGATGGTGATGCACCGAAGGCTTCTCCTTTCATTGAACCTGCCGCCAAGCCCGCCGCTAAAGCCGAAGCTGTTGACGAACCCGTCAAACGTGCCGTGAAGAAAACGGAATCCAAAGACGTAGCTTCTGTGCTTGACGCATGGGCAGACGACAGCGACGAGTAAACCAATCGGGGGGAAACCCGTGCAAAGGTTCTTCGGGGCTTGCAGACGAGCGGGCGGTACCCCCACCCAACGAAAGACAGCGATGATTGGTTACACATTAGCCACCGTGCTAAGAAACAAACAAGCTGATGGAAAGTTGTCCGGTGTAAAAATCGGCAGGGCTTGCATCAAGAAAAACATATCGGTGAAGAAGGTTGCCGAGATTGCAGGGGTTACGAAGATAACCGTTTATGCGTGGTTCGCGGGTGAGTATTCACCACGCCCTGAAACCGCCAAGAAAATCCAAAACTATATTGACCGCCATTAACCCGAAGTATCCCTATGACATTGACCGAATTTCTGAATGCGGTGTTGCCGGATACTGGCAAATACTGCGCGGTCGGCATCAAGCAGGAGAAGTTACGTACACGGTTTGCATCTGACATCCCCTCTCTCATCACGGAAATACAAGACATCTACAGTGCTGACGCTGACACGTACTATGCGATGTTTTCGTTTGACCCCGAGATTGTTCCACCCCGTAGGCTAGCTGCCAACGCATACAGAGCCAAAGCATTTTGGCTTGATCTAGACTGTGGCCCCACTAAGGATTACGCATCACGTGATCTGGCGATGGCGGCACTGGGGCAGTTCTGTACTGACCTAGGTTTACCTCAACCCATCTGTATCAACTCTGGTAACGGAGTGCATGCGTACTGGGTACTGCCTGAGAGTATCGACAAGAACACATGGCTACCTGTGGCCAAGCGTTTAAAGAATGTTTGCACTGAACGTAGTTTATTTGCTGATCCTTCTTGCACAACTGACATGGCGCGTATCCTTCGCGTGCCAGAAACCCACAACTTTAAAAACCCTGACAACCCACTTCCAGTGGAGTACATGGGTGGTGATGGCAAGGTTGATTTGTTTGAGTTCGCCGCCGCCCTAGGTGCGCCCGAGCCAAGCCAGTCTACTGACGCGTTGCCCTTTGAAGTGCCTGACTACATAAAAAATGCTGGCCCCGATGCGACTAGCAAAGCCCTGATGGGGCAGAACAATTCGTATCGCTTTGAAAAGATTATTGCTTTGAAGGTTGAGGGGTGTGCCCAACTCAATCACATCATGGAGCACCAGAAGCAGGTGCCAGAACCTTTATGGCGTGGTGGCTTATCCATTGCACAGCTTTGCGTAGATCGTGATACCGCCATCCATGAGATGTCGAATCAGCATGAAGGTTACAACCAATACGACACTGATAAGAAGGCAAGCGAAACCAAAGGCCCCTATACTTGCACAACGTTTGACGATCTCTGACCC
>CAZHWV010000197.1:0-6344 GCA_964536185.1 uncultured Anaerolinea sp. | reverse complement strand
ATCTTCTGGATTTGTCAGCCCCAAGTAGGTTTCGAGAGACAGTGTTTTCATTTCATCCGGGGTATAGCCGGAAAGACGGGTGAAAACAGGGCTGAAATAATCATAGTCGTTGGTTTTTAGATTGTGCTTGTAGGAGGCATCCAGAGAATTCTCCAGTACCTCGCGCAGGCGCGCTTCGCTTTGTTGAATGCGCAGCATGGATTGCACACGCGCGAGCAGCTCAACGTTACTGATCGGACGCGCGATATAACCGTCCGCGCCGCTCTCGAGTCCATCCGCCTGGCTCTGAGTGTCGATGCGTTTAGTGGAAAGGAGAATCACAAAAGATCCTGCCAACGCCGGGTCAGTTTTTATGAGATGGCAAACCTCGAGGCCGCTGATGTCGGGCAGATTGACATCCAGCAAGGTGAGGTCGGGCTTTTGCTCGCGAGCCAATTGCAGGCCAGCCAGACCGTCAGAGGCCTGGCTGGTGCGATATCCGGCCTGATCTAGTATGCGCACGGAATCAGCTCGCACGAAGGGGTCATCGTCAACGACTAGAATTAATGGCTTTTCTTCCACGCCTTTACCTCCTGGCTGGTCAGAGAGACGAACAAAAAACAGCCCGGTAAAGGTTTGGACCGGTTGTTCTGTCTCCGCCTAAATATTATAACATTTTACGTATTGATATAAATGGATCAAGTTGCCGGCAATTCCAATCTTCAAAATTGGGGCGACCAACTTTACATCAACTCATTTCAAATGGGGGCTCCCTATATTAGGTTTGGAATTGCTGGCCGGCAGTTGCGGTTCGGGCGGCAGCGCGATATAATGTGAATAGCCAAGGAAGGAGTGGCCACTATGTCACCACAAACAGATCGTAAATCAGCATCTACTCATGTAAAAGATCACATCCCTGAAGATGTCCGTGAACATATGCGCGCTGCCCGCGAAGAAATGCGAAAAAGCGTGGAGGGTTTGCTGCCGCCGGCGTTTATCGAGCATCGCCGCGTGGCACGCAAGGAAATGCTTCTGGCGGTTCGCGGATTGTTGGATCACGCTCTCGAACGCATCGATGAGCGCGTCCAAAAGACATCCTGACAAGTTTCCAAAGGGTTTAATCAAAAAAGCCTCTTCGTCTAATCTGACGGGGAGGCTTTTTTTGGCTGGTTTTGTCCTTTTTAAATATCAACGCCAGGGGCGATGTCCTCGCGCGAACAATAATACCCAGGCCAGGGGCAGTAATGCTGTTCCCATCAGGATTTTGCCATACCAGGCATCGACGCCATACAGGATGGCCCCGCCGATTAATAGGGCTGCGAAGATTACCCCTCCAGCCAACCGGTTAAGCGCTCCTTCCATGTACATAATCTGGCGGTTGAGCACTGGGGTCTGCACGGAAAGGTCGCCGCGCTCAAGTATGGTCATGACCCGGTCGGTGCGGCCGGGTAAGCCCACCAATACCTGGAAGATTTTCCCGGCTTCGTCCAGCCAGGTTTTCCAGTTGGAGGTGCCTTCTTCAGCGACCAGTTTTGTGGCATAAGGAGCGACAGTGGTCCACAGGTTGAAATCGGGGTCCAGCCCGGTGCACATACCTGAAAGGATGGCCACTGTGCGCCCGAGCATCAACAGGTTCTGTGGGAGTTGAAAGGGCATGCTGAACATTAACTCGCGGAACTGCAGCCCAAATTTCATCATTTCAGCATGGTCAATCTGGCGCAGTTCACTCATACTCTTCCCCCAGAAGCGGTCAAAAAGCTGGGCTCCGGCCATTTCGATCAATTTTAGATCGGCGCTGGGCAGCAACACGCCCAGGGTTTTGTAAGCCTGTACCAGTCGCCCCGCGTCACGGGTCCCGACGGCGATTACCGCTTCGCGCAGCCCGGCGCGCAGGTTTTCCGGCATGCGCCCAACCATGCCGAAATCGATAAAGGTCAGCTTCCAAGATTTGCCGGGCAAATCACGTTTGCCGTCGGCATTAATTTCGCCGAGGGGCGTGACAAAAAGATTTCCGGGATGCGGATCGGCATGGAAGAAGCCATCCTCAAAAATTTGTTGCATATATGTGTCGAGCAGCATGTTGGCCACTTCTTTCCGGTCAATGCCGGCTGCGCTGATGGCCTCGTAATCGCCGAGCTTGATGGCAAATACATTTTCCAGGGTCAGAATACGGCGCGCGCTGATACTCCAGACCACTTTTGGGACATGCACGTGAGGGTTATCCTTGAAGTTTTGATCGAAGGTTTCAGCGTTGCGCCCCTCAGCCAGGTAATCGATCTCTTCAAGGGTAATCTTCGCGAACTCCTCAACCAGCGCGCGCACATCCGCGCGGTCACTGATCGGTTTGTATTTCTGCAGCCAGCCGCCGACTCGCCTCAGGGCGGAAAGATCTACTTCAACAATTTGCTCGATAAACGGTCGTTGAACCTTGACCACCACCTCGTTAAACCCCTGGGTTTTTGCCTCTGCCGGTAACAGTCGGGCGCGATGTACCTGGCCTAGCGAGGCTGCCGCCATGGGTGTTTCGTCGAACCATTCAAATCTTTCTGCCAGCGGTGTGCCCAGATCGGATTCCGCTTGCTGGCGAATGGCAACAAATTTCTCGGCCGGGACCTCATCTTGCAGCCCGGCGAGCTCATCCGTAATTTCCGGTGGCAAAACATCCAACCGGGCGGACAGGAACTGCCCGACCTTGATCATCAAGCCACCCATACGGATGGCCAGCGCGCGGAACTGCCTGGCAATGCGTTGATAACGTTCGGAACGAGTGCTGCGAGTCCAGAAGCTAAAACCGATGCGGGGTAGGAAAATTTCCCAGAAGATAAACCCGGTGGTAACCCGGCCAAAGAAAAAAACAATGCGCCAATAACGGGCGCGCAAGCTTGATGCCTTCATGCAACCTCCGTCCAGATCTGGTAACGGGTGGATTGTATCACTTCAGTCCGGCCTCAGCTTTGCTTTTGCAGCTGGACTGAAGCTTTTCAACTGAGAGATCATCACGGCGGATAAGATGATGACACAGCCCAGGATTTGGATCGGCAGTAAGGTTTGTTTGAGGATCAGCCAGGCCGCAAGAGCGGCAAAAACAGCTTCAAGCCCCAGAATTAACGCCGCATCGGTGGGTGGTGTGTGGCGTTGCCCCCAAACCTGAAGGGTATACCCGATCCCAATCGAAAAAACTGCACGGTAAAGGATAGCGCCAAGCACAGGCAATGGGGTCAACTGGCCCAGGTTTTCAAAGGCCAGCCCCATCATAAGGTTGAAAAAGCCGCCGACCAGAAATTGCCCGGCTGCAAATGAAACGGGTTCAAAGCGAGATGCAAATTTACCCAGAACAACAAAGTGCAGTCCCCAGAAAATGGCGCCGGTCAGTTCGAGTCCATCACCGGGCTGGATCTGAAAACTACCTGCTGTGGAAAGCAGGTAGGCGCCAAGGCTGGCAGCGGTTACGGCCAGCAGGTCGAGCCAATGCGGTTTTTCGCGAAAACCAAACCACAAGAGAAAGGGTGTGAATACGGTATACAGGCTGGTCAGAAAACCAGCATTGGCAACCTTGGTATAGAAGATGCCCACTTGTTGCAGCGCGCTGGCGATGAATAATATACTGCCCGCAATGAGCATCCACATCCACTGGTTTGTCGGGATTTTTTTCCCGCGTGGGATGAACGGGAGTAAGATAACCACAGCTAGTATGAAACTTACCCCATTGAATAAATAAGCAAGGTGATATTGGGCTGCTATCCCTTGCGAAATGAAGGCTGTGCCCCAAATGATGGCCACGGCGAATAAGGTTAAATCAGCTTTTAGGCGCATTGGTGATCCTTAAATTCATTCGTAAGTTTTCCAGTACAGGCCTGTCTCAGGTGAATTCCTCATTATGTGCGAGATGGAATGTTCCCTAGATGGCCGCTATGCTGCATAACTTTACCAGAGATGTTTGAAATTTACGCAGAACCAGGGGCTAATTTCGTCGGTTGGACTCCGCAATGCCTTTTTCCTGATATAGACTCACTTCAAAATCCGCGGTTATGTTTCCTTAAGACCTGATAAAATTGAGCATTGATGTAACAATTAATTTGCCCCCCCCTACATAAAATTTCTAGAATGATCGTAAGACTTTCAGAAACGATGACCTGCGACCATCTGACCACTTCCAATGGCTCAAAAAAATGAGCCAGTGCTGAATCCGAACGAATTGCCTTGCTGCCTGGTATCAACCTTGAGCATTTTGCCCGGTATTGCTTTAAATGGTTGGGCGTGCTTTCTCTTTTTTCGCCAGGGAAGAGGAATTTATGGTAATTGAAATCCACACACTTGCCTTTGTTCTGAGCCTTACTCATTTTTTACAAGTCATCGCTCTGCTTGCGCAGTTTAGGATCAATAAAACCAACAGTGGACCGGGTTGGTGGGCGCTGGGGAATACTGCCCTGGCGCTGGGTTTTGTTTTTAATTACCTGCGAGATATCCCCACCCTTGGTCAAATAGCGATCGTGGCCAACAATATCCTGTTTATCTCCGGAATGGTATTTCTTTATGTCGGCAGCCTGCGCTTTTTGGGACAACGTGAACGATCTGGATGGCTTATCGCGTTCTGTGCTGTGAATGCCCTGATTGCAATTACTTTCACTTATTTCAAAGATGATTTGGCGGTTCGCAGGGTGAATATCTCGGTTGCCGCGGCGGCACTCTCATTTTTAATCGCCCGAAGCCTTTATCGATTCAAGTTCTCATCCGTCAGAGCCTCCGCCAATTTCCTTGCCTTCGTGTTTTTTGCCAACGGCGCTTTTTTTACCATCCGCGCACTCACGCCCTTTATGGGTGGCGCGGTCGGCGATATTTTTACGGCTTCGCTGATACAAACCGCGACGTATCTGGATACGCTTACCTTCAGCTCGCTGTGGACCATGGGTTTTATCATTATGATCAACCAGCGCATGAGCGAGGAAAGTCGCGAAGCCAAAGAAAACCAGGAACTGATATTTAACACCACTCCGGATTCCGTTACGATCACGCGCCTTACCGACGGCTACATAGTTGGCGTCAATGACGGCTTTTCAATGCTGACCGGCTTTACGCGCGCCGAGGTGAGTGGAAAATCTACTCTCGAAGTCAATATCTGGGAGAATCCAGATGACCGTCAAACGGTCGTCACTGCCCTGATCGAAACGGGAATTTGTAAAAACCTGGAGTTTATTTTCAAGCGCAAAGACGGTAGTCAATTCAATGGGTTGCTGTCTGCCAGGAGCTTTATCTTACAGGGAGTTCCCCACATGATCTGTGTGGCTCGTGATATTACCGAGCGTAAGCAGGCAGAAGATGAGATATTGAAAGCGAATGCCAGACTGCGGACACTTTCTTTAGCGATTGAGCAGAGCCCGGTAACTACGGTGATCACTGATTTGGCCGGGAATATTGAGTTCGTCAATCCTAAGTTTACGGAAACTACTGGCTATACAGCGCAAGAAGCAATAGGCCAAAACCCCAGGATATTAAAATCTGAAAACACAGCCAGCGTGGAATATAAGGAGATGTGGAATAAGATACTCTCCGGTCAGAGCTGGCATGGAGTTTTTCAAAATAAGAAAAAAACAGGGGATCTTTATTGGGAGTCGGCGACGATTTCCCCGGTAACAGATGACAAAGGCGCGATCACCCATTTTCTTGCGGTGAAAGAAGACATCACCGAGCGCAGGCGAACGGAAGAAACATTGCGGAAGAGTAGCGCAGAGTTGGAACTTTTCAACAACCAACTGGAGGAAGCTGTAGCCAAGGCCAATGAAATGGCTGCCCAGTCTGCTCAGGCAGAAGAGATGATCCGGGAACGGGAGAGCAGTCTCAACGAGGCCCAGCATCTGGCGCGTGTGGGCAGTTGGAGATTTGATGTCGTAACTGGCGAAACAACCTGGTCGATGGAAATGTTTCGAATTTTTGGCCGGGATCAGTCGCTTGGCGCGCCAGCCTGGTCTGAATTGAGAGGCAGTATCCATCCCGATGACTGGTCGAGCTTTGACGATGCGTTTCGCGGGGCCATTGTTGATAGCATGCCGTACGAAATGGAGGTCCGCTTCAAACATCCAGATGGATCCAACCACTGGTTGTTGCTAATCGGGGGGCAGGCGACCAAAGAGAACATCCGGGCTTTTGATTGGGTTTCCGGCACCATTCAGGATATCACTGAACGAAAACTGGTTGAAGATGCCCTGCGAATATCCAAAGAACAAATTAGTCAACTCCTGCAAACTACCGACCAAGGCATTTATGGCATCGATTTAGATGGACGATGCACTTTTATTAATCAGTCGGGTTTAAATACTGGACTTTGGCCATTTTAAAAAAGAGGATAGGGTGACATAAGCACATTGTGA
>CAZHWV010000196.1:0-6356 GCA_964536185.1 uncultured Anaerolinea sp. | reverse complement strand
ATAATCCGGAATGTGTCCAGCGTTTACCTGAGTTGGCACTCCTGGCAGGCTCAATTTTTCTTGTACTTTAGTTACAGCAAGTCCATCACAATATTTGACGAATTGATAGAGATAGTTCTTGTAGTAGGCGATCGTATGCTTCGCCAATCCCCCAGCTTTTCGATCAATTAGGAAAAATTCTGCTGCAATTGACAGGTAACCCCCTTGAGCAAAATCAAGAATCGTCTGGTCATCAAATTTGGTCTTTAACATAACAGTGGCGCTCCCTTTAGCCATATAGTTAATATATGAAGGAAGCACCACTGTCTTTTCTGAGAGCCACCAAAGGGAGTCGGACCCTTGACCTGACGATTACGAATCGTCTGCTCTACCAACTGAGCTATGGTGGCTTATTGAGTAGCGGACGGGGATTATACAGGATTCTCGGGAAATTCGCAATATCGATATCTGGCGTAAAATAGAGGCATGATCCGTGTTGCGATGCTTTCTTATCATACCTGTCCATTGGCCACCCTGGGTGGCAAAGACACCGGTGGCATGAATGTTTACGTACGCGATTTGACGCGTGAACTTGGCCGGCTGGGAATCCATGTGGATGTCTTCACTCGTTCACAGGATGAACATGTGCCGCATGTGCTGCATGACCTGGGTTTCGGCAACCGCGTGGTGCATGTCCCAGCTGGACCGGAACAGCCTTTCCCCAAGAGTCAGCTCGCCAATTACCTGCCTCAGTTTGTCGAAGGTGTAAGGCAGTTTGCTGTTGAAAAGGGGCTGCATTACGACCTGATCCACAGCCATTACTGGATGTCCGGGATCGCTGCCGGGATGTTGGCCGAAGCCTGGCATGTGCCTATCGTTCACATGTTCCACACCTTAGGGGAGATGAAAAACCGCATCGCTACCAATGAGGCTGAGAAGGAAGGTTCCTACCGGTTGGATGGTGAACGTTTGGTGCTGGCGCGCGCGGACCGGATAATCGCTGCCACCCAGGCTGAACAGGCTCAGCTTCAATGGCTTTACAAAGCTGAGCCGAAGAAAGTTGTGGTCATTCCGCCCGGCGTTGATACCGGACATTTCTATCCAATTCCGGCGGATGAAGCCAGGGAATTTATCGGTATCCCTAAGGATGACCGCCTGGTGCTGTTTGTTGGGCGCATTGAGCCGCTCAAAGGCGTCGATACATTAATCCGTGCGATGGCGTGTATGCGTTTGAGCGAGATGGAGAAGCCCGCCTATCTGGCGATTATTGGAGGCGATCCAAATGCCAGCCCGGAAGATATGAGCGCAGAAATGACTCGGCTGCAGGCGCTGTGTATCGAACTTAGTATGGATCGCATGGTGGTTTTCCTGGGGAAGCGTGGGCAGGACACATTGCCTTATTATTACTCGGCGGCAGAGGTTCTGGTCATGCCTTCGCATTACGAATCGTTTGGCATGGTGGCCCTGGAGGCCATGTCCTGCGGCACGCCGGTAATTGCTTCGCAGGTCGGCGGTCTGGCTTTTTTGGTGCAGGATGGGGTGACTGGTTTTCATGTCCCCAATGGTGATAGTGATGCTCTGTGTGCCAAGCTGACCATGCTGCTGGCAGATGCCAACCTGCGTGCACAAATGGGGGCCAATGCTGCCAAATATGCGCACGGCTATGACTGGGAAAAGATTGCTGCACAGCTCATGAAGGTCTACCAGGATTTGCTAGCAAAAGCGGCTGGTGATAAGGGGTTTTGAGGCAGATCACTTCAACGCTGCGAGCATGTTTACATTGTGCTTCATCATCTCGATATAGCTCGGGGCCTCTCCGCCAGCAGCGGTGATTGAATGGGTGTACAGGTCAGTAATGACCTGCGCGCCGGTTTCTTGAGCGATCTGCTCGGCCAACCTCGGGTTTGCCCCGGTTTCCAAGAAGATCACCTTGATGGAATTTTGTTTGATGCGGTCAATGATGGCTGCCATTTGCTTGGCGGAGGGTGAAGCCTCGCTGCTTGTACTCGGAATGACTGTACCGAGAATCGTAAACCCGTAACGATCTGCGAAGTACCCAAATGATTCATGGTTCGTTACCAACAAGCGCTTTTCCACAGGGATCTGGCTTACCTGTGTTTTGATCCATTGGTCGAGTTCTGTTAGCTGGTGAGTGTATTTTTCGGTGTTTTGGGCATAGATGGTTTTCCGAGCTGGGTCAGCGGCTGTAAGTCCATCGCGTATATTTTCGGCATATTTGATAACATTATTTGGGTCAAGCCAAAAGTGTGGGTCGCTGGCATGCTGCGGATCCAGCGTCTCGTTAGAGCTTGGCTGGCGGCTCGTCAGCCCGGCGGCGGCCTCAAGGACCGTGTGCTGCCCGCCAGCGTTATCGAGTGTTTTCACCACCCAGGTCTCGAAACCGGCTCCATTGATGATCAATAACTGGCTTTCAGCGATGCGGGAAACATCTTGGGGGGTGGGTTGGAAGGCGTGCGGGTCCACACCGATTGGTAACAGTGTGTCGATTATTAGCCGGTCCCCGGCTATGTTTTGGGTGATATCGGCTAGGAAGGTCTCAACAACCAGCACTTTTACCGGTTGATTGGGTTGGTTGACCTGCATCGCACCGCAAGCTGAAAGCAGCCAGGCGAAGCCAGTTAATAAGCAAAAATTGTTCCAGTTTCGCTGGTTCATGATATAGCTCCTTATTGATATTGAAAATCATTATCAATTATAGTTCCGTTTTTCACTCCTGTCAATCAGCCTGGCTAACATCTATCTGATTCAGGTTGAACAAACCATCTCCATTCTGGTACAATCTTAAAATCTTATGTTCAATAAACTTTATTCTCGCCATAAATACAAGGTGGCTGTTTTTATCCTGCTCAGCATGGCATCAGTAATTTGTATTTCATTGGTGATTGCCCGTGTTTTTTATACTGATTCCAGCCGTTACATCAGCCTGGTCTGGAACCTGTTCCTTGCCTGGATTCCATTTGTGCTGGCATACCTGGCTTACATGCTTTCATGGAGACGTTGGTTGGTATTTATAGTTATCCCGGCTTTTGCTTTCTTATGGCTAATTTTCTTCCCGAACGCGCCTTATATTTTGACTGATTTACAACATCTGAGCCAGGCTCCTTCTGCCGCTCCAATCTGGTATGACGTGATCATGCTTGTCTGGTTTTCGTGGACGGGTATGTTGTTGGGCATCGTTTCTCTCAACCTGATGCAGGAAATTATCCGGCGTGAGTTCAGTCGTGTGCTTGGTTGGCTGTTTGTTTTTTTTGTAGCCGGTCTTTCTAGCGCAGGGGTTTATATTGGTCGGTTTTTCCGCCTGAATAGTTGGGATATCTTGCAATATCCAGCTCAAACTGCTGACAACCTTTGGACCTGGCTGGAAGATCCCAGCTTGAAATCAATTGGGTTTGTTGGGCTTTATACCCTTTTTTTTATTTTTATCTATCTGACCTTTTATGCTTTCGGCCATATTTTGCAAGAAAATGAGCCGGCCAACGAAAAATATTTGATGTAAGAAGTCAAACTAGTCAGAATGGTGAACGGTAAGAAAGATATCCTGGCTCTCTCAAAAGGCGAATAATCCCATCGTTTATGACAAAAAAAGCTCCCCGTCCGAGGAGTTTTTTTTGTCATAAAATTTTTGTTGGCGACCTTCAAAATGAGAATTTTCCAGGATAGATTGAAAACTGTTATGATTTTGGCGGGTTGACAGCTATTCCAGTTACAAGTCGGATGAAGGCATCAACCACTTGGGGGTCAAAGGATATCCCTGCCTGCGATTGTATATATTCCTGAACTTTTTTGTCTGGCCAGGCTTCACGGTAGGGGCGGTTTGAACTAAGGGCATCCCAGACATCAATCACAGCAAAAATTCGCGCAGGAAGTGGAATTTCTAAGCCGATCAGCCCGCGCGGATAACCGGTTCCATCCCATTTCTCATGATGACAATATGGAATTTCAAGAGCAGGGCGCAAGTAGCTGATTGGTGAGAGCAATTGATAAGCATAAGCTGGGTGTTGTCGCATGATTTCCCACTCTGCCTCAGTCAGTGGTCCGGGTTTTAGCAGGATGTTGTCAGGGACGCCCATTTTACCAATATCATGCAAAAGCGCGCCCTGTCGAAAAACCGATAGTTGCTCCGTGCCTATCCCCATTTCTATTGCCAGATTCAATGTCATTTCGGCCACACGCAGGGCGTGTCCGTGGGTATCCTTGTCGCGTAAATCCAGGGCGCTTGACCAACCTTCCAGGGTGCTGTTATAGGCCTCTTGCAGATCCTTTAGTAGCTTTGCGTTTTGAATTGCCACAGCTGCCAATGAGGCGATAACTAGCAGGATCTCAAGATCAGTTTGATTGAAACTGCCCTTTTTCTTATTTAGAGCCTCCAGTACACCGGTGACCTGCTCGTGGGTGCGCATCGGAACACCCAGTAACGAACGGGTTTTGAAATTTACATTTTGGGCTGGCAGGGGAAAATGACGAGGATCCTGCTCTACTTTATTTGAAATAATATGTTTGTTTTCGAGAAATATCAATCCTGCAAGGCTACCTTGCAGTGGCACATAAGTCTCGGCTAGTCTTCTCACGTCCGAAGTACTCGAATCGGTAAAATATAAGCAGTCTTTTTCCGGGCTGTACAAAAGGATAGATACCGCTTCGCACTCGAGTAATTCAGCGGCACTGCTGATGATAAACTTAATCAGTTGATCCAGATCGATGGTGGAATTCAGCGTAACACTGATCTTGACCAGTTTTTCGAACTGCGCCAGTTTTTTATGAAGGTTGCTTTGGGCTCGAAGAACTAATGGTTCGTCCATTTCTACTCACCATGTTATTAAATGAATAAGAAGAGGAAAATTTCTTTGGTTTGTTGGGCTGTTATTGGACACTGTTCTATTTGAGTCCATTTTCTGATCGCACGCCCATACATCATTATAAACAATTATGAGCGGCTTTGGTATAGTGCCACCAAGGCTGCACCGATGGCTTGTGATAGGTCGCCAAGGGTAGCTGGCACGATGCTCATATGTGCGCGTTGGGATGACCACAAGTATGGTTCGGCCGTTTCACGCAGGATTCTCAAGTAGCGTTCGCGAAAGACCTCGGTGGTGTTTTCAGGGTCCATTAGCCCACCGCCAATCACTACGAATGTAGGGTCGAGGGCCATTGCCAGATTGGCAACCTGCAGACCCATGGCGCGGGCCTGAAAATCAAAAATTTCGACAGCAAGTGGATCACCTTTTTGTGCCAAACCGCGCAGAGCCAGGACTTTCTCTTTGATCGGCGCGCTGGACTTGGCCAGTTCGTGGTCTGGGTAGTGCTCCAACTTTTCAGCCAGTAAATAGGGCAGCCCGGAAATGGTGGTGTAAACTTCCACGCAGCCCCAATCTTTTCCGCAACCGCAGAGATACGGCTTGACATTCAGCAAGTGTAAAGGAGCGGGCATGTGACCGCCTTCCATCCCGGCCAGAGTATCGCCGTCGAGAGGCAGTCCTTGACTATCAATGTAAGCTGCGCCTAATCCGGAGCCAGGCGCAAGCATCAGCACCGTGCTTTTGGTGTTCCCGCGGACGCGTTGTGCTTCAGCTACACCACCATAATTACCATCATTTCCAACAACCAGTGGTACAGCCCGCCCTGCTTTGGTTGCCAGTGCGCTGCTGTAAGCGCTGTGAACATCCCAGCCAGCAAAAATGAGGGGCATATTGGCAGTTCGATCGAGAACGCCATATCGCAGGAAAGGGCCAGGGATGGCAAGTCCGACACCAGCCACTTGATCCCAGCTTAACCCGTTTTGTTCAAGATATTCGCTTACCGCTTCTACCCAACTGCGCACTACAGCATCCGGGCCGAGGTCCGAATTGGTTGAGCGCTGCAGTAATTTGGTCGATACTGTTGTGCCATCGCTCCAGACAGCCCCAATTTTTGAAGTGGTCGCCCCGCTATCTGTGCCGATGTAAACTTGCTTGTAATTCATGTGCTAACCTCGTTGAAGAAGGAAATTGGACATCCTGGGTGATATTATATCGCCCAATTGAACCATCCCGCATGCGAATTTATTATGTAGTTCGAGCCCCTATTTGGCCAACAAATCAATGATTTTGGCTGGGATGAAGCTCTGTTCTAAACTTTCGTAAAGCTCCCACGTCTCGTTGTGGACAAGGGTGGCTCCGGGTTCCAGTTTTGTCAGCGGGCCAAGGCTTTCCAGTTCGATGAATTTGTGATTACAGTACGTTTCAGTGTTACATCCGCCATCGGGGTAATTAGCGCCAAGGATTGACTCAAAACGTTTGACAAATAGCAGTCCATCAATCCAATAAGCCTGCCAACCGTGGGGGTTAAAGTAACCAATTTTCATGGGGGGCAAGCGGGGG
>CAZHWV010000195.1:0-6413 GCA_964536185.1 uncultured Anaerolinea sp. | reverse complement strand
TGAAGAGCGTGATTTAAAACAAAAAGGCAGGCTTGTCGGCCTGCCTTTTTTATTCTTGTTTGTGTCCTGGATGCAGACTTACTTCAGCGCTTCGAGAGCAGCCTTCATCATGGTCTTGAAATAAGTCGGGTTGTGGATGCCTTCGCTGCCATCTTCTTCGACCAGGTGGTAGAAGTACAGGGCTTGGGCCTGAGGCGCATCGAGGACAACCGCGGAGCCATCGGCACTCTTGAGGACATTGCTGATGACGCCCTTGTCATCCTTGGCCAGCAGACCCTTGGCTAACAGAGCTTCTTCGAGGGTCTTCATATCCTTTTCGAAAGCTTCCAGATAGCCGTTGATGTTGAAGTCTTTGGCATCGGCATGGCAGGTCACGCAGGTGGCGAGCTGGGGCACATTGGTGTGATTGGAGCTTTCACCACCCATGTGGCAGGCCACGCAGGTGTCCTTGACCATCGAGTAGTGCGCGCCGGGCTTGCCTTCGACGCCGAAGTCACCCTGACCCATCAGAGTATCGGCCTGAACGCTGTAGTGGGTGTTGAAGCGGGCGGTGGGGGTGAACTTGCCGGCGATGGCCTTGCCGTCTTTATCCTTGGCGGCGAAGTTGGCCAGGTAGCGGCGGGCCTGGTGGCAGTTGGCGCACAGGTTGCCCAGCCCGCCATCAAAGGTGGCTTTGCTGGTGACCATGGTGACAGGAGCCACAGTCCGCAGTTCCCAGTCGGCTTTGGTGTAGGTGGCGTGGATCTTGTGGCAGGTCTGGCAGGTCTGGCGCATCGGGTCGGAGGCACCTTTTTCTAGCTTGGCAAAGTTACCACCGGCGGCAACCATCTCAACGAAGGAATTGCCAGAGTGACAGCCTGCGCAGGATTTATTGGCATATTCTTCCGCGTAAGCGGCGCCGGAGCCGTGCAAGGAGACTTCCCAGCCGCCGCGCTTGCCAGCAATCAAAGTAGTGTCATTGTGGCACTCTTTGCAGGTTAAATCTGTCGAAGCCGCTGCGGCAGCACCGGCAGGGCCGGCAGGACCAGCAGGGCCGGCAGGACCGGCAGGACCAGCTGCGCCATTAGCGCCAGCCGGGCCGGGCTGACCTGCGCATGCGGACAAAAAGATGGCAACCATGATCAGTGTGCCAAGTAGTAAAAGATTTTTTCTTGTGGTCATTAGATACATTCTCCTATTTTGGGGGGGTGTTCGTTTCCAGTTGGCGTTCAGCGATTTCTCTAATTTTTTGCGGGCACCTCCGGCATAATCCGATAAATCTGTCAAAATTGACATGATTAATAATACCTTAATTTTCCATTTATGCTTATGCCAATGCTCACAAAGGTGAGATGACAAATGTAATGTAATGTAATAATTAAGGTTCGTAAGTATCAGCTAATCTAATTCTTATCTGACATTAACCCATTCTACCATAATTCCTGCTTATATAAAATAAGACTTTGCTACAGAATATAGAGACCCTAATGGTTTTAAAAAACCTTTAGGGTCTGGTCATTTTGGGGTCTGATTGTTGGCTAAGTATTTAGCCAGCCGGCGGCGTGTTTGGGCAGGTCATTCAGGCTGGCCGTGCGAATGGTGCACTGCGGCAGGCTTTCGATAAACAGGCGACCATACTGCTTGGTGAGGACGCGCCGGTCGAGGATGGCAACGATGCCCCGGTCTGACGCCGAACGGATCAGGCGGCCAAAGCCCTGGCGAAATTTGAGGATGGCTTCGGGCACCTGGTATTCGCTAAAAGGATCATCAAATGTCTCGGAGCGGGCGGCGACCAGGGGATCGGAGGGAACTTCGAAAGGGAGCCTGGTGATGAAGACGACTGAGAGCGAATCACCGGGCACATCCACGCCTTCCCAGAAGGAACGGGTGCCGAGCAGAACGGCGCGCGGAGCGCTTTTGAAGGCTTCCAACAAGGCAGCCGGGCTGGCGCCTTCGCCCTGTTCATATACTTGAATGTCATTCTGATTCAGGGAACGGGCGATGGCTTGAGAGGCACGTTTCAACTGGGCATAACTGGTAAAGAGCACCAACATCTTGCCGCCGGTGGCGCTGGCGGTTTGGATGATGGCGCGGTTGACGGCGGCTTCGTAGCCGGGCGCATTGGGTTCAGGGATATCGTTGGGTAAATATAAGAGGGCTGAGTTTTCATAATCGAAGGGCGAGCCGAGGGTGAGTTCATCGGCTTCGTCGGCCAAAAGTAAATTGCGCAGGTAGCTGAAATCTCCGGCGGCGGTCAAGGTCGCCGAAGTCAGGACCACGCTGGATTTCTCATGCCATAAATATTTTTCGATCAGCGGGCCGACTCTTAGTGGCGCGGTATTGAGGGTCAGCCGGTTGTTCATCGGTTGGACTTCGATCCAGTAGATGGTCTCGGGTGAAGGTTTGTGGATCATGCCGCTGATGGCGGCTTCGGCCTCCATCAGGCGACGTAGCAGATTGCTCAGGCTGCCCAGGGGGTCTTCGAGCTCTTCGACGCCATTGGCATACATCTCAGCGCAGGCTTTGTAGAGTTCGCTGACCGCATTGATCAGCAGGATCATGGACTCACCCGCCGTGCCCCAGTTGATCTCGACATTGTCCCAACCGGGCAAGCTGCGGCTGGACGGCAATATCCGTTCTTGATAGGCATACTGGCTTTTGGGCCGGCCTTCGCGTTGGATGTTGATGAATTCTGCCAGGGCAAAGAAAAAATCCCTGGCGTAACTGTCCAGGCGAAAGGCTGTCTCGCTGGCGCGATGGACAATCTGGGTCAGCCTGGCGAAATCGGTGGGGCGCAGCAGGTCTCGGGTGACGGTCAATACGTGACCAAGGACCCCACCGGATGCCCCGCCGACTTCCTTCAACATGCGATCAAAGTCGTTTTGGGAAAGGCGGAAGGATAAGGCTCCAGTTGTGGCGCCTTCCAGGTGGTGGGCTTCATCCACGATCAGGTACTGGTACTCAGGCAGAACTTTGCTGCCTGTGGCGACATCGGAAAGAAGCAGGGCGTGATTGACGATTAAGATATGTGCGCTTTGGGCGGCCTGTTTGGCCTTGAAGAACGGGCAAGAACCGCCCATGCGTCCGGCGCAGTTTTCGGAAGTGCAGGCATCGTCTTCGGCCGAAAGGCGCATCCAGGCTTCTTTTTCGGCGGGGCGATTTAAGTTGAGGTCGTTGCGGTCGCCGCTGGCTCCATTCCAACTCCAGACCAGGATTTTTGAAAGAACCCGCATTTCATCGGGCGTATTGGGTCCGCTATGGCGCATGATTTCCAGGCGGCGCGGGCAGAGGTAATTGGAGCGGCCCTTAAGCACAGCGGCGCGCAGGTCAATGCTCAGGGCTGCGCACACGCTCGGAATGTCTTTTTGGATGAGCTGATCTTGCAGGTTGATGGTGTTGGTGGAAACGACCACCCTGGTTTTATTTTGAAGGGCAAACAGCGCCGCCGGGACCAGGTAAGCAAATGACTTGCCCACGCCTGTGCCGGCTTCGACCATCAGGTGACCGTTGTAAGAAAGCGCATTGGTAACTGCGCGCAGCATTTCCACCTGTTCGGGTCTCTGTTCGTAGGCTTCAAAGAAACGTGAAAATGGGCCGCCATATTCAAGCACGGAAGCGACTTCGTCAGGGTCGAGGGCGATGGGTTCGGTTACCGGACCGAGGGGTTGGGGTTTTCCTGGACGATCCTGTTCCTCAAAAAGAGGGCCGGTTCCAGGCTGTGATTTTGTCTGTTTAGCTTGAACCTGCTCGCGGCTGCGCTGGCGCAGCGCATTCTGAAAAGCGTAGTTACCGTCCCAATCCAGTGGTTCGCCGTTGCGGACAATCTCAGCCAGCAAGTCAAGGGGCAGTTCGAGGGCAATATCCAATAGACGAATGAAAACGGCATGGGTGAGGCGGGCGTCATCCAGCGCGCGGTGCGAGTTGGGCAAGGGAATCGCCAACTGTTTACCAAGCGCAGCCAGGTTATAGCGGCTGGCGCCGGGCATTAAAACGGAAGCCAGCTCGTAGGTATCCACTACCTTGTTCAGCAACAGGATCCGCTGTTTTTGCAAAAAACCCAGGTCAAAACGCACGTTTTGACCGAGCACAGGTGACTCTCCGACAAATTCAACCAGGTCCTGGATGACGTCTTGCAAGCGAGGGGCCTGGCGAACCATGCCGTCATCGATGCCGGTCAAGGAAGTGATCGCTTCTGGAATATGCCGGTTGGGGTTGATCAGCGTAGACCATTCGTCCTCAACTCGCCGGCCGTTAAAACGCAAAGCGCCGATCTCGATAATACTGTCCTTATTGTTATCCAGACCAGTAGTCTCAATGTCAATAGAAACGATGGATGTCATCGGTTTATACTATGCTCTCGTCCGGTAAAACTTCGGTAATCCGCTTGACTTCTGCGGCTGAAAGAGGGGTTAGCTTGGCAGATTTGCGTATAAATTCCTTTAACTGATCGGTTTTTAGCGCTGGAATTGGGGAGCCTTCGGCCTGTAATATTACCCGGTCATCGGTGAAGACCATGACGACATTGACGGCAGGCAGTGGTTGGTCCTCGCCAAGGCTTTTTTTGAAGTACTCGCTCAAATTATCGAGATCGGCTTTTGTTTCAATATCTGGACGGCCCAAACCTTCCTGGGCGAAAACTTTGAGATAGCCCAGCATCAATCCACCCCCTTTTTGCTTCCATTTACCGCGTTCATAGAGCATGGTTCCGCGCTGGTAATAGGGCGCGATGATCCAGATGCCCGCTGGGCCAACCAGCAGGTGATTTACGGGAGTAAGGAAGTGATAGATGGTGTAATCTTTGGTCAGCCCTTTGAGAGCGCCTGTCAGGCGTTCATCGATGCGCGGGCGGCGGCCCCAACGGTTGCCGAAATAAATACCCACCTGTGAAAGGATGAAACCAACCAACAAGGCCACGAAGGAAATGTAAAGTTGGGTTGGATAAACAAAAGAGACATACATACCGCCCGCAAGGATCACGAGGGATGTCAGGCTGGTGTATTGTCCGATCTTGGCGTTGCGGCGGATATTCTTTTCGTGCGTTAGAATTTTCATAGTTTCCTTCAGTATTTAGGACGAACGAATGATAGATGGCTGTCTTGAATCCAACCAATTCTTGTGCTGTTTTATTCGGCCTGGGCGGCCTTAAGGCGGTCCTGCAGATTTGATTTCAGCGCATCCAACAGACCTGATTCAACCGCATTCCTGGCCACCCGGATGGCATTCTTAATGGCGATTTCATCTGAACGTCCGTGCCCGATGAAGACCAGACCATTAACACCCAATAGTGGACCAGCGCCTTCTTCGCTGGGATCAAGTAATTTTTTGATCTGACCGAGCGCAGGTTTGACCAGGAGACCGCCGAGCATGGTCAGAGGACCGCCATTTTTTATGGCAGCTTTGATTTTGTTTACGATCAGGCTGGCCACGGCTTCTGATGATTTCAACATTATATTACCAGAGAAACCATCCGTGACGGCTACATCGATCAAACCACCGATAACCTCTTTTCCTTCGACATTTCCAAAGAAATTGAGCCCAGAGTTTTTTAACAAAGGCGTGGTTTCTTTAACAAGGTGATTGCCCTTGCCTTCCTCTTCACCGTTGGAGAGCAAACCAATCGAGGGGTTGCGGATTCCGCGGATTTTCTCTGCGTAGAGACTGCCCATGATAGCAAACTGCAGCAAGTTTTGGGGTTCACAATCAGGGTTTGCGCCTATATCCAGCACCACGCAAGAACCTTTGGCAGTCGGAAAAACAGCTGCAAGAGCGGGCTTATCGACACCACGAATGCGCCCCAGGCGGAATAAAGCCGTCAGCCAGGCTGCGCCGGTATTTCCTGCAGTAACAAATGCGTCGGCCTCGCCTTTTTTGAGCAAGTCGATGCCGACTGCCATTGAGTTTTTCGATTCTTTGTGGCGGGCTTTGAAGGCGAGCGCCTCGCCCTTGTCTTCCATTGTCAACATTTCAGGCGCATGGACGATGCGGATTGGGAGGCTGCCTGGGTTCTGGGCGACCAGGATAGGTTTGATGAGAGCTTCATCTCCGACAAGGATGACCTCCACGCCGTATTCGCGGGCCGCCAGTACTGCGCCAACCACGTCAGGTGTCGGGTGGCTGTCACTTCCCATGGCGTCAAGAACTATTCTGATCATATTAAGGGCTCCTGTAATTTGCATTATTCCGGTTCAAACCGGTTTTCCGGATCAGCAATTCTGAATTATGAAATCAAACAAAGAAATGGAGGCTTGTTTGGGTGGTTTTCGGAAGATAAGCTTTCGAAAATCGCCCAAACACCTGACGATAAACCTCAACTGAGAACTGCAGAGGCTGTACAGCTTGACAGGCGAAGGAAGCTGATTATAATACGTCCTTGCCCGCGCTGGTGCTGGAATTGGCAGACAGGCATGGTTGAGGGCCATGTGCCGCAAGGCGTG
>CAZHWV010000194.1:0-6437 GCA_964536185.1 uncultured Anaerolinea sp. | reverse complement strand
AAGTGTAAATACACTGCGCGTATTATTTCAAAGCCGCCAGCATAGCCTTATACCTGGGGGGTTCTTCCTCGAAAATATAAATCACCGGGGCAACGACCACGCCGCTGCCGCCGATGGCGCGCAGTTCGCTGATGGCAGCGAAAAGTTCATCGCGCTGGACAACAATGTGCAGATCATACCAATTTGGATCGCCATCCCGGTGAATAATGCGGCTAATAGTTGGCCCATTCAATCCGCCGATCGTTTTTTGGGCAAAGATCCGCCCGGCAATGGCTTCCGGACTTTCCCCGCGCATATTTGCAAAAATGGAGACATTATTTTGGGCGCGGATATACGCCTCGATAAACTCGAGCAACTGGCGGGCCACAGCCAGCGCTCGGGGATTGGCCTTAAGCACAGCGCTATTGGCGGCCAGGACGGACTGGGATTGTTGAATGAGCCCACCAGCCAACAGACGCAGGCGATTATCGCGCAGGGTCTGACCGCTCGAAACCAGATCTGAGATCATATCGGCATAGCCGATGGCCGGGGCAATCTCGAGAGTCCCTTCTGCGCTGACGATCGAAAAGGGAATCTGGTTCGCATCTAGAAAACGAGCGGTTAATTCAGGGAATTTTGTGGCCACTCTCAGCGCCCGTCCGCGCCGTTCAGCCTCGGCCCGCAGATCCGCAACTGATTCAACCGCATCCCAACTCTCGGGGACAGCCAGCCCCAGGTTACATTTTCCATACCCGAGAGCCTCATGCAGCAGCATGATTTCGCCGTTTTCGCCACGATGCTCTTCGAGCACGTCCAGACCGGTAATGCCAAAATCCACGCTGCCGTTGCGGATGGAGATGACGATATCGGTCGGGCGTTGAAACAGCACCGTCAGGTCCGGGATGGATGGGATGGTTGCCTCATACTGGCGCGGATTTGGCTTGTAAATATCGATCCCGCAAGCCTTGAGAAATTCAATGGTTTCCTCGGCCAGGCGGCCCTTGGAAGGGATGGATAAACGCAAATCGGTTCGGGGCATAAAAAACTCCTGATTGTCTTCAGCCGAGGCCCAGTTCCAATGGGCAAGGGCGAGTCATAGTACGTCAAAAAATGCCAGGCAAGCGAAAAATAAAGAGCCCTCAGCTGTGTGGCCGGGGCTCGCTGCGCTTCGTCGGCGGATAACGAACAAACCTGGCGCTTTGGATGCGGACTAACTTGAGCCGTGGCCGTCTTTCATGTCATTGATTTCGATCAACTCGCCAGTCACGATGAATATCGTCCGCTCGCATATATTGGTGACCCGGTCGGAAAAGCGTTCCAGGTTGTGAGCCACCCACAATAGCCAGTTGGCGCGTTCGATGTTTTTGGGGTCGGCCATGATATAGGTCATCAACTCGCGATAAATCTGGTCATATAGAGCGTCGACTTCATCATCCTCGGCGGGAATACTGCGGGCGGCTTCTGCATCTTCGTTAACAAAAGCCAACAGAGCGCGGTGGAGCATATCCGCGCCTTTTTGGGCCATACGTGGAATATCTACCAACGGCTTGAGCAGGGGTTGGTCGCCCATGCGCACATTAATTATGCCAATGCCCTTGGCATAGTCGCCCATGCGCTCAAGTTCGCTGATAACTTCAAAGAACGAGGCCAACAGGCGCAGATCACGCGCCATCGGCTGCTGGGTCGCAATGATAATCATCACCTGGTTTTCGAGCGCAAAGCGCTTTTCGTTGATTTTCTTATCCAGATCAATGACTGTCTGGGAAGCGAGCATATCCCTTTTTTTCATGGCATCCACAGAATCGAGGACGTTTTGCTCAACCAAACTGCCGAGCAGGATGATCTCGTCTTTTAATTGTTGGATTTCAGCTTCAAAAGTTTTTCGTAACATATAACACCTCGCTAAATTGGCTAATCAATTGAACCCGGGTTACCCAAACCTACCGGTAACGTAATCTTCTGTGCGCTTGTCGGCAGGCGCGGTGAAGAGCGTTTTGCCTTCAGCGTATTCCACCAACTCACCTTGCAGAAAGAATGCGGCGTAATCCGCCGTGCGTGCTGCCTGCTGAACAGAGTGCGGCACCAGGATGATGGTGTAATTCTTCTTCAAGTCCTGCAAAGAAGCTTCCACTTTGCCAGTGGAAATTGGATCCAGGCCAGAAGTGGGCTCGTCGAGCAGGATAATTTCAGGCTCCAAGGCCAGCGAACGCGCCACGCACAACCGCTGCTGCTGACCACCAGAAAGGGCGATAGCCGGATCGTCGAGACGGCCCTTGACTTCGTCCCATAGCGCAGCCTGTTGCAAAGAACGCTCCACAGCTTCGTTCAGCCTGGATGGGCGCTTTTCGCCCATCACTTCCAACCCGTAGGTCACATTTTTACGTATGGACATCGGCAAGACCACCGGGCGGGCGAAGACCATGCCCACCTTGCGCCGCAAGCGAATCACATCGGTTTGCGGATCGAGAATGTTCTCTCCGGCAAGCAGAATGCGTCCCGTGGTTGCTTTGACTTCCGAAAGATCGTTCAGGCGGTTGAGGCAACGCAGCAGAGTCGATTTTCCACCGCCAGCCGGGCCAAACAGGACTGTTATGGCATTCTCGCGAATAACCAGACTGACATTGCGCAACGATTCGGTGCCATCTTCATATTGAAGGCTTAGATTTTCGATAACGATCTTATCGGTCACGATTGTTTTCCACGGATCACGCGGATGAGCATAGAAGTCAACCAGATAAAAAGCATGCAAATCAAGAGAAAATCGACCTCATCAGGCAATGGGCTGACCCGGATGAAGCCTTCAAATAAAAACACAACCAGGTTCCCGGCGGAACTGAAGGCCCGCCCAATCAGACCTACTGTTTGTTGACCAAGATCGGTATAGGAAGTTGGTGGCATGTTTACCTCATAGCGAAAGAAAGAAAAGGATTTGAATTGAATGATGATAATCTACCACTGCCGCCGCGCCCTGGCTCTGGAGCGGATGACAGTCGCGATCAAATTCATGCCCAATACAAAAGCAATTAAAACCAGGGCTGTACCATATTGAATCTGGAAAGGCATTTCGGGCACCTGGGTCGAGATCACAAAAAGGTGATAGGGCAGGGCCATGGTCGCATCAAAAACAGAGTGTGGCAGGCGCGGCAGAAAAAACGCAGCGCCGGTAAAGAGAATGGGAGCGGTTTCGCCGGCCGCTCTTTCCAAGCCCAGAATTACGCCCGTAATGATGCCTGGCAAAGCTTCCGGCAAAACGATCCGGCGGATAGTTTGCCAGCGGGTGGCGCCCAGTGAGATCGAGACGGTGCGGAAGGATTGCGGCACAGCCCGCAAGGCCTCTTCTGCGGTTGAAATAATGACTGGCAGGGTCATGATCGAAAGGGTCAGCGAAGCAGAGAGTATGCTTGTCCCAAACTTCAGAAACAGAACGAACAATCCCAGCCCGAACAAACCGTAAACAACCGACGGAATGCCAGACAGGTTGATGATGGCAATCCGGATGGTGCGCGTCAACCAGTTATCGGCGGCATATTCCGAAAGATAAATGGCTGCGGCCACACCCAAAGGGACAGAGAACATAGCCGTTCCAATGGTCAGGTAAAAAGTGCCGACGATGGCTGGCATAATACCGCCCTGGCGCATACCGTCATGCGGAAAACCACTTAAGAACTCGAAAGTGATGGCCCCGCCGCCCTGGCTGATGACGTAAATCACCACGGCAAGGATGGGAATGACTGTCAGGGCTGCCATAAAACTCAGCAGGCCAAAACCCAGGCGTTGGGTCAGGTTGCGATTGATGGAAAAGGGTTTTTTCATAGGCTGCTTATTATTTCGCGCTCAAGATAAGACCTTTTCAGCGCGTTTCTGGGAGCGAAAAACAACCGCCGAAGTAGTCACATTGACGATGAGTGAGATGATAAAAAGCACCATGCCGATAAAGAACAAGGTATGGTAGTGGACACTGCCATTAGCCACCTCGCCCATCTCGGCCGCAATAGTAGCGGTCATGGTGCGCACCGGAGAGAACAGTGCTCCGAGCGAGGCTGCCAGCACAGGAGCATTGCCGGTCACCATCATAACGGTCATCGTCTCACCGATGGCGCGACCAACCCCGAGCATGACCGCGGTCAAGACCCCAGAGCGGGCTGCCGGGAGAGTCACCCGCCAGATGGTCTGCCAGCGCGTGGCGCCCAGTGCCCAGGCACCTTCGCGGTAAGAACGCGGCACCGAGTCGAGCGCATCCTCAGCCACGGAAACGACCGTCGGCAGGGCGATCGCGCCCAAGAGCACGGAACCAGTAAATGCAGTCAGGCCAGTTGGCAGGTTGAGTAAAACTCGTAAATAGGGGGCCAGCACAAGAATGCCGAGGAACCCGAGCACGACCGAAGGCAAACCACCCAGCAGTTCAACCAGCGGCTTCAAAATTTCGCGAGCCCAACGCGGGGCGATTTCCGAGATAAAAATGGCAGTGCCAATCCCAAAAGGAACTGCGATCAAGGTTGCGCCAAGGGTGACAATGATGGAACCGCTGATCAAGGGCAAGATGCCAAAATATTGCTCGATCGGATACCAGCGCAACGCAAACAGGTCTGCCAGCTTGACTTCTTGCAGCGTGGGCAGGCCTTCACGTAAGAGGAAATAAAAAATTAGGGCGACAAACACGATAGCAGAATATCCCGCGGCACGAATGGCACGGGTAATTACATATTCTCGCCAGTTTAAATTTGATTCCATAGATTCACCTTAGGATCGGCACAAAACCCAACCTGGCTACAATTTGCTGCGCTTCAGCGGAGATGATCCAATCCAGATAATCCTTCTCGGCTCCGCTGGCTTGACCCACTGTGTACATATATAGATCGCGCGCAATGGCATAACTCTTATCGTTAACCGTCGCGATGGAGGGCAGCACGTAGGCTTCGCCGCTCTTTTTTGCAACAGCAATCGTTTTCAGGTCCTTGGGAACATAGCCCAGGCCGTCATAACCAATCGCATTCGGGTTTGAGCGCAGCTCGTTGATGATGCCTTCGGAGGAGGGCAGCAAGAGGGTATCCATCGAAAAGAGGGTCTTGCTTTTTTTGTCGCCCAAGCGCAAAACGGTTTCCAGGAAATAAACATGCGTGCCAGAATTGGTTTCGCGTGACAGGCGCACAATTGGACGGTCATCGCCACCCACTTCTTTCCAGTTGACGATCTTGCCGCTGTACATATCAGAGATTTGCTGGAGGGTCAGTTGGCTGACCGGGTTCTCAGGGTTGACGATCACAGCAATTGCATCCCGGGCAATGATATGTTCCACCGGGGAGATATTTTTTGCCTGGGCTTGTTTCAGTTCATCGGCGCTGATCTTGCGCGAGGCATTGGCAATGCCTACGGTGCCATTCAGCAATGCAGCGATACCAGTGCCCGAACCGCCGCCAGTGACAGAGATGCGGATTTCGGGATGCTCGCTTTGATACTGCTCGGCCCAGGCCAGGGCCAGGTTGACGATCGTATCCGAGCCTTTATTTTCGATATATGCCGAGGCTAAGCCATCCACGGGTTGCGCTGTTTGCGTCGGGCCGCAGGCTGAGAAAAGGCAGCTTACCAACAAAAGGGTGCAGAAGAGGTTCCGGTTGATCATCGATGCGATTATATCGTTAACAAGCTGTTGTTAATCAAGTAAAATTCAGGGTATGAGTGAAGCCCCGGTCTTCTCAATACGCGACCTTGATTTTTATTATGGCCAATCGCTGGCGCTTGCAAAAATCAATATGGATGTCCAACCACGCAAGGTGACTGCCTTAATTGGCCCTTCCGGCTGTGGAAAATCCACCTTTCTGCGCTGTCTTAACCGCATGAACGACGCCATCGCCGGCACACGGGTTGAAGGGTTGGTGCTTTTAAATGGCAGCAATATTTACGCCGAGGATATGGATGTAGTTGACTTGCGCCAGCGGGTTGGCATGGTCTTTCAAAAACCAAACCCGTTCCCACAATCCATTTTTGACAATGTGGCTTTTGGACCCAGGGTTCTGGGCACGACCAAAAGCAAAACGGACCTGGAAGAAACGGTGGAGACCAGCCTGAAAAAAGCCGCATTGTGGGAGGATGTCAAAGACAGGCTGCAAACCGATGCGCTGGGCCTGGCACTCGGACAACAGCAGCGCCTGTGCATTGCGCGGGTGCTGGCGACAAAACCCGAAGTGATCCTGATGGACGAATCCACCTCTGCGCTGGACCCAATCGCCACGCTGCATATCGAGGAGCTTATCCAGGAATTAAAGCAGGATTACACCATCGTAATTGTCACCCATAACATGCAACAGGCCGCACGCGTCTCCGATCTGACCGGCCTATTCTGGCTGGGAAAATTGGTCGAATTCTCGCCCACGACCGAACTATTTACCCGTCCCAAACAGGAGCTGACCGAGTCTTATATCACCGGAAAAATGGGCTAAGGCCTGGCCAGGATGGCAAAA
>CAZHWV010000193.1:2295-6473 GCA_964536185.1 uncultured Anaerolinea sp. | reverse complement strand
CTGTGGATATAATTTCTGAGACATCGTCCCGAACAGGAAATCTGCCTCACCCGCGTTCCATCGCAACCATCGACAACAGCTTCTCGCGGGTCGCTTGGCTCCTGCCTGCGTGCGCCAGGGCAATCAAATCACCAACATCTTGTTCTAGCGTATTATAATCGCTGGTTTTGTGATTATGGATCACCATGATCTTTTCTTGCTCAGTGCGTCCCGGATGCTCATCTTCCGAGAAAAGGGTTTCAATGAGTTTTTCTCCCGGGCGTAAACCTGTGAAGCTGATCTCGATATCTTGCCCGAGCCTTAAACCTGAAAGCTCGATCATATCCTGGGCCAGGTCGACGATTTTTACTCGTTCGCCCATGTCCAAAACCAGGACTTCTCCACCTTTACCAATCGACGCAGCCTGTAAGACCAGTAAGACAGCCTCTGGAATCGTCATGAAGTAACGCTCCACATTTGGGTCCGAGACCGTCACCGGTCCGCCCTCTTCGATCTGGCGCTGAAAAATCGGCACGACGCTGCCGCGACTGCCCAGGACGTTCCCGAAACGGACGACAACGTACGGCTGCCCGCTTTCAGACCCGCTGGCCCGCACCAATTTTTCGGCCACGCGCTTGGTCGCGCCCATGATGCAGCTCGGCTCAACCGCCTTGTCGGTCGAGATCAGCACAAAGCGCTCGACTGCGTGGCTCCTGGAAAGCTGCAGTAGGTTGGATGTCCCAAGGATGTTATTGGTCACGGCGTCTTCGACATTTTCTTCCATTAAATGCACATGTTTGTGTGCAGCTGCATGAAAGACGATCTGTGGCGCAAAGTTCGTAAAAATCGTTTCCAGCCGCTGCCGGTCGCGTACGTCTGCAACCACGATTTTGAGATCGGGTTGGCTAGCCCCGTTTGCGCCTGTGCGCAGTGTCGATAATTGCGCATTGAGCTGGAACAGGCTGTTTTCGCCATGCCCCAGGGCGATTAATTGGGCTGGGTGGCAAGCTGCTATCTGCGAACACAATTCTGTGCCAATCGACCCGCCTGCGCCGGTGACCAGCACGCGCTTCCCCGAAAGCATATCCATCACTTTGCCCGAATCGACCTGCACCGGCTCGCGGCGCAGCAGGTCATCGATCTTGATATTCCGTAAGCGGCTGATATTGACCCGGCCATCTAATAACTCATAGATGCCCGGCACGGATCTGGAGGACACTCCCGCCTGTTCGCACAGGTGCACGATCTGGCGCATGGTGCTGCCCGGCGCAGTCGGCATGGCCACGATGACTTCCTCAACCCGGTAAGTCGCGACCAGTTCGGGGATCTTGGCCAGGGTTCCGAGCACACGCACCCCATGGATGACCACCCCCTGCTTGGCCGGATGATCGTCCACAAAGCCAACCGGTTCCAAGGCGACCTTCCGGCTGGAGCGCATCTCGCGCACGACCATTTCACCCGCGTCCCCGGCTCCGGCGATCAACACCCGCCGGCCCGAGGTCCCGTTGGTGCTGCGCGCTTGTAAATGTTCAGCGGCCCGCAGACTGAAACGCGTTCCACCGACAAAGATCAGGGTCAGCAAGCCATCAATGATTGGTATCGAACGCGGCAGACTGCTGCCGTCCAGGAGCCCAAGACCCTGCAGACCCCAGGAAATGGCCGTCACCAGCGCAGTCGTGATAAAGACTGCCAGCGAAATAGTGATCAATTCATCCATGCTGGCGTAGCGCCAGTAACGCGCGTACAGCCGGAAGAAATAAAAGGTTGGCAGTTTGATCAGCAGGGCCAGCAGGGTGAAAACCAGGAGCGCCTGGGAATAACGCTGTTCCCAGGGCAGGTTGACGCGCAAAGTCAGCGCGATGGCCGGGGTGACCGCCAGCAGGCAGACATCCAGAATGGCAAAGTCGCGGTTGCGAATGTGCAGCCCAGGCCTGTTGAACGTTTGTGCCGGTTTCCCGGCCTCATTATTGGGTAAATCAGCCCCCATTGAATTTTTCACACGCATTCATCCTTTTTTTAATTATTAGTATCTTTGAAATTGGATTCTTGCACAAAAAGTAAGAAAATATGTCCACAGATGACGCAGGTTTTCGCAGATTTTTAAGAATTATTATGCATTTAAAATCTGTGTCATCTGCGACATCTGTGGATTAAAATGCTTGTGTTCCGGCTTGTCCGGGTTAGGTGATTAGGTGTGCTCAATTACTCGCTCGCGCCGGTGGGTGATTTGCCAAAGGGCCAGCGGGGCTGCAACCAGCAGGCTGGCAGTCAAAACACTGGCCCAGCGCCATTCCAGCACCAGGCTCACGGCGCAGACCGCGCCCAGCCCGGCCAGCCCGATGTAGACAATCGCCACAGTTTGATGTGACAGGCCGGTGAGCACCAGGCGCTGGTAGAGGTGCGAACGATGCGCAGTCAACACGTTCTCGTGTTTTAACAGGCGCCGCACAAAAGTAAAGGCCGGGTCAAAAACAAACGGCCAGACCAGCAAGAAACCCGCAAAGGCCAGGCGCGGGTCCGGCTGAGCCGCAGCCACTGCCAGAACTGCAAAAGTATACCCCAAAAAAGCGCTGCCCACATCGCCCATGAAAATACGGGCCGGCTGCCAGTTGTGTCCCAGGAAGCCCAGGCTGGAACCGGCCAGGAGCAAGCCCAGGGCAAATACCAGCGGCTGATTCCCCAGCCAGCCAAAAATGATCCAGCCCAGCCCGGCCACCACGGCCTGCCCGCCGGCCAGGCCGTCGATGCCATCCATGAAGTTATAGGCGTTGGTCAGCCCGACGATCCACAGGAAGCTGATCGGCAGCCCCAGCCAGCCTAGATTCAAGCTGCCCAGCCAGGGTAGGCTGACCGTGCTCCACGGTCCGAAGCCCCAAAGCGTGAGCGCCGCCGCCAGGCTGTGCGCGCCGAAGCGCAGCCCAAAGGGGAGCGAGCGCAGGTCGTCCAGCCCGCTGACGACCGCGATCAGGCTGGCGCCGGCGATATAGCTGCCCAATCCTGACCAGCCCCAGGCCGGCTGTAGTTCCCAGAACAGGCCGAACCCGGCCAGGCAAATCAGCACAATGGCCAGACCGCCGCCGCGAGCAACCGGCCGGCTGTGCAAGCTGCGAGCATTCGGAATATCCAACAGTTTGCTGCGCAGTGCCCAGCTTCGGAATCCAAAAAGGAGCAAATACGAGGCCAAAAAAGCCAACAATGCTAACCCACACCCTAAAAGCAAGGTCATAATTTTTTCTCGATGGATGAGACGGAGGACGGGGGACGGGATGAGACGGAGGACGGAAGGAGACGGAAGGCGGCTATCCCCATTAGTGTGCTTGGGAGCGATATTCATCCAATGGACTTGGATATCTTCATTGATAAGTGTCATTTTTCTAATCTCTTCTGGTTACTTCTGGTTGCATAACGCAACCAGGCATGGTAAACTTATCTCCACGAGGAGTTCCCCATGCCTACTTTACATGTTCGCAGTGTCCCTGAAGATTTGTATGCGCGGGTCAGTCAAATTGCCCAAGCGAAGAGCCGCTCGTTAAGTGCCCAGGTGCTGACGATGCTCTATGAGGCGCTTGAGACTGAAGAACAGCGCCTCGTAACCGGACAGGCTTTGAGCGCCATCCGCCGCCGGCGTTTTACGCCTTCCGTCGCGATGCCCGGCAGCGAATTACTATTACGAGAGGATCGCCAGCGTTGAGCGCCATCCCACTCAACTGCGTAGTGGATGCCAGTGTGGGCATCAAACTATTTGTCAGCGAGCCACTTTCAGAACAGGCCCACCTGTTGTTCTCTGGCCTGACCAGCGAGCCGCCGGCCATTCTAACTGTCCCGGATTTATTTTACATCGAATGTACCAATATCCTGTGGAAGGTTTCACGCCGTTTTGGCCGCCCGTTGGAAGACAGCCAGGCCGATTTGGCTGACCTGGGACGCCTGGCGCTGCGTGTTGTCCCGACCGCAGACCTGATGGAGGCAGCCCTGACCCTGGCTGTGGAAACAGGGATAACTGCTTATGATGCTTGTTACGCAGCGCTTGCTCGCCGCCTGAACCTGACGCTTATCACTGCGGATGAACCTTTATTCAAAGCCATTTCCTGGGCCACCTGGCTCGGTGATCTGGATTTCACCGCATAGCTGCCCAAATGTAAGGCGAAATTAATTTCGCCCTACATTTGGGCAGCAACCGCGCCCTGTGAACCTGGTTC
>CAZHWV010000193.1:0-2195 GCA_964536185.1 uncultured Anaerolinea sp. | reverse complement strand
CGAAATTAATTTCGCCCTACATTTGGGCAGCAACCGCGCCCTGTGAACCTGGTTCGCGTATGCTTTTTAGCCGATATCCATCTTTTTACTCGGCGAACATATCCAGTTAAGTGACCAATAAAGTGACCAACACCTTTTTCTGTGTGCTGGTATTTATTTTTCCAAGCTTTTTTTACCAGGCGGGCTTTGTCCACTCATTTTCCTCCCACAGAGTTGTCGACCCTTGGTCGAACAAGCGATCATCGCCATGCTCTGCCATCCCCGCAAACTGAGCCGCCCAACCTTGACGAGAAAACCGTGTAGAATGGATGATCAGGTTATTTCCTTCCACTACCATTTCAACCTCATCGATCAAACCGGCTTGCTCCAGCATTATCCGCGGAATACGCACTCCCCGCGAATTGCCAATTTTTACAACTTTTGATCGGATCATCAGCGTCATCAGATCATCTCCTCGATGTGACTACATTGTATGCACATCGAGGGTGATTGTCAAGGATTGCAACAGGACACATCCCATCCCGGATTGCGCCCAGATATAGCGTTTCTTAATTGTGATGGCTGGCTGCAGCGACCCGTTTTACAACTTTTCCAGAAATTCATCGACGGTCAAGCCAGCGTCACGAATGATTTTATGCAATGTTCCTTTGGGAATGATTTTTCCGGGATGAATGGAAACAATTGTCCAACGCCCGTCTGAATGGCGATAGGTCGCATGACTGCCTGACTGACGGATCAACTGAAACCCGAGAGATTCCAAGACCTTGAGAACCTGGCGGGAGCTTGTTGCGGGTAGTTTTGCAGGCATTGATTACACCACGATCTGAACCAGATCGGGCAGGGGAACAGGATCGCCTACCGCCCGGCGCGATTCAATACACAACTTGATGGCATCCTTGATGTTCTTAACGGCCTCTTCGTAAGTCTTACCATCCGAATAACAACCAGGAATAAGGGGGCAATCCGCCAGATAAACATCATTGTCTGGATCGTATTCGATAACCACTGGATATCGATAATCTTTCATTATTCACCTCAAATAAATCAAGGATGTGGCCTGACCAGTGAATTATAACACTGCCTGTTTTGCCATTACGCAAAGCAAAGGCTGCCGCGGATGGAACAACCGCCTCCCGTGCAAGTGGTTATTTTGCGGATGATCTTTGTAAGGCGAAATTAATTTCGCCCTACATTTGGGCAGCTACCGCGCCGATTCCTAATGAGCCTATAATTTCTTTCTTTTTGTGCCATCCAGGGAAACATTTAGGGTCTCCCCCGCTACAACTCCCCACTCTTGCGCATTTCCCGGATCGTCTCCTGCCAGCCGCTCAGCAGATCAACCTGTGGAATAAAGCCAAGCTCCGCCTGGATCCGCCGGCTGTCGACAGCCACATCTTCGCAGTATTTATCAATGCTGGCCCGCAGGCTGGGCGCGCGCAGGCCAAGCCTGCCTGCCACCTCCTCCACGACCCCCGCCGCCAGGCGTGCCGGCCCGCTCGGAATGGAAAAACGCGGCGCACTGTGGCCAAGCATGGCGCAAATCGCCGCGTTGATCTCTCGCAGGCTGTGAAATTGCCCATCCGTGACGTTATAGACTTTTCCAGCCGCGTCCGGATGCTGCACAGCCAGCAGCACAGCCCTGGCCACATCGCTGTCATGCACCAGGCTGCGCCGGTTCAGCCCCTCCCCAACCGGGATGAAGCGCCCGCGCGCCAGGCCCAGCACCAGCCGCTGATAATTACCCTTGATCCGCGCGCCGTAGATCGCGCCAAAGCGCAGAACGGTCCCCAGCGGCTGACCATCCGCGTGCCGGGCAGCCAGGACGATCTGTTCCGCGGCCAGCTTGGTCTGCGCATACAGGCTCTCCGGCGCGATCGGCGACTCTTCGTCCAGCACGCGACCGCCCGATGGGCCATACACGGCGATGGTGCTGGCCAGCACAACGCGCCTGACGCCCGCCTGGATTGCCGCCTGCACCACGTTGTCAGTGCCGCCGACATTGATCCGTTCATATTTTTCGCGCAGCGCCGGCGCTGGGTTGACGATATGCAGCAGCGCGGCCAGGTGCACGACCGCCTCCACGCCCTGCATGGCCTCCAGCACCGTGGCCGCATCCGTCACGTCGCCCAGGCGCGCCTCCACCTCACTCGGCCATGCGCCGGCTGGCGCGGCATCCAGTGAGAGAGTGCGTACCG
>CAZHWV010000192.1:0-6524 GCA_964536185.1 uncultured Anaerolinea sp. | reverse complement strand
GTCATTGATTGCCTTGATTTCATTGCTTGTATATTGCATAATCGGGAAAACTTCTCTCATATATGGTCTGTAGATGGATATTTCCTTGTTGATTTTAAGTGTTTCAGGTGAACTGTCTTTCAGTGCGAATCCGTTTGAGAGGACTGCTCCGCCTAGTCCTGCCTGATAAGTCAATGTGGCTCTGAACTGCTCTCTTTCCAAGCCGTTTGGCACAAGAAAGGTCCATGCAGTCTTGGCAGTGTTGTTCCATTTCCAGTCAATATTTTCAACTCCATTGGACTGAAGTGGAACAGTGCTTTCATCGTACATTACGTCAATCCAGCGAACCAGTTCCTTGGAATATTTGGATGTTTTTGGTATTATCATGATTGTAGGTTCGAATTGTCTGCCGAACTGATACCACATTTTTTTGCTGTTAGCAGGGCTTGTCAAAGGACCAAATGATGTATAGTCATTATCCAGTTCAGTTCCCACTACAAGAAATGCACCGGCTGTTGAAAAACATCCAAGCTGGTTCGACTTGCCCTTGACAACAAGATCTGCACTTTGATTGGAAAATACATATTTGTCAATCAGGTTTTCTTTATATAATCTGTTTGCAAATTTAACATATTCCCTGTAATTGTTGGTGGATGGCACCCAGACCATTTTGCCGGTCCTGCTGTCAAGCTCCATACCGGTTCCGACATATCCGAAACAACTCATAAGAAAGTTGCGGGACTGGTCGGCACTTATGTATGAAAATGGAATTTCGTCGGGTCCAAATTTACCATTCGGGTCTTTTGTTTTAAATGCCTTTAGTACAGTGTAAAACTCTTCAGTTGTTGTAGGTACTTTGAGTCCAAGCTCATCGAGCCATTTTTTGTTGATGTATTGCTTTGCAGCCTGTCCGCCAATAGTGTCCACTGAAGCGAACGAGTACATGTTGCCATCTGAAAGCGTCGTGATTTTCTTGATCTGTGGATACTTCGCCAGCCATTTCTTGTAATTCGGGGCGTATTTGTCGATCAGTGAGTTAAGCGGTGTCAAGGCTCCTCTTCCAGCATAAAGCACTATTTCGTCCATGTTGTTGGCAAGGAAGAATGCATCAGTTGGATTCCTTTTGTCCTCCCACTTCAATGAGCGCTTTTCTGCATAACTTGAAAGAGGCACCTGTTCAAAGGCCATTTTGATGTTTGTTCTTTTCTCAAGTTCTTTAAAGAGAATCATGGTGTCCCAGCTAGGCTGAATAGGGCTCTTAGGAACAAACATGTTGATTGTGACTTTTGATTTTACAATTTTCGGATTGCTTGTATCTTCAATAAAATTCGATGTGCTGCTTGAATTTGAAGCGGCAGTTCCTGATGTAACAACAGAAGAAGCCCCTCCAGAAGCGGTTCCTGAATTGGTGCCGTTTGAATTGTTATCACTGCCATTTGTTGCATTGCTGTTGTCGCCTCCCTGGCTGTCAGATGAAACGATATCAGAGCTGTCGTCCGTGGCTTTAGGCTTGCATGCGGTCATCGTTGCTGACAAAAGGGCCACTGCCAGTAATAATGATAGGATTTTCATACTCTTGTTCATAACATTTTCTCCTTTGTTAATCTTTTCAAGGGTTAGTTCTCATTGTAAGTCATTTCTGATGTTTTTATTTTTATTAGTTCTTTAATAGTTTTATATTGTATTGTTTTGTATGGATGTTTTGTCCGTTTCTCACAGCCGAATTTTTTCACTTCTTCTGATTCGGCTGGGCCGAATTTTTTCACTACTTCTGTTTCGGCTGGGCCGAATTTCCACTTCTTCTGATTCGGCTGGGACTGAATTTGCACCTCTTCAATGTGGTGCAGAGTGATAAATCTATGATTTATCACTCCTGAAAATTTTAATTTTCAGACTTAGCCCTTCAAGCTTCCGACAAGAAGTCCTTTTTCAAAATACTTCGCAATAAAGGGATATATGCAGAGAATCGGAACCGTTGAAACTATGATTGACGAGTACTTTATCGACTCTGAAAGCATCGCCTGCTGGAATAGCGTCTCCTGAGAACCGCCTCCGCCTCCGCCGACCATCTTGGATATGTCCTGCTCGATAAGGATGTTTCTAAGAATCATCTGGAGAGGAAATTTCTGCTCATCGGAAATGAAAATCAACGCGTTAAAGTAAGAGTTCCAGTATCCGACTATATAGAACAGCATCATAACCGCTAGAATAGGCTTGCAGAGCGGAATAATTATTCTGAAGAACAGTGTGAATCCACCAGCACCGTCCATCATTGCAGACTCCTGCAATTCATAAGGTATAGAGGAGCTTATATAGGTTCTTATTACAATAACATTCCATACCCCCAGGCATCCGGGAAGTATAAAACCCCAGATTGTGTCAATCAGGTTCAAATTGTTAACCACCAGGTACAGCGGGATGAGTCCGCCTGAAAAAAACATTGTTATAACAAATATTGTCATGAAAAATCCGCGACCGGCCATATCTTTTCGTGACAGTGGATATGCTGCAGTAAAGCTCAAAACCATGCTGATTATTGTACCCACTAATGTGTAATATATGGTATTCCCATATCCAGTAAGTATGTTTTTGTTCTGAAACACCTTCTCATACGAAGCAAATGAAAGCCCTTTGGGAAAAAGTATTACATTGCCGGCATAAACTTCTGCCGGGTCACTAAAAGAACAAGAAATTACGTATAATAGAGGATAGGCCATTATTAGAGTAAAAACACCCAGAATTACATATATTATAATGCTGCTTTTCAAATCACCCTTATTTTTCATACAAGCACCCTCTTACCAATAAGCACAGCCCTACCATAGCGATTCACCATCTACTTTCTTTGAAATTACATTGGCCGATATGAGTAAGATCAAATTAATAAATGTATTAAAAAGACCAACCGCTGTACCAAAGCTGAAGTCCTTTAGGTTTGATTTGAGCGAAACCTCATAAACATATGTAGGAATTACCGTAGATGCTGGCAGGTTAAGCTGTGTCTGCATAAGATAGACTTTCTCGAAGCCAACGCTAAGCAGACTGCCAATCGAAAGAATCAGCATTATTGTAGCTATCGGAATAATAGCCGGTATGTTAATATGCCACATTCTCTTGAATCTTCCTGCACCGTCAATGGTAGCGGCTTCATGCAGAGACGGGTCGACATTGGCAAGTGTTCCTACATAGATAATAGACCACCATCCAAGTCCCTGCCATACTCCGGACGTTATGTAAACAGGTAAAAACAGACTCGGACTTTCCATAAATGCTATGGATTGTCCACCAAAGAACTTTATCATCTCATTGATGACGCCTCTCTCGGGGTTCAAAAAACTAAATGTCATACCGACTGCCACAACAACTGAAACAAAATAAGGGGCGTAAGATATCATCTGAACACTGCTTCGAAAAAACTTATTCCTTACTTCGTTAATCAGAAGTGCCAATATTATCGGAAGCGGTGTATTAACAATTATCGAGAAAAAACTTATGCTCAGTGTATTCTTGATTAAGTCCCAGAACAGATAATTATCAAAAAATCTACGGAAATTTTCAAATCCAACCCATTGACTTCCGAATATGCCATCAAATGAATTATAGTCCTTGAATGCAATGATGACTCCGTACATGGGTGCATAGGCAAAAACTGCCAGATACACAAGGGATGGAACAAGCAATGCATATAGCTGCCAGTTTTTATACCATTTTCGGCCGGCTATTTGAAAGCGGTTGCTCTTTTTGTTAATAAGCTTTGGAAATATAATGCTTTTTTCCACCAAAATACTCCTTTTGTGTTCATTTTGCATAAAAATAATGTATGAATTTAATAATTTATGTTTTAATTATATTCCTTTAGCACCCAATAACAATATAAAATATTTACACAAAGGTGCATTATTTTTACCTTTTGTGTTTTCTGTGTAGTATTTTTATATTCACATTGTATAATAAAAATAGATAGTCAGCTGGTAATGTGCAAAGCAGATAAATAAACAACCCGATTAATAGATGGATTATAAGTGAGAGGATTAGCAATTGGAAAGTAATCATTTAAAAACCGACATATACTTTCATTACATAAACAACAGAAGCAATGATGACCTGTTCGTCCTTGCCTTTGGTCATGAGAAATGTCGTAAAAACAAAGAAGCTATCGGTCCGATAAAAAAACCCCATTTTCTTTTCCACCATATCATTGGTGGCAAAGGCACATTTGTTTTCAATGGTATTACTCATTCTTTAAGCGTGAATGATATTTTCTGCATTTTCCCGAACAATGAATTTTATTATATTCAAGACGCTGATGACCCCTGGGAATATATCTGGATTGAGCTAAACGGGTCAAAGGCAAAGGATTACTGCACCAAATCTCTTTTTTCAGTTGACAACCCCGTATACAAATGTATAGACCCTCATGTTCAATCTAGTTTGAAGGAGATGTTAAAGTGCCCTGATAACGAGGTATCACTGGAGCTTAATTCATTGTCACACCTTTACAAGTTTTTTGCGCAATTGATAAATGAAAGAAATCCGATGATTGGTATAGACAGTTCCAAAAGGGATGTTCATATCAGTCTTGCTATAAAGTATATTGAAAACAATTATTCAGAAAGTGAACTTAGCCTTAAGAAGATCGGCAATCATCTCAGTATCAATCCGAGCTATCTGTCGCGCATATTCAAGGAGATTGTCGGTACTCCGATAAGCAAGTATATTATCGCACTGCGAATGCAAAAAGCCTGTGAATTGCTTGAGAAAAAAATCTATCCTATTAAAAATGTTGCCTATATGGTTGGATATGCAGACCCGCATTTCTTTTCAAACGAATTCAAAAAGCATACAGGTACATCTCCTAAGCATTATGAGGCGGAAGGAAAATACAATGAAATTGAACAAAATACGAATTCGTAAAAATTTTAAAAATGCCTTTTTTTCACTAAACAGGCGAGTTTTGCTGAAGAAAATTTCAGTTATAGCTTTGCTTTTCGTATTTTCCACTGTTTTTTACGGAGGTATCAATAATTTGGAAACATTTGCTTCATCGGATATCGACATAAGCTATCCTAATGCCTATCAGCCATACTCAATGACAAACCCCTCCGGAAAGCCGAATTTTACAGCAGGTCAGATTAGTACTCAAAAATTAAACGGAACAAGTATTCTAAACCAGATTATCGCCGCTGCTAATAATCTTTCAATCAGCCAGTTTACCATACCGGCAGGAAATTATGGGTTTGCTCAGTCAACTAATTACAAAAATGCAGCAACATACGGGTTTTTACTGGACGGTATTAAAAGGCCGGAAAACAATCCATTCACCATAAAAGCACAGGGAGTCACCTTCTGGTTTGATACCATGAGCGCACCTGCACCTAACTGGGGAAGGGCTGTTTATTTTAATAACTGCGAAAACATAATGCTCGAAGGTCTAACAATAGACACGTATGAAAGAAACGCAATCGAAGGTTCACTTTCAGCTATTGATATTCCTAACAACCGCATTGAAATAACACTTTTGGATGGCACCTTTGATAATGAGGCCAAAATTCTGGCGTACCCCGGAGCCGGAGACTCACAAGCCCGCCTCATACCAATCAAACCTGATGGTAATCTGATTGCCCCTCTTTATAACATCAATGATACATGGGGTCCTGAATACCTTTTTATAAGCGGTATTACAAAAAGTGCCACTAACAAATATTGGCTTAACATGCGCAGCAATGTGTTGCTGAATACAATTTTCACCACTAACTGGCTGAATGCCTATGGAAACGAAGGAACATTGCAGCTAGGCGATGGCATCTGTCTTCTATACGGTGTCATGGGTGGTGTTGTTGTAGATAATTCCAAGCAGATTACAATCAAGGATACCAATTGCTATATAGCAAAGGCAAGTATATTTGAAGGTGGAGGTTATGGCAATCACAAATGGATTAATGTTCATTTCTCACCAAGGCCAGGCACCAACCAGATTCTGGGCGGCGGTGAAAACATGTCAGAAGGTCTGCGGGTTGGCTCTACATATGATAATTGCTACTTTGGACTGACTTCGGATGATGCCATCAATATACATGGATTCTGGGGCAAGGCTCTTAATATTAACGGAAATACAACAATTTTTGACCGTGTACCAAGCGGTGTGGCAGTTGGAGATATTATAGAGATATATAATAACAAAAATGGAGCCCTTGTATATTCCTACACAATAAGCGGTATTAACGGCGCTGTCGATACTGATATAAACGGGAACAGGCAAAATGTTGCCGTTACTTTTACGCAGACACCCGATTCGAGTATAGTCTCACAAAACGCTGACCTATGGGCAAGATACACAAGTGCGGAATGCGCCGGATGGGTTGTCAGAAACTGTGTTTTTGAAAGCAACTATCAAAGAATCCTTATTCAGAGCGGACCTGGACTTTTCGAGAACAACATCGTTAATTCAATGGGCTCTGGTCTTCACCTTTATGGCAACTTTTATAGCTACGAAGGCGGTTTTCTTAATAATATTACAATTCAGAACAATGTGTTCCTTAATTCAT
>CAZHWV010000191.1:0-6527 GCA_964536185.1 uncultured Anaerolinea sp. | reverse complement strand
AACTGGCAGAGCTGGAAAGCAGCCGGTCTAAATTGCTGGTGCAATTTGCGGCGTTGCAACGAGAAAAAGCGGCTTTAACCCAATCACAATTTTCTCCATATCCAAACCACAAACCAACTGTAACCAATCAAATATCCCAGGATGAAAAGATCGCCCTCTTTCGCAGTCTATTTCGCGGGCGCGAGGATATTTATCCCAGGCGCTTTGAAAGTCTGAAAACCGGCAAGGCAGGTTACCAACCGGGTTGCCAAAATGAATGGGTTCGCGGAATTTGCGAAAAACCAAAAATTCGTTGTGAAGATTGCGGGCATCGCGAATTTCTTCCGGTCACAGATCTGGTGGTGCGCAATCACTTGCAAGGTTTTGATCCGCAAGACAAAACGGGACGCACTTTTACAGTTGGCGTTTATCCCATGTTGCCGGACGAAACTTGCTGGTTCTTGGCGGCGGACTTCGATAAAGCATCCTGGCAGCAAGATGTCCACGCATTCCTGGAAACCTGTTCGTTGTTTAATATCCCTGCGGCTATTGAACGGTCACGCTCTGGCAATGGGGGCCACGTTTGGATATTCTTTGCCGAGCCTGTTCCAGCAAGCCAGGCTCGCCAGATGGGTACCTTCTTGCTTTCACAAACAATGGAGCGCCGACCAGAGATTGGGTTGGACTCGTATGATCGTTTCTTTCCAAGTCAGGATACACTGCCCAAAGGCGGTTTTGGCAATCTGATAGCACTACCACTGCAAAAGAAACCGCGCGAGAGCGGCAACAGTGTCTTTGTCAATGAGCAGTTCATTCCGCATGAAGATCAATGGTCCTTCCTGGCCACTCTGCGCCGAATGAACCGCGCGGATGTGCAAGACGTGGGTAAACTTGCCGAGAAATTGGATGAATTGATGGGGATCCGTCTCCCTGTGACGGATGAAGATGGCGACCGTCCCTGGACCGCACCGCCATCCAGAAAACAGAAGGAACCACCCGTAATTGGGCCGCTGCCTGGGCAGATCGACCTGGTGATTGGGAACCAAATCTATATTCCAAAAGCAGATTTGACGCCTTCATTGCGGAATCGCCTGATCCGGCTGGCGGCTTTTCAAAACCCGGATTTCTACCAGGCACAAGGCATGCGACTTTCAACGTATGGCAAACCGCGCATCATCAGTTGCTGCGAGGATTTCCCAAAACACCTGGGACTGCCACGCGGCTGCATGGATGAACTAGTCACGCTATTCGAATCGTTGCAGATCAAGACGAGCCTGACGGATGAACGTTATGCTGGCATTCGATTGGATGTTCAGTTTCAAGGTGCTTTACGTGGAGAACAACAGCAAGCCGCCGACAGCTTGTTACAACACGAAACAGGTGTGCTGGCAGCCTCAACTGCCTTTGGTAAAACTGTCGTGGCTGCTTATTTGATTGCGCAACGTCAGGTAAATACACTGGTGGTTGTGCATCGCCGCCAGCTACTCGATCAATGGGTACAGGCCTTAAGCCAGTTTCTTGGCATCTCACCCAAAGACATCGGTCAATTTGGCGGTGGCAAGCACAAACCTAACAGAAATCTCGATGTAGCCATGATCCAGAGTCTGAGCCAGAAAGGGGTAGTCAGTGACATTGTTGGCAATTACGGCTACCTGATTGTTGACGAGTGTCACCACATTTCTGCGGTCAGCTTTGAGCAGGTGGTTCGCCAGAGCAAGGCAAAATACGTCACTGGCTTGTCGGCGACTGTGACGCGCAAAGATGGACACCAGCCGATAATTTTTATGCAGTGCGGCCCGGTACGTTACAGGGTAAATGATCGTGACCAGGCAGATAAACGGCCCTTTGATCACAAGGTTATCGTTCGCCCAACAAAGTTCCAATTGCCGCCCCACCTTCAAAATATCGCCGCCCAATCCATTCAGGAAGTGTATTCATCTCTGGAAAAAGATGATGACCGCAACCGGATGATCGTTGATGATGTGGTTGCTGCGATGCAGGAAAATCGTTTTCCTGTGCTGCTTACCGAGCGCCGGGAACATTTGGAAACGCTCGCAGAGTTACTGGCAAAACGAGTAGCGCACGTCTTTGTGATGAAAGGAGGCATGGGCAAGAAGCAGCGTAAACTGATAACAGATCAAATTGCCAATCTGTCAGCCGATCAATCGCGGGTCATCCTGGCAACAGGGCGTTATTTGGGTGAAGGTTTTGATGATGAACGTTTGGACACCTTGTTCCTGGCCCTACCGATTTCCTGGCGCGGCACGCTGACCCAGTATGCCGGTCGTTTGCACCGCTTGAACGCAACCAAAAAGGAAGTGATCATCTATGATTATGTGGATTTTGAGGTGCCTGTGTTGGCCAGAATGCATGGAAAGCGGCGAGCCGGTTATAAGGCGATCGGATACGAAATCGAGTTGCAGCAGAAAAATAAAACAATGCAGCTGACCTTGGCAAACTTATAAGTCGGCACTTATTTCTTGTTGATATACACAGTGCCGTAAAAATCATCGTCAGATAAATTGATGACCAGGATACAGACCAAAACGCCATAAAGGTTCTTATGCCAAACATCCCAGCCTGGACTTTTACCGACGCCTGCTGCAACTGGGCACTACAAAATCAGGATAGTCATCAATGCCATTAACCTACACCAACCGCAAAGGTTTCACTTACTATCTGTGCCAGACCACCACCAAGACCGGTAAAACGCGCTACTATTTTGCGCGCGAGCCAAAAGATACACCGGTCGAAAAGCTGCCGGAAGGCTACCAGGTTGAAGAAAGCGTCAACGCCGTTGTCTCTGTGGTCAAAGTCAGTCCCAAACTGGTCTCGCCTGAAGAACTGGCCACCGTTGAAGCTGCCCTGAAAAAGCTGCCCAAGAGCCATAAATACCGGGCAAGTATCAAGAATAAACAGATCCTCATCTATGAGAGCAGCGGCGCGGATTTCGGCGAGATGATGGCCGGTATCGGTTGGAGTATGCCCGTAAGCATTGGCCGGGAATTTGATAAGCGCCACGCCCAGTTCAGCCCGATCATGCGCTTTATCCTGGAAGAACCCGAAGAGCGCATCTTTTCCCCACAGCGCTGGTGTTTTCGCGGCAGTATTGACGATTGGATCGATATTCAAAGCCCCGCTAAAATTGAAGTATTGGCCAAAAATCTGCTGCCCACACTCGGCACGGATGATTTTTTCGAACTTTACTGAGGAGAGTGAATATGACCCCACGCAGTGGTACTTGGGTTTATGACCCTGGCTCTGGCGGTATTAAGGTCCCGCCCAGGGTGCAGACGGATGTCACCAAACGTATCAACCAGGTGGCCGAAGAAAATTACAAAGGACGCTATATCCGTCTCGATATTCGCTTCAAATCCCAATTCTGCTACATCGATGCTTTTACCGAACCGCATCTTGCCGAAGGCTGGCCACCCCCTGACGGGGATGAAACCCGTGAGCAGGCCCTTGAGCGTATGCGTAATACACCCACTCACTTGTGCCGCCTGCGCTATTTTGGGAATGATGACTGGGGCTTTGCTTTTTTTACCTACAGTCAGGAGAAGTACGAGCTGAGCGTCTATCCCAACGGAGAATTTACCGGCAAACCCGAAGATGCCTTTCTGACAGCCGCGATGTATTTGGAAGATTAGGAGAGTGACTTATGCCAAGATGCCCTGCAATTCCATTGGAAATTCAGGCTGAAGTACAGAAAATGGTGGAAGAGTTCAACCACAAGAACTTCTCAAAAGCCAGCCCGCTCTTAAAGTTGATCCCGGGGGTAAACCTGAAAAGTGGTTTTGCCGCCCGTTTCAAGGGTAAGTTTCTTTATCTGGATCGCATTGAACGCGGCCGCCCATCGCCCATTTGCCGGCTAACATGGACAGGTTCAATGGATAAATGGGCGTTCGCGATCTACAAATACTCGGATAACCAGTATGATGCAGAGGAATGGTTTTTCCCGGGTGCAGACAAGCTGGATGGTACTGTTACCGGTGCAATGGCCGCCGGGATGGCAGCCTATCCCAGCTAATAAGGTTTGAACGCTCTCCCGCCTGGAGGATGAATCTGCCGGGACCTTTCGAAAGATCCAGGTGCTGATTGCTTGCGCTGCACATCCTACCTTAAATCCTGGCGATTGGCTTAAGAAAATCATACCGCAGCAAATGGATCAATTGGGACAATGGATGATAGGCCGCCGAAAGAACACCGTACAGTCAGGAGTATCTCAGTCTGTTGGTGCGCCAGGGGCGCATTGAGGCGCTAAAACGCGGCAAGGACTGGAACACCACGAGAAGGGCGCTTGATCAGCATCTGCAATCGCTGGAGAAATAAGCTCAACGCACAATCTCTTGCAACTCAACCCTTCTTGTGCGCAAACCTTTTGCATAAATTGGCGTTTCTGAGCTGTTTTGGAGCCCATTAAAGACCAAAAAAGAATACGCTCAAAAGGATGGGGGTACTTTGACTTAACAGGGTTAAGGGATGATCCTGATGTTAATTGAAACCGAATGGATGCTCTGGGGTACAGAGCTTCAAAATACGCTGGATTGCTTTTGGGCGGTTGGCACGAGGGAAAAAGTCTTTTGGCCTTACAAAGGCGTGATAAGCAGCAGAAATGAGAGCGCACAAAAGATGCTATAATTTTTACCTGGACCGGATGGGGCTCCCATCACCAACCAAGGCAATTCAGCAGGGAAACCCATGCCGCCACTTACCGACATCTCCACCCTTGAAAGCCATCTCTGGGAAGCCGCCAATATCTTACGCGGCAGCCCGCTTGATCGCGCGGATTGGAAGAGCTACATCCTGCCGCTGCTGTTCTTCAAGCGCATCTGTGATGTCTGGGATGAAGAATACCAGGAAGCGCTGAGCACCTACGGCGAGGATTTCGCCGACGAGCACCGTTTCCAGTTGCCGGAGGGCTGTCACTGGACCGCCGTGCGCGAGACACCGGTCAACGTGGGCACGGCCTTGCAAAACGCCATGCGCGGTATCGAAGCCGCCAACCAGAAACATCTCTACGGCGTGTTTGGCGATGCGCAGTGGACCAACAAGGACCGCCTGCCGGATGCGCTGCTCAAGGATCTGTTCGAACATTTCTCGGCGCTGAACCTGGGCAACGGGCGTGTGAACAGCGACATCATTGGGGATGGCTACGAGTTCCTGATCAAGAAATTTGCGGATGCCACCAACAACAAGGCCGGTGAGTTCTATACCCCGCGCAGCGTGGTGCGTTTGCTGGTCGATATCCTTGACCCGCAGGAAGGTGAGACAGTTTACGACCCGGCCTGCGGCACGGGCGGTATGCTGCTGGGCGCAGTCGAGCATGTGCGCGCCAAAGGCGGTGATCCGCGCACCTTCTATGGCAAACTCTACGGGCAGGAGAAGAACCTGACCACCGCTTCGGTGGCGCGCATGAATCTGCTCTTGCACGGTCTGGAAGATTTCTCCGTTGAGCGCGGCGACACGCTGCGCAACCCGGTCTTTACCGACCCTGCCACTGGCGGACTGGCAACTTTCGACTGCGTGATTGCAAACCCGCCCTTTTCGCTGGAGCAGTGGGGCCGTGAACTGTGGGAAAGTGACCCGTGGGGGCGTTCCTTTGCCGGGCTGCCGACTGACAGCAACGCCGATTTCGCCTGGGTACAGCACATGGTCAAGAGCATGGCCGAGAAAAGCGGACACATGGCGGTTGTCCTGCCGCAGGGCGCGCTTTTCCGCGGCGGCGTAGAAGGTCAGATCCGCCAGTATTTGCTTGAAAAAGACTTGGTCGAAACCGTCATCGGGCTGGCGCCCAACCTGTTTTATGGCACCGGGCTGGCAGCCTGCATTCTGGTATTGCGCAAGAAGAAATCCCCCGAACGCGCCGGCCAGGTGTTGGTCGTGGATGCCTCGGCCATGTTCCGCAAGGGCCGCGCCCAGAACTACCTTGATCCGGAGCACGTTGCTGAAGTCTTGAAGTGGGTGCAGGAATACGCAGATGTCGAAAACCGCGTGCGCCTGGTCAGCCTAAATGAGATTAAGGCCGAAGATTGGACATTGAATATCTCGCGTTACGTGCTACCGCCCCTGGGTGAGGATATCCCCAATCTGAATGTGGCAATTGAGGATTTTAAGGCGGCCTGGGAAAAGGCGCAGGCAGCGGAAAACAAACTGCGCGACATGCTGCGCGAAGACGGGTGGATCAATGACTGACCGTATCTCCCAAACTGAACTCGAAGCCTACCTGTGGGGCGCGGCGGTCATCCTGCGCGGGTTGGTGGATGCCGGCGATTACAAGCAGTACATCTTTCCGCTGCTGTTCTACAAACGCATCTCGGATGTCTGGGATGCGGAATATGCCGAAGGGCTGGCCGAGACCGCTGATCATGATTACGCCCGCGCGATGGCGGATGAGCGCTTTGTGATCCCGCCCGGCGCGCACTGGAATAATGTGCGCGAGGCGCCGCGCGAAGTCGGTAAAGCCATTCAGTCTGCCCTGCGCAGCATCGAAACCGCCAACCCCGACCGCCTGGATGGGATTTTCGGCGATGCGCCCTGGACCAACA
>CAZHWV010000190.1:0-6542 GCA_964536185.1 uncultured Anaerolinea sp. | reverse complement strand
GCCCCCGGCGCGCAGGGTGCCGCCCACCAACATCACGGTATGGGTGGGGTTTTGGGCGAGCAGGCGGGCGACCTCGATGCCATTGGTGACGATGCGCAGGTTGTGGTGGTTCAGCAAAAAATGTCCCAGGTGATAGACGGTGGTGCTGGCATCCAACAGGAGCGAATCGCCATCCTGGACCAGACCGGCAGCGGTCCGGGCAATGGCGCGCTTGGCGGTTTCGTTTTCGCGGACGCGGGTGGTGAAATCTTGCTCGGCAAAGGCAGGCGCTTCGGGCAGCACGGTGCCGCCGCCGCGCACCCGCACGACCTGGCCGCCCTGCGCCAGGGCGCGCAAATCGTTGCGCACCGTGCCGGGGGAGACCCCCAGGCGCGCCGCCAGTTCCGGCACCGCCAGACCGGGCTGGTGCCGGAGTAAATCGACCAATTGTTGCTGGCGTTTCAACGGGATCATACGCGAATACTGTAACAGAAACTAAGAAGATTGTCAACTATGACAAATATCGATGGTATTATTTGTTGGATATGACAATTTAAATTGGCACACCTGACAAGGAGATAAAAATGCCCCAATACCTTGACCAATCGGCGTACCTTTGCTAAAATGCATGTCAGTCAGGCGACGTGGCCAAGTGGCAAGGCAAGGGTCTGCAAAACCCTCATCATGGGTTCAAATCCCATCGTCGCCTCAAAAAAAAAGATCGGCATTTTGCCGGTCTTTTTTTCAATTCTGAGGGCTATTCGCCAAATCCGCCCGGTTAATTTATTTTAAATGCAGCGAACGAAGCGGCGTTTGCCAACCTGGAGGACACCCGGGTGCGGTAAAACCGCATCTGACTTTTCTAGCAATTCGCCATCCAGTCTGACTCCCTTCTGATCGACCATGCGCCGCCCATCCGACTTGCTGCTGACCAGCCCCGCGGCGATCAATACCTCGATCACTGTTTGGCCACCCGCAGAGGCAAGCACAAATTCGGGCATTTCTTCGGGGATACTGCCTTGCTGGAACAGGCGCACAAACGCATCCTGAGCCTGTCCGGCTTCAACTTCGCTGTAATAAGTGCGAGTCACCTCGCGAGCCAGCTGCATCTTGGCGTCACGCGGGTGCACAGCCCCGGATTTAAGACCGCTTTCGAAGGCGGCGACATCCGCGGGCAGCCAACGCGTCACCAGACGGGCAAACTGACCCATGGCAGCGTCTGGAATGGACATGATCTTGCCGTACATATCTTCAGGCGTTGAGTTAAGCGGGATATGATTGCCAAGTGATTTGCTCATCTTGACCACGCCATCCGTGCCCGGCAAAATGGACATGATGATCCCAATATTCGGTTTTGCATCCAAAGAAGTCATTATCTTGCGCGCAGCCGTCACAATATTGAACAACTGGTCCGTACCGCCCACCTGCACATCGGTCTTGAGGGCGAAAGCATCATAGCCCTGCATGATGGCATAGAAAAATTCATGCAGGTAGACAGGGTCATCGCTGTCCCAACGTTTGCGGAAAGCTTCACGTGTCAGGAACTGCTGAATGGTGAAGTTCGAAGCTAATTTGATCAAATCCGCAAATTTTAACTCCTGGAGCCATTCATGGTTATAGCGAATAGTTGTTTTGGACTGATCGAGTACACGAAAAGCCTGCATGGCATAACTACGCGCATTTTCCATGGTCTGCTCCGCAGTCAGCAGTGGGCGTAGCTTATCCTTATCGGATGGGTCGCCGATCAGGGATGTATAGGTACCGATTAGAAAAACCACCTCGTGACCCAGGTCCTGGAACTGGCGCAGCTTACGCATGGTAACGGTATGTCCGATGTGCAAATCCGCGGTGCGCGGGTCGTAACCGCAATAAATACGAAGTTTGCGACCTTCCTTTTCTGCGTCAATCAGGCGCTGGCGCAGTTCGCTTTCCATTGTCCTGCGCAAACCCTCATCTCCATATTCCGTGCCCTGCATGAGCAGTTCCACTTGTTCGTTCAAATTCATTTTGACCTCTTTCAGTACCAGTGTTCAATGTGAAATGACAATTATATCCTTCCTGGCGATAATTTTGAGTGGGTCTGTCAAATAAAACGCGCCTGCTGTGGAGCAGGCGCGTTTATTTCTCCACAAGATAAGGCTAGGAAAACGCAGAATAATTCGAATAGTCCGTTAAATTCATAGGCGCTATTATACAACAAAAATTAGGGACGGGAATATCTCACAAATTGCCCGTCACGGGTAGTTTTCGTCAGTCCAGCCAGGCGGATGATCTCATCAAAAATCTCTCTCCCGGAGGCAAATCCGGTACTACCGCGCAATTGTCCCTGAAACTTCATCTCTCCCAACGTGGAAAAAGAAAAATGGGTCTGCATGCCAAGCACTTGTACCGAAGTTCCCCAACGAGCCGGAGCCGTGCGAACTTCTTTAATTGCATCCCAACTCAGGCGCGAATTTCGCAGCCCGTTCTCGAAAAACACGCCATCGTCTCCAAGGCGAATACAGGTTTTCCGATCTACCCAATTGCCAAGCGACATGCTTGCAGCCGAAAAAAACAGCAAGGCAAACGGGAACCAGGCCCAAAAAGGCAGTGCTGCACGCAGTGAGAGGATGATCAGACCAAGAGCCGCAGCAGCTGCCAGTACCCAGGCAACCAGCTCGCCCTGGCGGGATAAAAGTTCTGGAGTGTAGGTTTTGTTTTCAGGCATACGAATATTATAACAAGCACAGCGATTGAAATGTCTATTATCCGCCGGACAACCTGAGCAGCGCCTGGCGGCGAGTATAGACCATAATGGAACTGGCGCGAGCAATAGGCTGGACAATTTGCGGACCGATCTCATTCAGGAAATCTTCGGGGGTAAGCAGACCAGCGTAAAAACCCTCTGCGCGCTGCAAAAAAACAGTGATTTTGTCCGGAGAAGCGGATTTGTAGATATAAAGTGAGAGCGGTGAATTTTTAACATCGAAGCCGGTCTCGCCAGCGGGACCTGATTCGAGCAGCTGGTAAATAGGGGAATTGTGATCAACCCAATCTGGGTCCTCGAGTTCGGGTAAAAAATATTCTAGGCGCTTGATGGTAATACCTTCACGAGGGACATCGCCCGTGAACAGCGAGAGCGGAGCATCTCCCCCGGTCGCCAGGGCCAGGGCCTCCAGGATGGTGGTACCCAGAATTTTGATACCCAGGTAATGCTGGGCAACCATGACGTTGTTACGGGCCTGCCGGGCCATTTGAGAATAAACTTCTTGAGGTGGCACGCCACGATACTGATTAAAAACCGTATCTGGATCCAGGCGATCAAAAAATATTTTCATTTTTAGTAAAGCTACCCGATATGCGCCAATTGAATAGACATCCGGTGATCGCAAGGCAGCGTTCGTTTCAGGCAGCAGCTTCCAGGTATTATCAAGAAAACGGCCAGAATCGGTCTCGGCAAAGTTTTCGATGTCCTTGTTGGCAAAAACAACGGCCGTTTTAATCCCTTCGATTAATTCTTCGTTCGTGATATCCAGGCCATGACGTTGGATAATCTCTGGCAAGCGCAGTCCCAACAGGTCGAAATGATTTTTCCCTTCTGAATTAGACCCACGAAAGGGGATGGTGGCTTCGATACACATGATCATGAGCGTCAGGTTTTTTTCTGAGACGAGCCCGGCCAGTTGCTTGTTCATCACCAATGCGCTCAAAAATTCATTCAAAGCAGCAACCGAAGTGAGCTTTTGACCCGCGCTCAGATCAAAGATGTCCAGAGTCAGATAAAAAAGACGGTCTGAAACCGAGACTTGTTCTGAAACAAAAAAGACATCACCCTCCTGACGGATATAAGGCGAAATCAATTCTCCAATTTGGGGTGAAAAGCCCATATCCACCTGGTAATAAACAATATCGTGATAAAGGGCTGCCAGGCTGACAATGGCATTGCTGGGATCGACAAAATTAAAGACGTGCTCGAGAGTGTGAAAGTGACGCGCTTGAACAGTCATGGCCCGATGGATCGTCACTGATAGGGTCTCCAGCTTTTCCAGCGAAACATTTACCCCTAATTCGCGGAAACTCTGGTTAAAAATCGAAATCAATCTCTGGACGGTACCAACTTGCATACCTGGACTCCATTTAGGAAAACACCTTTGAATGCTGAATTGTACGTGGAAAATCGACAGAAGGCTATATTAATTTCATCTCAGTTTGATTTCGCTGCCCATAAAAGTTGACAGGCGGGATAGGTTTCAGGTATAGAGCGCTTGAAAAGCTTGCTCTGCGCATTCAAACCTAAAAACAAAACCAAGATCGAGGAGGCGCTGAGGTCGGGCATATTGCCCATCCAATAGCAAAGTGCTCATTTCACCTAATATTAATTTCAATGCCAGAGCAGGCGCAGGCACCCAGTAAGGCCGGCCAAGCTCCTTTGCCAGCGAACGGATAAATTCAGCGCTGGAAATTGGCTGCGGCGCTGATAGGTTAAAAACCCCACGCGCCTGGTCATTGTCGATCAAAAAACGTATGGCGCGGATTTCGTCCTGAATATGAATCCAGGAAACACCTTGCTGGCCGTTGCCCAGGGGACCGCCGGCAAACAGGCGCACAGGCAGGGCCATTAGCGGAAGAACTCCTTCCCGGGTATCCAGGACCAGCGAAGTTCGGATGACCACCCGACGCACACCAGGCAACACATCCACGCTGGAAGTAGAGGCCTCCCAGGCGCTGGCAACTGTCGCCATAAAATCATTCCCGGCGCGAGCTTCTTCGGTGACGGGTTGGGAACCGAGTGGTCCGTAGAAACCTATGCCCGAGGCCTGGATAAGCACCGGAGGCTTGCGCTCCGCCCGCTGGTAGGCTGCGGTCATTGCCAAACCAGCCTGCACACGGCTGTCATGAATGCGTTTCTTGCGGCCTGGATTCCAAGGCCAGCGTCCCACGGTCTCACCGGCCAGGTTGATAACAACATCCATCTCAGCGAAAGTTTCCAGCCAACCCTGGCAGCTGCGCCCATCCCAGCCAAGCGCGTGGACATCCCCGGGAGTATTCGCCAGTGCGGGGTTGCGGGTCAAAATCCAGATTTTATGCCCATCTGCAAGCAGGGAACGTGTCAGGGCCGAGCCGATAAAACCAGTGCCACCAGAAATTAGAATATTCATTTTTCTCCAAAAACAACCCCAGGCCAGATTTCAGCCGAGCGGAAGTATAATTCGTTGCAGAAAGCGGAGTCTTTATGGACACTCTGGTCCTTGTGCTCAATTCCAACTTCGAACCGCTCAATGTGTGCAATACACGTCGAGCCATCGGGATGATGCTCACAGGTAAAGCCACGCTAATTGCAAACGGACGGGGGCTGATCCAGACCGTTACACGCAGCTACCCGCTGCCATCCGTAATCCGCCTGGCGCACATGGTCCAGCGCCCACGCCAACAAATCAAACTCAGCCGGCGAGAAATCTTCCGTAGAGATCATTATACCTGCCAGTATTGCGGACGTAAGGTTGCCAATCTGACCATTGACCATGTACTGCCGCGCCACCTGGGAGGGAAACACACCTGGACGAACGTCGTGACCGCCTGCTCAAGTTGCAACCACCATAAAGGTGGGCGGAAGTTGGAAGAAGCGCATATCAAGTTACTGACCATCCCGCGTGAACCGCCTGCTGATGCAAGGTATCGATTTGGACAACATTTACCGGAAAACGAGGCATGGGAACCCTTTATCAGCGGCTGGTAAGTCTTTTTACTGCCCTTGAACTACGCAATTACGCCCGGCTTCCTTCGCCTGGTAGAGAGCCTGATCCGCCCGACTGAGCAGGACATCGAAAGTTTCCTGGCCACTCGACAAACTGGCTATGCCAGAACTAATTGTGATCGAAACCGGCTTGCCGGCCAGAACAAACGGCTGGTCCGCCAGTACCCGGCGGACGCGTTCAATGGTCATAAACGCTTGTTCTCGACTCGTTTCTGGCAGCAGCAGGGCGAACTCGTCACCGCCGAAGCGGGCAAACACATCAATCTCGCGGATGTTCTGCCGGCATATTTTTGAAAAAACTATTAGCGCTTGATCTCCTACCGCATGACCATAGGTATCGTTAATCGATTTAAAATGGTCGATGTCAATCAACGCAATGGACAACGGATGTTCCAGGCGAATCGCGCGGGTCAGTTCGCCAAAGGCCACACTAAGGAAATGACGGCGGTTGATTTCTCCGGTAAGTTCGTCAGTCGTGGCCTGGTGTTGCAATTCTTCTTCCAGGCGTTTGCGTTCGGTAATATCTGAGAAGGTGACAACAGCTCCACGGATGATCCCCTTGTCAAAGATGGGAGAAGATGAATATTCTGCAGAAAAGGAGGTTCCATCTTTGCGCCACAACACCTCACTGTCCAGGCGAATACCCACGCCAGTTACCTTGGATCGGAAAATGGGACAATCTTCCACCATGTAAGGCGAACCGTCAGCATGGCTATGATGAATGAGGCTATGCATGTTCTTGTCGATGCAATCCTCGAACTGGTAGGACAACATATTTAACTGGACTTTGGCCATTTCAGGTCGTGTAACAGGCCACATCCAGAAGGGA
>CAZHWV010000189.1:0-6645 GCA_964536185.1 uncultured Anaerolinea sp. | reverse complement strand
CACCCAAATTTGCCCGATTTTTCCCTTTTTGTCTAGTTTTTAAACAGCCTCTTAGCAGCTTGCCAATTTTACGGCTATTCGCTCGCGCAACTACGCGGGCTAAAAATTTCACAAATTAACACGGCTGAGCCGGGCGAGATCGCGGCCAAAATGCAGGCGGCGGCCAAACAAAGCCAGATCCATTTCGATTTTACACACCGCCTAGCCTCCGGGGAGCTGCGCGATGTTGAAGTATATTCCAGCCCAATTTATCTGAATGACCGGAAGATTCTGCACTCCATCATCCACGACATCTCCCGCAGAAAACTGGCTGACGATGTGCTCCAGGCCAATTTGCGCGTGCATGCACTCTATGCCGGGAAAGATTTGCATACATTGATGCGAGTCTGCCTGGATATCGCCGAAGAAATGACCGACAGCCAGATCGGATTCTTCCACTTTGTAAATGCCGATCAAAAAACCCTATCCTTGCAGGCCTGGTCAACCAGGACCGAACAGGAATTTTGTAAAACAGAGGCTAAAGGCAGACATTACAACATCGATGAAGCCGGGGTGTGGGTGGACTGCATCCACGCCGGCCGCCCAGTCATACACAACGATTACCCATCCTTGCCACATTGCAAAGGACTGCCGGCCGGGCACGCCGAGATCCGGCGCGAACTGGTTGTACCGGTATTTGAAGGCGAGCGAATTGTGGCCATCCTGGGTGTCGGCAATAAAGCCGAGGATTACCGCGAGCGCGACTCAGCCTTTCTGCAACAATTCGGCCTCTTTTGCTGGGAGCTGTCCAAGACGAGGCAAAAGGACGATGAAATTGCCCAAAATGAAGCCCGTTCTCGCAGTATCCTGCTGGCGACTGCCGACATCATCCTGACCGTGGATCGCGCCAGGCGGATCACGCTGCTCAATCATCCGCCCGCGGGCGTGAACGCGGATGAGATTCTTGGAAACGACGTGGTGGATTTTGTGCTGGCAGAGTTCCGCCCCATGATTGAGGCGGCCATCGAGCGCGTTTTCGCCAGCGGTGAAAATGAGCATTATGAAGCCCAGGGGCGCGGACCGGATGACAGCACCGCATGGTACGAAACCAATATTTCGCCCCTTTGGGATGGAACCACCGTTGCCCAGGCAGTCTTAGCCATGCGCAACATCAGCCAGCGCAAGCAGGCAGAACGAGAGCTGCACAGGATGATCAACGAACGCAATGTGGCCCTCGAAGATCTACAAGTGCATCAAACCGAGATTAGCATGCAGAACGAGGAGTTGCGCGCGTCTCAGCTGGAGCTGGATGCCTCGCGGGAGCGTTATTTCAAACTCTACGACCTGGCCCCGGTCGGCTATTGCACGCTCAGCGAAACTGGCCTGATCCTGGATGCCAACCTGATGGTGACGCAGCTGCTGCTTGTGGAACGCGGCCATTTGACCCACCAGCGATTTTCCCGCTTTGTCCTGGCAGAAGACCAGGCCGCCTACTACTGGTTTCGCAAGAAGCTGATTGAGACGGGAATGCCACAAGTGGAAGATGTGCGCATGCTAAAAAAGGATGGGCAAATCTTCTGGGCACACCTGGAAGCCAGTCTCGCGCCAGCTGAGGCCGGCGCGAAAGTGCTGCGGGTCACGCTGAGCGACATCAGCCAGCGCAAGCAGGCCGAAGAAAACCTGCACTTATTTAAGAGCATCCTCGAAGCCTCCGACGAAGCCGTCGCAATCAGCGATCCAAGCGGAAAGTTACTTTATGTCAACCCTGCGCACGCAAAACTTTTTGGACGTACTCTCGATCAAAGTCAAAGCGTGTCCTACCGGGATTACTACCCGGCTGAATCCGTCGATGTGTTAGACAGGGTTGTCGCTCCGGCATTGGCACGCGGGGAAAGTTGGGAAGGAATACTGGATGTCTATGGCGCTGGCGGGCAAGTGTTCCCACTCTGGGAACGGGCTGATTCCATTCTTGGGCCGGACGGTCAGCAGCTGTTTTCATTTGGATTAATGCATGACGTCAGCGCGCAGCTGCAGGCTGAAGAAAAAAACCGCCAGGTTCTGGTAGTCAAACGTGAGCAAGATGTGTTGGCAAAAGCGGGGGAGGACCGGCGCATCCTGCTGGATAACATCCAGACCCAGGTCTGGTACCTGATCGATGAGTTTACCTACGGCGCAGTAAACACCGCCCATGCCGCCTTCTTCGGCCTTTGCCCGAAAGATCTGGCCTTCAAGAACCTGCCTGTTTTCTTCTCTCAGAAGAGCATGGATCTGTGCCTGCAGAACGTCAAAATGGTCTTCGCCACCCGCCAGGCCTTGCAAAGCGAGGAATGGGTACCGGATGCATCAGGCGAACAGCGACTGCTCTCCATCCTGAGAGCTCCCATCCTGAATCCAGAAGGAAGTATTAAATATGTCGTCTGTTCGGCCGAGGACATCACCGAGCAAAAAAAGGCGAAAGAGGCGCTCAAGCAGGTCGCCGCGCGCCTGTCTTTGGCCACGCACGCGGGCGGCGTAGGCATCTGGGATTACGATATTAATACCAGTTCGCTGTTCTGGGATGAACAAATGTATCGCCTGTACGGGGTCACCCCGGACACATTTGGCGGCAGGTACGAGAACTGGCTGGCCAGCCTGATCCCGGAGGATCAGCAGCAAGCGGACCTGGCAATCCAAATGGCGCTGCGCGGCGAAGAAGAAGTCGACATCAAGTTTCACGTTATCTGGGCGGACGGCACCGTCCATACCCTGCGCGCCCTGGCTCAGTTGCAGTACGACAACTCAGGCCAACCAACCTATTTGACCGGGACCAATTACGATATTACTGAACGAGAGCAGGCCGAGAAGAAAATCAACGCCATAAATCGCCAACTGGAGGGGACCATTGTTCAGGCCAATCAACTGGCGGTTGAAGCCCAGTTGGCCAACCAGGCCAAGAGCCAGTTCCTGGCCAACATGAGCCACGAAATCCGCACACCCTTGAACGCCATCCTGGGCTTCGCGCAGTTGATGCAAGCCGATCCGGATGAACAACTCACCGCCCAGCAAAAAAAGCGCATCGAGACGATCAACCGCAGCGGGGAACATCTGCTGGCGCTGCTCAACGATATCCTGGAACTTTCCAAGATCGAGTCCGGGAAACAGAGCCTGTCGCCGACGACCTTCGGTCTGCCGACGCTGTTAGGCGACCTTGAAGCGGTGTTCCGCCAAAGAGCCGAAGCCCAGCAGCTTAGCTTTGAGGTCGACGGGCTTGAGCGCCTGCCACAGTTTATCGTTGCCGATGAACAAAAACTGCGCCAGGTGCTGACCAACCTGCTCAGCAATGCCGTCAAGTTCACAACCACAGGTGGTGTGCGCTTGGGCGCTTGGGTTGAACCGCGCGCCAGCGGGCAGGCCGGCGCAGACAATCTGCAACTGGTGATCCTGGTGGAAGACAGCGGTCCGGGTATCGAGGCGAAAGAAATGGAAAAGTTGTTCGAGGCTTTTGAACAAACTGCGGCGGGCCGTCAGAGCGGCCAGGGTACAGGATTGGGCCTGGCCATCAGCCGCCACTTTGCGAGGCTGATGGGCGGCGACCTGACGGTCACCAGCCAAACAAGCCAGGGCAGCGCCTTCCTACTCGAGATACCAGTCCAGGCTGGCACAGGGGCGGATATCGCCGGCCAGATCGATCAGCGCCGCGTGCTGCGAATTCAGACCGGCACTCCCGCTTGCAAGGTGTTGGTGGTCGATGACATCGAAGATAACCGCAAGCTGCTGGTTGATTTGTTGGGGGAGGCCGGCTTTGAGCTGCGCGAGGCCCAGGACGGCCAGGAAGCCGTGGCGGAATTTGCAAGCTGGCGCCCGCAATTGATCCTGATGGACGTACGTATGCCCGGCATGGATGGGGATGTAGCCATCCGCCAGATTCGAAGCAGTTCGGGCGGCGACCAGGTCAAGATCATCACCCTGACCGCCAGCGCCACGGCTCAAACCCGCCAGCAAACCCTGGCGGCTGGCGCCGATGACTTCCTGACCAAGCCCTTCCGGCAGAACGAATTATTCGAAAAAATCCGACTGCTGACCGGGGTGCGTTACATCTATGCCGAGGCAGAAGCTGCGCCAAAGCCAACCAACGCCCTGGCATCCACTTTGACCCGCGAGAGGCTGGCAAGCCTGCCTACGGAGTTCAGGCAGCAGCTGCACCAGGCCGCAATCCGTGGTCGCCAGATGTATTTGTTTGAGTTGATCGAGCAGTTCGCGGGGCTCGACCCTGAAATTCGCTCTCTGCTGCGCGAGGTTGTGGCGCGGTTCGAGTATGAAACCTTGATACAGTGAGAATCCGCCACATCAGATCTTATCCGCGTTCTAATCAGCCTAGAAACGCAAAAAGCCTGAATAGTAATTTTGATTAAAAAATTTACAAACCAAAGAAGGCAAGTATGATGACAGAAAAAATTGCAGCCCAGGTGATTCCCAGCATCCTGATCGTGGATGATGTGGTTGCCAACCTGGAATTGCTGGCCACGCTGCTCCAGAAGCGCGGCTATGAACCGCGCCCGGTGCGGAGCGGGAAGCTGGCTCTGCTGGCGGCCCAGGCCGACCCACCTGACCTGATCCTGCTGGATATGAATATGCCAGAGATGAACGGGGACGAGGTTTGCAAGCGCCTCAAAGCCGATGAAAAATTGAAGGACATTCCAGTGTTATTCATTAGCGCCATGATCGAGACTGCTGACAAGGTCAAGGCCTTTTCCGCAGGCGCAGTGGATTACGTGACAAAGCCGTTCCAGTTCGAGGAGGTTTGTGCGCGGGTGGAGACACACCTGCACTTGCGTAGGCTGCAACTCGAAGTGGAAAAGCATAATCTGGCCTTGGAAGATCTTGTCAGGGAAAAGGTTGCAGAAATCTCGCACTCGCAGTTGGCAACCATCGTCGCGCTGGCGAAACTTGCAGAAACCCGGGATGATGTCACCGGCGCGCATGTTGAGCGCGCGCAGACCTTTTGCAAAATTCTGGCCGAAAAACTACGCGACAATCCCAGTTTCGCGGGTACTATCGACGATGCCTTTATCGAAAATATCTACCATGCTTCAGCCCTACACGACATCGGCAAGGTCGGCATTCCAGACATCATCCTTTTGAAGCCCAGCCCGCTCACCCCAGAAGAGTTCGCGATCATAAAGACTCATACCCTGATCGGATCAGAGACTCTGAAAAGCGCCCACAACCAATATCCGCAGAACAGCCTGCTCAAAATGGGGATTGCAATTGTTCGCTCTCATCATGAGCGTTGGGATGGCAGCGGCTATCCCGACGGGCTGGCGGGCGCACAGATCCCGCTCGCAGCCCGGATCATGGCGATAGCGGATGTGTATGATGCCTTGCGATCCAAACGCCCTTACAAACCTGCCTTCACGCACGAGAAAAGCGTCAAGATCATCCTGGACGGTGCCAGGCGGCACTTTGACCCGGCAATGATTGAGGCCTTCGTAGCGGTTAAGCCCAAGTTCGCCGAGATCCGCAACCGGTTGGATAGTGGTGATCCTTAATTTTAACCCTGGTCAGGCTCCAGCGCAGATTGGCATCAACCCTTAATTGGCAGCAGGTTATAGGCGCCTTGCTGGCTGGGGATGATCTCAACCAGCTTGCCTGTCGCAACTTGAGTCAGCAAATCCAACAGTTCATGGCGAGTGTACAGACTGTAGCGGTAGAGCAGGACTGAGACGTACCAGCTCATTTGACGGCGTTCAATTTTCATATTTATGCGCCTGAAGTTCTCATGATGGCGCTGCTCTCAGCATCATCGCAGGGCAAGTTGCAGGATTTTCGGAAAGGGAATTGCGGCCCAGCCGGCGTACACGGCCGGACAGGTTGTTGAGAATTGGGCAGGAGTTTATAAATGCCCCAGGGACTCGGAACGGATGATTGCCAAAACCAGACTGAAAATATTTGTAATCGGTATACAATAAATCAACTATGGCAGTCAAATTTACAAAAAATGCCCGGGTGGAGGATTCTTCATCCGCCAGTTGATTCACCCAGCACTCACTGTTATAAACCTTTTTGAAACCTACCGCCCGATAAATCGGCAGATCATTGCCAACATACGCCGCAGTCGCGCCCAGAACTGAACAGCGGCGTATGCCTTCGAGCACGGCAGCTTTGCCCAGCCCCAGCCGGCGGAAATCCGGGGCAGTGGCGACCAGCTCGACATAGGCAAATTTACCGGTCGGCTCGTAAAACATGCCACAGAATGCGACAAAATCCCCGTTGGGCGCCTGGATAACAGTTTTCAGGTCGCGGCGCGCACTGGGTGTCTCGATCAGTTTTCTCCGGTTTTCGATGTCCTCTGCGCTGGCAGACGGTTCGCCCTGATGGTTGAATCCGCGCCAGATGACGCGAATGACCTCTGAATACAGTTTTTCCACAACTTTCATGAAATTTTTATGGCAGCAAATACCCAATTTTTGTAAGCTATTTACAAGTTAACAGATAGTCTCAAATTCATTAGAACCTGATCATGCTTATTATTTCCCAGCCCAAGGAGGAGAAATGGCACGAGTTTTATTAGTGGACGATTCGATGTATCAGAGGATTAAATTACGGAAATTCCTCGAAGCTGCAGGTTATGAGGTGATTGAAGGTAGCGATGGCGATGAGGGCTTGGCCCTGGCGGCAAGTCGTGAA
>CAZHWV010000188.1:0-6652 GCA_964536185.1 uncultured Anaerolinea sp. | reverse complement strand
CGAGCAATCGCGAAATATCCAAAGAACGCATCTTTGTTGAAAATGTCATTCGCAGGTTAAAGATCTTTCGCATTTTATACGAACGCTATCGGAACCGGCGCAAGCAATTTGGGTTGCGTTTCAATTTGATTGCGGCCATCTACAATCTCGAACTCAAGATGGCCAGCTAACCGACTTTTGCAAGAGGTCTAAGGAGTTTCCAATGGAAAAGCTCGACCTGAAAAAAGAATTCAAGGTTCTCTACAATCCATCTGCCAAAACCCCACAGCTGGTGGAAGTCCCGCGCCTGAACTTCCTGCGAATTGACGGGGCCATCGAACCCGGGCACGGCCCCAGTGATTCGCCGCGCTTCCAGGAAAACATGCAAGCGCTCTACTCTGCGGCCTACACCCTCAAGTTTATGCTCAAGCAACGCCCCACCGACCCGCTCGATTACCCCGTCATGATGCTAGAAGGTTTGTGGTGGGTCGAGGATGGCCGCTTCGATATTAACATCAAGGACAACTGGTTTTATACCGTTCAGATCATGCAGCCCGACCTGATCACGCCTGATCAGTTTACTGGAGCCCTTGCCAAATTACGCAAAAAGAAGGGTGACATGGAAGCCTTTTCCCGGCTGCGACTCGAACCGTTTCACGAGGGTCTCAGCGTCCAGATGATGCACATCGGACCTTACTCAGCCGAGCCGGCCACCGTTGAAAAAATGGACGCCTTCATCCAGGCCGAGGGTCTGCAAAAGACTGGCAAACACCACGAAATCTACATGGGCAATCCGATGCTGGCCGACCCAGCCAAACTCAAGACCATCCTGCGACACCCGGTGAGCCGGTAAGATCATAACGGGAACAGGAAAATCAGCCATGAGTATCTTTGAACAATTATCGACCAATAAGGGTATTGTTTCCAGCGCGCTAGGAAAAACACTGGCCGCGAAAGTGTTACAAGAAGGCTAAACAGAAATACTGACCGAGTGTATCGCCCTGGCATCATTCAATGCCTCCGCCTCAGCATCCAAGCAGGTCCGCGCCGGCGCGGCCAAAGTTGTCGAACTCGTCGCCGAAAAACGCCCCGAACTGGTCGCCCCGTACCTGGAAAGCCTGTTACCCGCACTCACCGTCTCCAAACCCCAAACACGCTGGATGACGATCAAATTTATCGACAACCTGACCGAATCCGCCTTGACCCAACCCGGCCTCTACAACTGGCGAAAAACATACTCCCCGGTTTCCGTCTGCCTACTACCCAAGCCGGGTGTACAAAATTTTTTGCAAGCATAGACGAAGATTTGTTCAAATCGTTCAGCATTTCACGCAATCGAACGCCAGAAAAAAGCTATTGAATTCGCTTTATTCTGTAGTTCAGGCCGATAACAAGAATTTTCAAGTTTCTTAATTTACGCTGTAATTAGGACGAAATCGTAATCACTTTGGCTTTCAATCGGTCCAATAAATCCAGCAGCCTGTCCTGCCAAGCCTCATCCTTCAAGAAATTACACCAATAAGCATTTTTCCCACCGCGCACACTCGGACCCAGATCTGAGAGCATCCTTTGAGACATGTTTTCTGTCAGAGCCGGATATCGTAAAATAATCTGACCTGCCTCAGTGCTAACCGAGAGCAATCCGGCGGCATCTGATGCCAGCTTGACCCTCATTTGATAAAACAAGTTCTGGAACATATCCGGCAGGGGGCCAAACCGATCGCTGAATTCTGCCATCAGCGGCTCAAGTTCACTTTCCTCGCGCAGACTGGCAATACGACGATACAACCGCAAGCGGATATCCTGGTTGGGAATATAAGTGGCAGGAATACCTATGGCAAGTGGCAGATCGACAGTTACAGGTTCCTTGAGTTCTTCTTCAAAGGTGGAAAAAGGTCCCCCAGGAGGAATAATCATGATTGGCTGTGTGCCTGCTACTTGTCCATCTGCGACAGCCATCATCGCACGGCGTAACTTTTTCACCTCGGATGCCAGCATCCGCGTGTAAAGGTGGAAACCCACGGATGAAATTTGTCCGGACTGGCGCATCCCAAGCAATTCCCCAGCCCCGCGTATTTCAAGATCGCGCATGGCTATTGAGTAACCTGCACCAAGCTGCGTATTTTCGGCAATCACCTCCAGGCGTTCCTGCCCTTCGATAGTTGGCGCTTTCTTCCTGTGGCGAAAAAAGTAAGCATAAGCCCGCGAGGCCGCCCGGCCCACGCGCCCACGTAACTGGTAAAGCTGGGCTAAGCCAAAAGTGTCAGCCCGATCAAGAATGAGGGTATTGGCGTTTGGGATATCAAGGCCGCTCTCTATGATTGTGGTTGATAGCAAAATATCGATCTGGCCCTCGGTAAATTGGTGCATGACCAAAGCCAGTTCTTTCTCATCCAATTGGCCATGCCCAATGCCGATACGGGCCTCGGGAACGAGCTTCTGCAGATGCATTTTCATGGCATGGATAGTCTGCACACGGTTGTGAACGAAAAATATCTGCCCACCCCGTTCCAATTCACGCAATACCGCCTGGCGCACCAATCTGGGCGAATATGGCCCAATGTGAGTTATTACAGGCAATCGTTCTTCTGGAGGTGTATTGAGGTTTGAGATATCACGTACACCTGTCAAAGCCATATAAAGCGTACGCGGGATGGGGGTCGCCGTTAGCGTGAGCACATCCACTTCAGTGCGTAGTTTTTTGAGATGTTCCTTGTGTGTTACGCCAAAGCGTTGTTCTTCATCGATGATGACTAAACCCAGGTCCAAAAACTCCACATCCTGCGAGATCAACCGGTGCGTTCCGATGAGAATATCCACCTGACCGAGCAGCAGCTTCCGGATGATTTCACTCTGCTCGCGTTGGGTTCTAAAACGTGAAAGCATCTCCACGTTTACCGGATAGGCCGCCAACCGCTGTCGAAAAGTCTCAAAGTGTTGCTGCGCTAAAACAGTGGTAGGCACCAATACAGCCACTTGCTTTCCATCCTGCACAGCCTTAAACGCAGCGCGTAACGCCACTTCTGTTTTTCCATAACCCACATCCCCACAAAGGAGGCGATCCATCGGACGAGCTGTTTCCATATCCCGTTTAATCGCAGCAATCGCACTTACCTGATCTGGTGTTTCTACATATGGAAAACTATCTTCCAGTTCCTTTTGCCATTGAGTATCCGGTTTGTAGGCAAAACCACTTATTGTCTGGCGTTTGGCATATAACTCGAGTAACTCCTCGGCAACTTTCTGCACTGCTTCTTTGACGTTCGCTTTCGCGTTCGTCCATTCCTGCGTCCCCAATCTGGTAACCTTCGGCAAACCTCCCTCAGTACCAATATAGCGCGTCAGTCTGTCAGCTTGAAAGACCGGAACAAATACCTGGTCACCGCTTTCATATTCAACTACCAAAAATTCCCGCTCGTGTTTATCCAGCACACGGCGAACCAGCCCCACAAACCGACCAATACCATAATCAACATGCACAACATAATCCCCGGCTCGTAAATCCGCGAAAGCGGATTCTGGCGCTTCAACGGCGCTGCTTGCTTGTTGCCGGGTTGTCCGTGGCATGGGACGTTCCCAGCCAAAGATTTCAGAATCAGTTATTAAATGGATCGGCAAATTGGACTCAGGCGCAAGAACCCAGCCTTCGGAAAGTGAAGCTTCTACAAATTGGATTTTCTCTTCCAGCACAGGCTGTGCGCCACCCAACTCGTATTGATTTTTGACTTGCTCCTTCCAAATATCTTCCAAACGTTCGCGCTGACGGGATACCACTACTACGCAATCACCCTGTCCAGTGATTGCTATCAGGTATTCGATAAACGGTCTCAGGCGTCCCCCAAATCTTTGGTCGTGACCGAACAATTCCCTGATTGAAAAAGCATCGCTTTCCTGGTTTCCATGTCCGAGTTCCAGCCACGGATGAGAATGGATGGAATCCAGAACCTCCGACCACGTCAAATACGGTACTGGAAAACTCGCTGCAAGAGTACCTTCCCCAATTGACTCTTGACGGAATTTAACCGCCTGCTCTTCGATCTCTGTAACCATGGTCTCGGATAAAGATAGGTCGTCCACGAATACAAGACAACGCTGCGGAAGATAATCAAGGATGGACGCTGAAAATTGGTGCAGGACCGGGATAAAAAACTCCGAAACCTCACTTTCCGCGAGTATGGCTTGCTGGCTTGAATATTGTTCATTTTCAATATATTCTCGCGCAGGGGTAATCAGGAGGTGGTCCAATTTTGCGACTGTCCGTTGCGAGGCCGGATCAAAACGCCGAATTGATTCGATCTCATCACCGAAAAAATCCAGGCGAGCTGGAAGCGAATCTGCCGTTACCCAAACATCCAGAATACCCCCACGCCTAGAAAACTGGCCCGGTTCAACCACAATTTCTACTGCCTGATAACCAACATTCGCCCATTGGCGGATGAGAATATCCGGTTGGATCTCCTGTCCCACGGAAAGGCGTTTGCTCGCCTTGAGAAAATCACGTCGAGGCAGTGTACGTGTCATTACAGCCCGCGCCGAGGCCACAATAATCGGTGGAGTTAAAGGTTTTTCGGCAAACGGCAAATGATAAGCCGCTAATGCTGTCAACGCCTGCAGGCGTTCTCTGCGGGTTACATTGCCCCAGGCCGCATCTTCATAAAACAACGGATTTGGCTCTGAAAACAGGTAACGAGTCGCGGACGGCGCCCAGAAGCTCAATTCGTCAAAGACAGCCAATGCGTGATCAGCGCGATCTGTAAGCACAAAAATGGGTCGGTTCAAATCTCCGTGCAACGCTGCCAACACAGGCAAGCGAGCAGCCCGCGCCAGCCCAAGGCCGGGCAGCCTGACGTCTTCCTGCATTGAGCGCAAAAGGGCTTGATATTCAGGGGTAGAACGAAGGTGACGAAGAAGGTATTCCATTAAACCAGGGATTAACCCATCCAGAAGTACATTACTTAGATTCGACCAAGCCGTTAAATTTATTCATCGCCGCATTCAGCCCTTCCGTAACCCAGGTCAGCGCGGCATCTGCTGCCCGGTCAAGCGTCTCGGACACGGTTTGCAGTTCCTTTGAAGAGAATTCCTGCAGTACATATGCAGCGGCGTCCATCCGGCCCGGTGGACGGTCAATGCCCAATCGCAGACGAGCGAACTCTGGCGTTCCCAATTGATCAATGGTCGATTTAATACCCTTCTGACCACCAGCTCCTCCACCAGGGCGTAATCGAATTGTGCTAATCGGCAAATCCAAATCATCGTGTGCAATCAGTACATGCTCGAGTGGTAATTTATAGAAGCGTACTAATCCCTGCACAGACTGGCCTGAAAGATTCATAAATGTCTGCGGTTTGGCGAAGATTAATTTCTGACTTTCATATTGAGTCGAAATAACGATTGCTTTCGACTGAAGCTTCATCCCACGCGCATTCAGCCGCAAGGTGATGCGGTCGACAAGCATAAAGCCTATATTATGGCGAGTTTTGGCATATTCCCGACCAGGATTGCCCAAACCAATTACAAGATAAGGCATAATATCAGTCATATTTTCCGTTGGTTTGAATAAAGAAAGAAATTTCTCAATCACTTGCGCCGCACGAAAAAGATCAAGCCTACCAAAGCATACACAAACACAACTGCCAATATGCCTTTCCCCAGATTGATCAATATTTCTTTGGGATCGAGTATTGCCGGATTCTTCAAAAGCAATGGGTGGTCTGTTGGTGAATTTCTGGGTATCAAAGTCACCTGGTCTGAAACGATATCAGTGGAATTAACTATATCCGTTGCTATTATCGTATTTGTGGCCGAAATTGTAGGAAAACTGGGAGTCATGGTCAATGATATCGATGTTGAATTTGTCTCTAATGTCAACATCGGCGTTGGAATGGCTGTTTCGATTGGTGTGCCATTATTAACATTAACTTGTGTTACAAAATCCTGCTTTCCATCAACAGCAAATATGCTCAGGCGTAAAAGGTAATACCCGTCGGTCAGGTTATTAGTCTCCCAGGAAACAAGTATTTCATTAAACACAGGATCCCCAGATTGAGCAAGAGGAAACCAAGTTTCAGAAAGGTTTTCTGCATACGAAAAGGCCAAAGCCCAGGCTGCATTGGCTGTTCCGGAAATTGGGACAGTACCGCTAAGTATAGCGCCATTATTTGGCTCAATAATGCCATTGGAAGCACGGAAAACCGGGGGTAATGGTTCGGTCTCGGTCGCCGAGGGTGTGAACAGGACTGGCGTGGGTGATATTTCTTGTGCAAAAACGGTCCGCGGGATAGTAATCCACAGATGGAAGGATGTAAGCAAGAATATAAAAATAACTGAGCTGCGGCGCATCAGAAGCCGATATGCGTCCAATCGGTGCCAGTTAGCACGGAACAAACCAGTCCGACAAAAATGATAAACATAATCACGCCACAACCGCAACCGCAACAACCGCCACGCCCAAATCCAAATTTCCCTTGTAACCAGTCAAATATTTTTTCGATAAAAAAAAGCTTCAGTAAACCAGAGAGACATCCAGGACTATCATTCATACTAAACTCCTTCCGGTGAGCAATTGGTAAGTTTAACATGAAATACGTAGTTTTGCAGAATAGGTTGCATTGTGATCAGCAATTCCAAATTTGAAAAGAGCAGGGAAAATATGGTAAGGTTTGGGCACTAT
>CAZHWV010000187.1:0-6675 GCA_964536185.1 uncultured Anaerolinea sp. | reverse complement strand
TGGCAAGCAACTCCGGTAGCTCAGAAGAAACCATAATAATTGAGAGCCCCTGAGATACCAGATCTAGCATGATGTTGTATATTTCGTTCTTTGCACCAACATCTACACCTTTGGTTGGCTCATCCAATAATAGGATTTTCGGTTTCCCTAAAAGCACGCGACCAATGACAACTTTTTGTTGATTACCACCACTCAAGTTGATAACCAGGGTTTCAATTGAAGGTGCTTTTACATTTAAATTGTTCACATATTCCTGGGCAATTTGCTTCTCTTTGCCGACATTGAGCAGGATTGAAGAAGAAATTAACTCCAGGTTGTTAATTGTTATATTCGGACGGATGGTGAGTTCAGGAATGATCCCATCGACCTTGCGATCTTCAGTCACAAGGGCAATCCCAGCTTGTTTAGCGGCGGTAGTATTATTAACGTGAATTTCCTGACCATCAACAAACAGCTTTTTACTGGCATTCAAACGTCCGTAAATTGCATTTAGCACTTCGGATCGTCCTGAACCTACCAGCCCTGCGATGCCTAAAATTTCACCTTTATACAAAGAGAAATTGATATTTTCTACTAAATTACGATTGGCAATCGTCGGATGGGCAATCGCCAGATTTTCGACACGAAACACTTCATCTGTATTTGAAAATACGGATGATCGTGTCGGATATAAATGCTCGATCTTGCGACCCACCATGGCCGAGATGATGGTATTTTCATCAAAATCTTCACGCGCGAAGTTGCCAGCCACAATGCCATCCCGAAGAACGGTAACACTATCTGTGAGCTCGAATATCTCGGATAGTTTGTGCGTAATAAATACGGAAGTGACACCTTTATCACGCAAATTATTCAGGGTTTTGAATAATACATTTATTTCGGTCAGAGAAAGTGATGAAGTCGGCTCGTCCAAGATTAATATACTTGGGTTTGTAAAAAGAGCTCGGGCGATCATGACTTCTTGTTTTTGGGCAGCCGTTAACTTGGAAACGATTTGCCATGGATTTAGATTTATGCCATGCTGGTCCAAAAATTTCTCTACCCTTTTTGTAAACGATTGATTATTTACGAATGAACTCTTGTGATCATTCCACCGTCCAACAACGATATTTTCTGCTACCGTCAACTCAGGGATTACGCTAATTTCTTGAGGCACCACCCCAATTCCCTGAAGTAAGGCTGTATTGGGCGATCGCAAATTCAAGGTGTTCCCATTGAGGATGAGATTCCCATCATACATTCCAGTTCGATAATGACCGGAAAGGATTTTCATCAATGTTGATTTTCCTGCGCCGTTTTCGCCCACCAGGCCGTGAATGGTGCCCTGCCTTACCTGAAAGGTTACATCGTTAAGGGCTACAACACCAGGAAACTTTTTGGTGATGTGACTCATCTCCAATAGGATTTTTCTTTCCATATGAACACCCTAATATTTTCCTAAAACTGATTCTGAATGCTTCACACATACTTGTGCAGGGAAAGGGGCAGGCGTGTGTTACGCGCCTGCCCCTGGCTGTGGAAATTATGGTTTCGGTGTGGCAGCTGCGTTAGCGCCAGCGCCTAACTTGGCCTCAACATCATCGTTCAGCTTGTAGTACGTATCCATGGTTGCCTGTGTGATGATTGGGGCTACCATTGGATTGGCGTAATCAAACTTCTCGCCCTTGAAGACCTTGTCCAGGATGTAGACTGCATCGTGGAATTCCTGGAATAACGGTTGTCCAACCAGGCCGAAAACCTTGCCAGCTTTCACCAGATCCAGATTGGGACGAGTGTAGTCCATGCTGATGATGACGATTTCGCCATCTTTCTTGCCAGTCTCTTCCGCACCGCGCGCCCAAGTGGTCGGGCCAGCTCCCGTTGTGGACATAGCGCCAACAATGTCGGGATTCGCGCTGATGATCGCCGAAGCCTTCGCGATTGCCACAGGCGGGTCAAATCCTTCTTCCTGCGCTGCCAACACCTTGAACTCGGGGAAGTTCTTGTTCATATCTGCCGTGAAGGTCTTCGCTACCAGGTTCTCAACAGTATTGAAGTTGCCTTGGGTAACTGCAATCGTGCCGCTCTTGATGCCACGTTTCTGTAGTTCAGCACCCATGGCTGCAGCCACATCCTGCGCATACTTGACTGTATCAGCAGCCACCCAGGCGGTCAGGCCCGGATAATCGCCTTCAGCTGCCGGGAAGTGCGCTGAAACCAATGGAATGCTCGCTTTGCCGGCTCGGTCAATCACCGGTTTCAACGACGGGTCGGAGGCAAATGTTACGATGCCATCTGCTTTTTCGGCAATCGCCTGTTCCATCGAGGCCGACATTTGAGCATAGTCAGAGCCATCGGAGAGCAGCAGTTTATACTTGTAGCCAAGCTCTTCGCAACCAACTACGAAGCCTAACGTCATCAGCCGGATCACCGGGTGGCCTTTCAAGAAACCTACGTTGTACAGCACCTTGCCAGGCACACCCACGACTGCGGTCGGAGCAACGGCAGCTGCGTTAGCGCCAGCGCCCAACTTGGCCTCAACATCATCGTTCAACTTGTAGTACGTATCCATGGTTGCCTGTGTGATGATTGGGGCTACCATTGGATTGGCGTAATCAAACTTCTCGCCCTTGAAGACCTTGTCCAGGATGTAGACTGCATCGTGGAATTCCTGGAATAACGGTTGTCCAACCAGGCCGAAAACCTTGCCAGCTTTCACCAGATCCAGATTGGGACGAGTGTAGTCCATGCTGATGATGACGATTTCGCCATCTTTCTTGCCAGTCTCTTCCGCACCGCGCGCCCAAGTGGTCGGGCCAGCTCCCGTTGTGGACATAGCGCCAACAATGTCGGGATTCGCGCTGATGATCGCCGAAGCCTTCGCGATTGCCACAGGCGGGTCAAATCCTTCTTCCTGCGCTGCCAACACCTTGAACTCGGGGAAGTTCTTGTTCATATCTGCCGTGAAGGTCTTCGCTACCAGGTTCTCAACAGTATTGAAGTTGCCTTGGGTAACTGCAATCGTGCCGCTCTTGATGCCACGTTTCTGTAGTTCAGCACCCATGGCTGCAGCCACATCCTGCGCATACTTGACTGTATCAGCAGCCACCCAGGCGGTCAGGCCCGGATAATCGCCTTCAGCTGCCGGGAAGTGCGCTGAAACCAATGGAATGCTCGCTTTGCCGGCTCGGTCAATCACCGGTTTCAACGACGGGTCGGAGGCAAATGTTACGATGCCATCTGCTTTTTCGGCAATCGCCTGTTCCATCGAGGCCGACATTTGAGCATAGTCAGAGCCATCGGAGAGCAGCAGTTTATACTTGTAGCCAAGCTCTTCGCAACCAACTACGAAGCCTAACGTCATCAGCCGGATCACCGGGTGGCCTTTCAAGAAACCTACGTTGTACAGCACCTTGCCAGGCACACCCAAGGCTGGGTTCTGGGTTGGTGCTGCTGCTGCAGCAGCTGGAGTTGCAGCAGCAGGAGCTGCGGCTGTTGGGGCCGGGGTTGGTTGTGGCGCACAAGAGATCACCATGACCGCAATCATTAATAGCGCAAGCAACTGAGATAGTACTTTTCTGACATTCATTCTCGACTTCTCCTTATTGAAATTTGACTGAACGCGATCCCATATTCTTGAGAGGCAAACAATAGCCAAATCCTGCACAAATGCTGTTTATCGTTTCAATGCCTCCTTGTGGGTGAACTCCGTTGTTTTCTGATACCAGGAAACAGTTTTGATCTATCAAAAGAATAAATCAAGCTGAGGTTGCTTTGGCCTTTCGACGAAGTAGGTCGATAAATACCGCCACGATCATAATTACACCGATTACCACCGTCTGCCAGTAAGGGTCAACATCAATAACAACCAAACCGTTATTGACCACTTGCATGATTAATAATCCAATTACTGCGCCAGCAATCGTGCCAACACCACCCCACAGGCTGACGCCGCCGATGACTACACCAGCGATTACATTCATTTCCCAACCCAGACCAATGGTTGGCTGGCCGGTAATAATGCGTGCCATCAGTAGCATGCCCGCTAGACCAGACATCATTCCCACCAACACAAAACCGGAAGCTTTGATAAAAGTCACATTGATGCCGGCCAGATTCGCCACTTCTTTGTTACCGCCAACCGCATACAATTTTCTTCCATGAATAGTGCGGCGTAAGGCCTGGTCAAAAACCACTGCCAACCCGATAAAGATGAAAAAACTCCAGGAAATATTCCAGGGCTGCGCAACGCCAAAATTATTGATCGCTTCTGGAAGCGGGTAAATGGAATAACCTTTTGAAATCAGATAGTTCAAACCTTTAGCGATATTCATCATTCCCAGCGTAGCAATAAAGGCCGGTACGCCCATTTTTAGAACAACAAAGGCATTGACCAGTCCGACTACTGCTCCAGTTAAGAGCCCGGCTAAAACTGCGGGAAAAATTCCCCAGTTCCAGCTTACCATCAAGGAGCTGCATACGATTGCAGCCAGCCCGGCAGTAGCCCCAACCGAAAGGTCAAATTCACCTGAAACCATCAAGAAAACCTGTCCTAATGCTATAACACCAACGAAAGACATCGCTCTCAATATCGTTGCTATATTATTGGGGGAAAGGAAAATTGGGTTCAAAGAATAAAACAGAATGATAAATCCCACTAATGTAGCCAGCACACCAACTTCTGGGATTGCAATCAGTCTACGGATGAAATTTCCTCTTTGCGCAGACACTTTTCCTTCAACTGAAGTTTCAACCGAGGTTTCTTCCATAATTCCATCCTTGAATTAATCGATTTGGTTATGATTGAGGGCGGAAAGCATGTTCGTCGGGATGAACAATATCTTCAACTTGTTTTCTGTCAACAGTTAACATAGTTAGTAATTTTTATATCACAACGTAAAGGCTTTGTCAATAAGTGATTCTGAAGTTCAGACAAAAGTTCGGACATGGGGATGAACCAGTTTTAGAAAAGTAGCAAGAGTGGCTTGGAGAACATCCGCTTTCTGGGCATCCGAAATGGTCCATTTTTGCTTGAGCAGGACAAACAGACCAGAATAGCGTTTCCACTTTTTGCCTTTTTTACGGGAAGGCGAACCGGGTATACGTTGCTTGTCTTCCACAAGTTCATCCTCAGCGATTGGCTCGCCATAAAGCAAGTCGCGCAATTCTTCCCCGACGAGTAAGCCGATCGTGAAGGTCAGCAACCATTTTCTCCATATAAACCTGCTGTTTATTCATGAGCTTGGTCAACCCCAGCAAGCTTTTCAGGTCGCGGTAAGTTTCTTCGATTTTCATGCGGGCAAAGTAAATCCGTAAGCCTTGCTTAGCCTCCAGATTAGTCATTACCCACATCGGTTCATCCAAACCTTTCTTCCAAGTGCCAATGACATTCACGCATGCTTTGACCATGTACCAGACATGCTTGATGATCACAGTTTCACCTGGTGAAATCGTCAATCCTACTTCCTTGCCATCGTCATCATAGAATTTAGGCGGATTGGCGCGCAGGTTCAGTCGAATGACCCAGTTTATTTGCTCCTCGAAGAAAATGAGCATTAATTCCAAGTAACTGAATTCTCGATCCAACACCAATGGACGCCCACCCAGCATATCCTTCAATCCTGCGAATGCCCGAAAATGATTGAGATTGCGCGAGTCCAGGCCTTGTGCGATTGTTTTCGATGAATAAGTAACCATCCCGCAGGGGATTGCCCGACCTCGATAAGGGGTGGCCAAGATCAAGGCCCAAAAGCCTCTGGTCTTGCCGTCTTTCAACTTGCCCACATAGGCTGTTTTCCAAGCATGTGGATGCTCTATCTCGGTCGGATCGCCAATCACAAACGCAGCCTCTTCTTGAAATAAACGCCACAGGGCAGTTCGAGGATCTGCTTTTCCCAGAAAACGCTGAATCCTTTTGTAGCCCGCCGCGCTTTGGCCTTCCATTGCCACGGCTATGTCCGTCATTCGCAGCGAGCGCGCCTCAAGAATTGCCGCCCCGATTTCTCCTGCTCGTTCTGCCTGTTCATTATCGTCGAACAGTTCCATCATAAATTCTTGGTTTTTGATAAACTTGTCCTTGAAGCCTCGCTTTTGATAAATATGGTCTCGGAAAACCAAGTTTATCTTCTTCGAGGCTTTTCCTATAGTCCTCTTGTCCGATCTTTTGTCCGAATATCAGGTGATTCCAGATCAGCTGGAAATTATTTCCCTTGATTTGCTGCATCCTGGTGTGCAATGGTGCGACGCAAAAGTTAATGGGATTATTGTGTTGACAGAATATTCGCAAGAAAGGTAGAATGAGCTTTATATTTTCAAATCGAGGTTGTCGATGCGTCGTCTAGGCTTGACTTTTATATTGGTGATTATGCTGTTGTCAGCATGTCAAACGGACAAAAGTTCTCTATCTACGAATATTGTAGGGAACTGGGCTAATTCATCAGGGTATACGATCGAGTTTTTTGAGGATGGCAAGGGTGTCATTCCCGGCGTCACCAATCAAATTCCTGATGCTACTTTTAATTATCTGGTCACTGATCTAGATCACGTATCGATTGATCTTGGAAATCAAAAATACACCATCCAGGTTAAAATTGTAGGCGATGAATTAACTTGGACCGATTCCGTGGGCGTAGAAACGTATACACGGGTTAAAAAATAAGTAGCAGTATTCCGGTATATACATCGAGCGCCAGCAGA
>CAZHWV010000186.1:0-6727 GCA_964536185.1 uncultured Anaerolinea sp. | reverse complement strand
TGCATTTTATAGCCTTTCTGAACAGCCTGATAAATAACAGTGGTGGTCGAGTCCAGCGGACCCCCTTGAGTCATTACATCGATTTGGCTAAAAAGCCCCAGGGCGGCAATAGTAATGGTAACAAGGATAAAGACAGCGGTATTGCGCAGCCCAGGCCAGGTCACATATATAAATTTTTGCCAGCCATTGGCACCGTCAATGCTGGCGGCTTCGTACAATATTTCGGGGATGGTCTGCAAACCCGCCAGCCAGATGACCATATGGATACCCACCGCCTGCCAGGCTGACATGATCATGATGGCTGGCATGGCGGTTGACGGAGAAGCCAGCCAGTCAACCGGTGTAAACCTACCTCCGGTGATAAATACCAGGGTATTGTTGACCAGGCCGTTATCGCCATAATAAAAAAAAAGAAAAAGGATGGAAACAACAACAATGGAAACAACAACAGGGATGAAGAAAATGGTGCGGAAAAAATTTACGCCAGCGGTGCGTTGGTTAATTAACAAAGCCAGTAGTAATCCCAAACCAGCTTGACCCGGCACAATTATCAGGGCAAAGTAAAAAGTGTTAATCAATGAACGCATAAACAAAGCATCGCCAGCCAGTAATACCCAGCGGCTCTCGCCGATATCCCAGGTTGTCCATTTCTGAAGGCCGTTGTATTGAGGATACTTGGGGTTATTGCGGGTGAATTCACGCTCGCGGGGATAGGTAAAGTTTCCGCTTTCATCGAGAACTTTTTGACCGGCTGCATCCGCAATTGGATCGAGGCGTAAAACGTTGACAGTGAGCAGTTGTTTAAAGTTTGCCAGCCCCACAAACTCGGTTGGATTGGGGGAGATGAGGCGTTGGTTGGTAAAGGAATAGTAAAACGCGAGGAAAAAGGGAATGATCAGAAAAGCCAGTAGAAGTATTACCGCGGGACTGGCCATCAGCCAGGCGGCCAGCGCTTCCAGATACCGGTCTTTAATCCCTTTGGATGAAAAAGCCTGACCCTGATTTTCTGTTTTGGCGATTGCTGCCATATTAATGCTCCTATTTTCGCTTTCCAGAATTCAACCTGTGGGTTTTCCCCTATTCCCTCTCCCGCCCCGGTCTGCGGGCGGGAGAGGGTTGCGCTAATGGAGAAAGGGAAACACCAAGACCTGGTTTACCTATTTGGCAGTCGCTTTGGCGATTGCATCTTCCTTAATTGAGGGTCCAACCACCGAGCCGTCAAAGCCATAGCCCTTGTTGGCTGTAATATCAGCGTTAATTTCATCAACCGCAGTATCAAGGGCCGTAACAACATCTGCGCCATTGGCGATGTCGGCCAGCGCCTTCTCGAAGGTCAAAGCAGCCGACATATAAGCGGGTGTGGGCGGGCGAAGCGTGGCCTGGGCGGCACTGTAGCTGAAGAAAATCTCGAAAGGTGCGCCGGGCGCGAAGTTTTTGGAAACAGCGGCCGCGGTGGTGGTGGCAGGGATATTGCCTGTGACGTCCGAGAATTGGACCAGGTACTTGTCTTGCATCATAAATTCAATGAACTCGGTTGCGCCTTGTATGTTTTTCGATTTGGCAGATACTCCAAATTGCCAACTGCCAGCGCCAATTCGCGCGCCATTGCCAAAGTTCGGCGCTGGCAGAATCAGCAGGTCATCGCCTAACTTTTCCGCAGCCAACCCGCCAGCCCAGTTACCGTTCCACTGCAGGGCATATTTACCATCGATGAAACCGGTGTCGCGGTCAGCAGAATCCTGGGTGGTGCCAGAGACATAGCCTTTCTTAAACAGGTTCTGCCATCACTCACCAAAAGCAATGGCTTCGGGCCCGTTCAAAGCACCTTCGGCGGTTGTGAAAGTGGAGCGGTCAATAATATCGCCGCCAAAGCTCTGCAGGAAGGGCGAAAAACCATAAGGATACCATTCACCTTTCCAGGCCATGCCCAAATCAAGGACATTTTCATACTCGCCAGATGCTTTCAGGGTCTCCAGCGCTGCATTGAATTCTTTTAGAGTCCACGGTTCTTTGAGGGTCGGGATCCGGATACCATACTTATCCAGCACCGACTTGCGCGCGTACATGGAACAAGCGGCTTCCCACAACCCTACTGCATAGACTTTGCCGTTCCACTTACCAATCGTTGTGGGCAGGAATTTTTCGAGTTTATCTTGTGGGATATCAAGCGGAGCCATGTAGCCTGCCCAGGCCCAGTTTGGCATGACAGGACCATCAACGTCGATAATATCTGGCAAGTTGCCTGCCAGGGCAGACGCGACCACCGATTCGTTGTAGCTGATTTGCGGGAAATCTTGCACTTCAACGACATACTGGTCCTGAGAGGCATTGTAATCGTTAATGACTCCAAGCAGCACATCTTTTTCGGTTTTATTACCAGCACCGTGATACCACATGCTGAGTTTTGTTTTTTCTGTGGCGGGTGCCTGGGTGGCTTCGGCAGCAGCAGGAACGGCGGTTGGCGCATCCGTGGCTTTTGCTGCGGCGGCAACGGGGGCCGTGGTTGGTTCAGCGGTGGGGGCCGCAGGGGCACAGGCAGCCAGGAGCATGGCAAAAATAGCCATTACAGAAAGAATATTCCAAACTTTTGATTTCATATTTCCTCCAGAATATAGAACAGGGTTGGTTGATGGTCGTGAATGATTGACTTCCCTTTTTATTATCTTTTATTAACAACCTCCTTGAGGTTTCAGGTCGGACAATTGCGCTGGGCTATTAGTAAATCGTATTACTAATAACCCAAAAAAAAACACCTCGAAACTTGAATATATGCAAATCACGCAGATGCCCTTTCGACCAACGGGCAGGGCATTTTGTGTTGAAGTGGGTTTGCCTGCTCGATACCCGAAAGAATCTCGACAAGCTTTTGGACAGCCCAGACACCCATCTGATAGTGGGGTAATTCCATGGTAGTTAATGGTGGATAGAGGTTGGCCGCGATAATTTGTTGGTTATCGAAACCAACCACTGCCACATCCTCCGGGATTTTTAAATCCAGATTTCGGACTGCATCATAAACGCCCATCGCCGTGCGGTCGTTGAAACAAAACAGGGCAGTGGGGCGATTTTCTTTTTGCAAAAGCTGGCGCGCGCATTGGTAGCCATTATCCTGGCGGGTCTCATCATAACAAACCAACTCAGGGTCAAATGAAATGCCATAATCATTCAGGGCAGATTTATAGCCTTCCAGTCGTCCAGTAGCAGCGGGTATATCCAGAACGTGATTAACAAAACCGATCCGACGATGACCTTTTTCGAGTAAAAACTTCACGGCAGCATATCCACCACCAAATTCATCAGGCACCACGGAGGGCAACTGGCCATCTTCCACGAAGCAATCCAGCAAGACAGTGGGGATTTCACGTAAACTGGGCGGCAATATCGTTGGACGATGGTACATGGTGGCGTAAATAATCCCTTCCACGCGCCGGCCGAGCAGCAGATTAATGGCAGTGGCTTCCAAATCGGCGTTGGATTTTGTATTCACAAGCATCAGGATCTTCTCGTTATCCCAGGCAACATCCTGCGCGCCTTCAAAGATTTTCCCCGCATGGGGGGTGATCGCGATTTGATCAGTAACAAATCCAAAAATGCCGGAGCGCTGCATGCGCAACCCTTGCGCCAGGACATTGGGCCGGTAACCCAACTCGGCAATTGCCTGCATCACACGCTGTCGGGTCTCATCCGGGATGTTGGCGGTCTCAGCGTTATTGATAACAAAAGAAACCGTGGTTTGGGAAATCCCGGCGAGACGAGCAACATCCATCATGGTGACAACGTGTTTTTTAGGTTTGGTTGGCATAAGTTTAACAGATCGGTAATACGAATTAGTAAATCCTATTATTATTTTATACCTATTTGAATAATTGTCAAGTGGGAAAATTTTCATTTAAAATGCTCTTGGACATCCAATAATGATGTGGGTACGCTAGGATATACCCCAAGGAACGCAATTGCGAGTTGGTACATTCTAAACATCATCAACCTGCGAGATACTCCTCATTCTCGTACAAATCCCCCAAACGCTTTTCTCTGACAACCCAAACTCCTTGGCCAGCGAGGGAATGGTCGCTTTTCTTCGGTATGTAGGCTGTAGACTTCAACCTCGCACCGCTTAAATAAAAAAACCATGTGGAATTCGTGCTCCATATGGTTTGTGCCCCCAAGGCTGCACGTTATATATGTGTGTTTGGACGTTGAGAGGGTAGATCCCAGAATCAAATCGCCGGCGCTAAATTTACTGTGGGTAGGAAAAGCGACCTTCTAAAATCCACGCTCCCAGTCGATTGGCAAGGAGCGTGTGTTGTTATCAGCCTTATACCAAAAACTCTTGGGGTGTCAGCACCTTCAGAGATGACTTGCCTTTAAAATGCCGCGCATTCCAGGTAATGAATACTTCCGCATCAGGTGCGCGTTCTGCCAAACCCAAGATCAAGGCATCCATAAACGCGGCTCGGTGAGCGAGCATTCGCTCAAATGGGCGTTCCCGTACTAAAACCGGGATATTTATCAAAAATCTCTGCCTGAAATGAAAACGAAGATGCTGCATAGCCTCATCCAAGGAAGAAGTTTCGCTCTTCCCGGCAGCCAGTTCGGCGCGCACCTGGTCAGCCAGTGCTTTGCCCTCGCGCTTTGCACTTTTTGAACTTACTGGGGCAACCAGGCGAACATCCGAGAGTTTGGCCAATTCATCCCGTAAGCGCCTCTGTTCTTCTGATGACAAGCGTAGAGCCGCCTCAAAGACTCTGCGATAATCATTTTTTTGATTTCGGGAATGCGTTGCCATTGTCATAGGATTTTACCTCTCATGATAATTATTCAACACTCACTGATATTCGATTTATAGCAAACGAGAATCAAAAAGTGAGCTGGCCATTAACCACCTCGCTTCTGAAACACACAACTATGTTTATCTTTCCGATGTACAATTACTTATCAACGCCAGATATGGGTCTTCGCCGATGTATCTAGCCGGGCTGAATTGACATCACTGCTTGCGCAGCACTATGTAAACTCCAAATACCTGGCAGGCTGATGTCTCGGGCGTGCGGTTTAGTTCAACTTGGACAGATACGGCGGCGCATATTTGCCTTTTTTTAGACTTTCGTTATTCCTGCCGCACAGGGTCCCAGTCTTTTATGGGATCAATCCTTTATTCGTTAGGCGCTTCCTCGCAGATTGCAGCAAGATTCGGTGGTCACGAATCTGGAACATTGCGAGTTGTCTTAGAACAAAGGCAATCGCTCACTTAAGCAGGCGTAGTTAATAAATGAAGAGAGGAGCCACTCTTGGAAGAATCGTTTTGGACAAATCTGGATTTATTACTTCAGTCAACAGAACTCATCATTGATCGTCCCCGAGGCTCGTCGCATCCACGGTATCCGTCACTCATCTATCCATTGGACTATGGTTACCTCAAAGAAACCTCAGGCGGTGATGGAAACGGGTTGGACATATGGCGGGGTACATGCACAGAGGCAAAGTTAGATGCTATAGTTTGTACGGTGGATCACTTGAAGAAAGATGTTGAAGTCAAGTTGTTGGTAGGATGTACCGAGCAGGAGAAAACAATTATCTGTGAATTTCACAATAACAGTAAATACATGGCTGCCATTTTGCTCAAGCGAAAAGGGTGATGGGTCTTAAACTATATTGAGTGTGAAGTTTGAAGAGCAAAACGCGAAAAGCACAGCGCCGCCGAATTGCAAAAGACCTGAAGCTCAACCGGCGTATTGTCCAGCGCAAATATGTACGGTATCATAAAGAACTCCTGCAAAATTTTCTTTAGGAAATTTTGAATGACCATTACAAATCTTACTAATGAGCCTGATACATCGCATATTGACATTAGAAACAAGTTTCCTTTGTTAAAAACTCTTATCAAGGAATTTCTTGATAGGAAATACAACCCCAACGGCAAACTCTATAATCGGGAGAATCATCTTTGTTCGAGCAAACCTTCAAAAACATCGACGACAAACTGTGGAAAGATGCCGGCTGTTCGAGCGAGTTGGACTACGTGGAGCAGACTTCGTGGATTCTGTTCCTGAAATATCTGGATGACCTGGAAAAAGACCGCCAGGATGCGGCAGAGTTGACCGGGAAAACGTATACCCCGATCATCGCGCCGGAATTTCGCTGGGATGTGTGGGCCGCGCCCAAAAACGGGGATGGGAAACTCGACCATCAAAAAGCTATGACCGGCGATGACCTGATCGATTTTGTGAACATCCACTTATTCCCGTATCTCAAAAAGTTCAAGAGTGACAGCCCAGATACGATTGAGTACAAGATTGGCGAGATTTTCAGCGAGTTGAAGAACCGGCTGCAAAGCGGTTACAACCTGCGCGAAGTGATCAACCTGATCGATGAACTGCGCTTCCGGTCGTCCACGGAAAAGCATGAGATGAGCGCGTTGTACGAGGACAAGATCAAGAATATGGGCAATGCCGGGCGCAATGGCGGGGAGTATTACACGCCGCGCCCGCTGATCAAGACCATCGTCAAGGTGGTGGCCCCCAAAATCGGCGAGACGGTTTACGATGGGGCGGTTGGGTCGGCGGGGTTTTTGTGCGAGGCGTTTGAGTACCTGAAAGCGCAACCCGGGATCGGGACGCGCGAAGTCGAAATCCTGCAAAAGAAAACCTTTTACGGCAAGGAAAAGAAGTCGCTGGCGTATATCATCGGGATTATGAACATGATCCTGCATGGCATCGAAGCGCCGAAC
>CAZHWV010000185.1:0-6847 GCA_964536185.1 uncultured Anaerolinea sp. | reverse complement strand
TACCTGGCCTGGGTCAAGGTCCTCTTTGCCGGATTAAAATTTCGGGATGATGTGGTCCCGGTCACGCTCGAATTTACCCGCCAGGTTTTGGATAAAGCGTTGGCGCCTCAGCTCAAGCCGGCGGCCAGAGAATATATTGATGCTGGTCTGAAGGCTTATCAGGAAGCCCCGTCTACGCTGGAAAGCTATATCGAAATGGGTAACCCATTGGTCGGCCTGGCGCGCCAATACATCGATGCGCTCCTGCGCGGCGACCGCCAATCTGCCAGCAGCATGATCCTGGAGTCAGCCAGGCTGGGCATGCCGATCAAGGATATTTATCTTAACGTCTTCCAGCGCAGCCAGCGTGAAATTGGCCGCCAGTGGCAGACCAACCAGATCAGCGTGGCCCAGGAGCACTATTGTACAGCCGCCACGCAGTTGATCATGTCCCAGCTCTACCCGTATATATTTGCCTCTGAAAGAAACGGCCGCCGCATGGTCGTTACCTGTGTCAGCGGGGAATTGCATGAGATCGGCGCGCGCATGGTGGCGGATTTCTTCGAAATGGATGGCTGGGACACTTATTTCCTGGGCGCCAACACACCCATTCCTGGGATTTTGGATGCCCTGCGGGAGCGTGAAACGGATGTGTTGGCCATTTCTGCCACCATGACGTTCCACATTGATTTGGTCTCTGATCTGATTGCTGAAGTGCGCCGGGCCGGGCTGGACGCGCGTACTAAAATTTTGGTGGGTGGCTATCCTTTCAACATTTCACCCAATTTGTGGCAGACGGTCGGCGCGGATGGCTATGCCGCCGATGCGCAACAGGCCGTGAGCCTGGCTGAAAGGTTAGTGGTTTGAGCGAGATGGAGCAGGGCCTGGCCCTGATTTGCGATCATCAAGGCCTGATTCAGAAGGTTTTACGCAATGATCTGGGGCTGAGCGAAGTTGTACCCGGCCAGTTATTTATGCGTTTTTTGAACAGCGCCAGCCGCATGAAGGCGATGAGTTTCCTGGCCGAACTCAATAAGCAAGGTTCTGTCCCGGATTGGGAACTGGATATTTCGGGTGACAAGCAACCCCTGACCCTGCACTTTGCCGGTAGCCGAGTGGATGAAGGCTTGTTGATCACGGCTGCTGTGAACGGCCAATTGGCCAGGCGCCTGTATGAAGACATGCTGCGCATTAATAATGAGCAAACCAATTTGCTGCGCGCCGTGATCAAGCAAAAAGTCGAAATCAAACCTGCGACTCCCAATCAGGGACAGTATGAAGAAATCAGCCACCTGAACAACGAACTGGTCAACATGCAGCGTGAGTTATCCAAGAAAAATGCCGAACTGGCCAGTTTGAATGCGCTCAAGAACCAGTTCCTGGGCATGGCTGCCCATGATCTGCGCAATCCCCTGCAGGGGATCCTGTATTACAGCGAATTCCTGCTCGAAGATCCGGCCAGGTTGGAAGCCGATCAGCTTGAATTCATCACGGTTATCCACGATCAGAGCCAGTACATGACCAGCCTGGTCAACGACCTGTTGGATGTGGCCACGATTGAATCCGGCAAACTCCAGTTGGACCTGCAGCCGGTGGATTTGGCAAAATTGGCCCAAACCAACCTGGTGCGCAACCGCTTGTTCGCTGGCCGCAAGAATATAACCCTGGATTTTGAGGTGGGCAATATCCCGATGAGCCTGCTAGACGCCGCAAAAATGGAACAGGTGCTGGATAACCTGACGACCAATGCGATCAAATACTCGCGGCCCGGCAGCCATGTGCACATCCGCCTGCGGGTTGTGGGAACCGAGATCATGCTTTCGGTGCAGGATGAAGGGCCAGGCATCCCGCCGGCAGAACTGGATTTGCTATTTAAACCTTTTCAGCGGACCAGTGTCAAAAGCACCGGCGGTGAGAAAAGCAGCGGGCTGGGTCTGGTGATTGCCAAGCGGATTGTCAACGGACACGCTGGGCGCATCTGGGTTGAAAGCCAGGTGGGGATTGGAAGTACTTTTTTTGTTGCTATCCCGATTCAGAATGGGTAGATTTTCCCTATCCGCCGGGCGGTATATTTAAATTTTAGGGAGTTCATAAAGTGGCTCAATTATGTTTGATCAGGCACGGACAGACTGCATGGAACCTGGAAGGTCGATGGCAGGGACATACCGACCAACCTTTGAATGAGAAGGGGCTGGATCAGGCCAGGTTTGCCAGGAGCGAGCTGCGCGAACAGCCCTTCGTGGCTGTTTATTCAAGTGACCTGCAGCGCGCGATGGTCACAGCTGAGATCATTGCCGAACCGCACGGGCTGCCCGTAAAAACCGACCCTGCTCTGCGCGAAATCAATTTGGGCGAATGGGAAGGCCAACTCTTGACCGATATTCCCACGCTTTTTCCCGAGGCCTGGGCTGAACGCCAGCGCAGCCCATTCACCGCCCAGCCCCCTGGTGGAGAATCCGCCAAGGAGCTTGCCCTGCGCGTCATTCCAGCCATCTCGGCGATTTGCCGCAAACACCGGCGGGGTGAGGTTTTGATTGTCTCCCACGGATTGGCCCTGGCTGTGTTCCTGTGTTATATCCGCGCGGAGCCCTGGGCAAGGACATTCGATTTCGTCCCGAAAAACGCCCTGCCCTTGCGTCTGAATTGGTCTCCAAAATTGAAACGTAGAGGCACGGGGGAGAGTGTGCCTGGAAATTATCCTGTATAATATCTATTAATGCCTGTCCAATGTAGAAATTGCAGTTTTGTCAACCCGGATACCATGCGCTTCTGCGGCAACTGCGGATTGCGCCTGTTGGCTACTGGCATGCTGCCGGCCATTGAACACCAGTCTGAGGTTGAAGCGAGCAACAAACTCGGCGCCATGATTGGCGCGGATCTGCTCGATCGTTTCCGCCAGGCCGGGCTTGAGGCCGCAGGCCAGCGTCGCCAGGTGACGGTCCTGTTTGTCGATCTGTCCGGATACACTCACCTCTCGGAAAAAATTGAAAGCGAAGAACTTTACGACCTTGTCCAGCAGTGTTCGAAGATGTTTGCCAACGACGTTTACAAATACGATGGCATGGTGGATAAATTTACCGGCGATGGTTTAATGGCCCTGTTTGGCGCGCCCATCGCTCACGAAAATAACGCTGAGCTTGCCATCCGCGCTGCCCTGGATATGCAAACTGACCTGGCAGCCCTGAGTGAAACGCTTAAGGAAAAACTTGGTTCGGAGATAAAGGCCCATATCGGCCTGAACTCCGGCAGTGTCATTGTCGGCGGTATCGGTTCGAATATGATGATGAACTACACCGCCATCGGTGACGTGGTTAACCTGGCCAGCCGGATTGAAAATGCGGGCAGCGCCGGTGATATCCTGGTCAGCGATGTCGTCCATCGCCAGGTGCGCAGCCTCTTCGATTTTGAAGCCCTCGCTCCGTTGCAATTGAAGGGGGTCACTCAGCCCGTCCAGACCTATCGGGTCAAAGGTACCAAGACCAAGCCGGGCTCTGTGCGCGGCATCGAAGGCCTTTACGCGCCGATGATTGGCCGGGATGGCGAACTTGACCGCCTGCGCCAGACCATCAATGCCATGTCCAGCGAAAAAACCGGGCGCTTTGTGGCTGTCCACGGTGAAGCCGGAATCGGTAAGAGCCGTTTGATCTCTGAGTTCAAATCTTTCATCTCGCAACTCCCCGTTCAATTGGAAGAAGGCTATAGCCTGGTGTACCGCAAAGGCGTTTCTTACTGGATCTTCCAGGACGCCTTGATGCGCCTGCTTGAACTCGATGCGAAAACCCCCAAGCTCGAATGCCAAACCCGTTTGCGCGAACACGTTGCCAGCGTGATGCCGGAGCGGGTCGAGGATGTGCTGCCCTACCTTGAACACCTGCTGTCCCTGCCACTTTCCAATCCAAATGCCGCCCGGCGTATCGAATTTCTGGCCGCTGACCAACTGCGCCAGCAGATTTTCCTTTCGGTACGCGACCTGCTGCTCGCCGACTCACTGTGCAAACCTGTCGTCCTGATCCTGGAAGACTTGCATTGGGCGGATGACGGTTCCTTGGATTTGATCGATTTCCTGCTGGACCTACTGGCAAAAAATCCGATCGTGATCGTGGCGGTTTCGCGGAACTTTACGGATGGCAAACTGGCCGGTATCGTCCGGCGGGCTTCTGAACAACTCCGTTTGCGCTTTACCGATCTGGCCCTGCAAAGTCTATCACCTGACCAGGCCGACCGGCTGCTTTCACAACTTACTTCCATTCACAATATGCCTGAGGCGCTGCGCAACGACATCGTCCAGCGCGCCTCGGGTATTCCCCTGTATCTGGAAGAAATCCTGCGAATGTTGATGGATCGACAGCTGCTGCAGCGCGAAGACAACCACTGGCAGTTGGCCGATGGGGTCGACCTGAAAGAGCTGGGCGTCCCGAATACGTTGGAAGGCCTGATCCTGACCCGTTTCGATCACCTCGAACCGGTCCAGCGCCACATCCTGAAAGTAGCCAGCGTCATTGGGCGCACCTTCACCCGCCCGTTACTGGTTGGCTGCCTGCCCCGCCTGGTTGACGAAGAAGCCCGCCAGGCGATCAGTATCCTGTTGGAACGCGAGTTTATCCTGCCCGATCACTCTCCGGGCGGCGAATACAAGTTCAAGCATGTGCTCGTTTCGGACACCATTTACAGCACCCTGCTTAAACGTGAACGCAAGGAACTGCACGGCCTGGTTGCCATCACGATTGAAAAACTCTCTGCCGATCATCTCGAAAACCAGATCGACGTCCTGGCCCGGCATTATTTCTGGAGCGATTACCAGGATCGCGCCCTGTATTACCTGATCCTGGCCGGGCAAAAGTCCAGGCGAAACTACAACACCGGCCAGTCTCAAAAATATTTTGAAGATGCCCTGAGCCTGCTGCCGAATGTTCAGCATACTTCTCAGCAGGCGGTCCAGGTTCATGCTGGCCTGGGCGATGCCCTGGTCCTGGCGGGTGATTACCCGGCTACCCGCGCAGCCTACCAGCAAGCAGCCCAGGCAATCGCTGGCGAGCAGAATAAATACGCTGAGATCGCCTGTGAGCTGCAGCGAAAAATTGGCATGACCTATGAGCGCCAGGGTGATTATGACCAGGCTCAAAATTGTCTCGACCAGGCTAAAATCGTTTTGCTGCAAGCCGGATTGGATTCGCCGGCTGAGCTGTCGCAAATTCTGAATGACACCGGTTGGATCTACTTCCGTCGCGGCCACCTGGATGAAGCTGAGAGTTATCTCCTCCAGGCTCAAGCCCTGGCAGAGCAGACCTCCCGCCTGGATATTGTTTCTTCCATCTATAACCGCATCGGCGGTGTTTATTTCCATAAAGACCGGCTGAAGGAAGCCAGCGATTTTGCGGCCAAGAGCCTGGCCTTGCGCCAGGAGATCGGTGACATTCCTGGCGTCGCCCGTACTTACAATAATTTGGGCTTGCTCGGTTGGAAACGTGGTTTTTGGGATGAGGCGCTGCTCAATTTCAAGCGCAGCGCCGAATACCAGACCAGCCTGGGCGACGCCGAAGGGATTATTGAGTTGAACATTAACCTGGGCTTGCTCGAGACCGATCGCGGCTACCCGGATGAAGCCCGCCAGTACCTGGAAGAGGCCTGGCGTCGCGCCCAGCAAATTGGGCACAGTTATCACAGCGCGCTGACCCCGCAATACATCAGCAAGCTGTATATTGCCCAGGGCGACTGGCACAATGCGCTGGATTACAGCCTGCGCAGTGAGCAGCTGATCAAGGATCTGGGCGACGAAGAATACCTGGTGGATGTGTATATCAATTTGGGCAGCATCCACCTTGGCATGCGCGACCTGCCCAAGGCTGCCGAGTATGCACAGCAGGCGCTCAAACTGCTCCAGGAATTGGCGGTTGAAGCTCAAACCGAGGAAAAGGGTCGCGTCTTGCGCCTGCTGGGGGATATTGCCCTGGCCACGGGCGATTTTGCCAGGGCCAAGGAACATTACCAGCTGGCTGAGGCAGTCTTCGAGGCTGTCTCCAATCGTCTCGAGCGCGGCCGCCTGATGGTCAGCCTTTCGCGCCTGGCCTCGGCCCAATCCAATCGCTTGCTGGCCAAATCCTGCCTGATGCTGGCCCGAAAAATATTTGAAGAGCTTGGCGCGCGTCTTGACTTGCTCAAGCTCGAGACCATCACTCGTCCATAGGTCTGTAAGCATCTAAAGGCCCAAAAGGTTTCTCAAACCTTTTGGGCCTTTTTTCATTTTCCTATTTCAACTTGAACAGGGCGATAATCTCGTCCGTGCGCTTGGGCGGTTCTTTATTTTATCAGGCGATGGCCGCCAGGGTCTGCTGCTCGTCAAAATCGAGGACTTTGCCAAGCTCGAGCAGGATGATCAGGCGGTTCTCCAGGCGCACAATCCCTTTCAAAAAGGCCGAATTGACCGTGCTGACCATCGGCGGCAGGGACCCGATGGTGTCATCCTGGACGCGCAGCACTTCCGAGACGCCGTCGACGACCACGCCGACTTTGAGGATGCCCATGGTGACGATAATGATGCGCGTCTGGCGTGAAATTTCCTGGGCTTCCAGGCCAAAGCGCAGGCGCAGGTCAATCACGGGCAGAACGGTGCCGCGCAGGTTGGTGACACCCTTGACGTAATAGGGGGCTTGCGGAAGCTGTGTGATGGCTTGCATCTTGATGATGCTTTCCACCGCGGCGATGTTGATGCCGTAGGATTCCCCGGCCAGATCAAAAACCACTAATTGTTGTTCCATGTGTGATTCTCCTTGTGAAGAGCAAGACCCTAAAGGTTTGAAAAACCTTTAGGGTCTATTATTCATCTTATTTCAACTTGAACTGGGCCACGATCTGCTGCAAGTTCTTGGCC
>CAZHWV010000184.1:0-6852 GCA_964536185.1 uncultured Anaerolinea sp. | reverse complement strand
ATAACCTGGTGGCTGAGACGCTTCAGGCGCTGGAACCACTCGCCGCTGAAAAAGAGATAACTTTTGGGGGAGAATTACCCCCGCTCCCAGAATTGAACGTTGACCCATTCCGCATCCGGCAAGTTTTGTTCAACCTGCTCTCCAACGCGCTGCGCCATACACCTCCCGGTGGGAAAATCAGTGTGACCGGCAGTGTTGCTGATAACATCATTACACTATCAATCTTGGATACAGGCGAAGGGTTGGAAGCGGATGAACTGGCGGCGGTCTTCAATCGTTTTTATCGCGCCGACAAATCCCGCAGCCGTAACAGCGGCGGCACCGGGCTGGGCCTGGCGATCGTCAAGGCGATTATCGAAGCGCACGGCGGGCGGGTGGAGGCAAAAAGCGCGGGCAAAACCCAGGGCAGCACCTTTACGCTGACTTTGCCCGTGGCAACAAACGCATAGTTCGGGTAATTACTCAACCAATTCAATTTTAGATTAATGCGCAGACCCGTTTCATCGAAATGCGTCACCTGTGCCAACCCGGTCAGGTGCTTCTTGACTGCTGCCATTTTTACTGCCGGAGCGCGAATCGAAGAGGTGAATATCCTGTGTGCAGGCACCGACATAGCTGAAGAGGATTTTCATGTTAGCGTCCGAGGATTGAACTGAGCAATCCTCCGCCGAGGATGAGCACCACATAGGGGAAGAAGATAAGGCTAAGCATGATGAAAACGGCTGTGCCGATCCAGTTGGCGGTGGCGCGGACGCGTTCACTGGCAAACAGACGGTTGATGCCCCACGTGATGGCGGTCACCACCCATGCTCCGCCCAGCCCAGCAAGCGGTATGAAGGTCAGTATCATCATAAAATCCATTTCGTTGCGCGCAAATTCCCAAAAGGTGCAGTCTCTGACGCTATCAGTGAAGCCGTAGCATTTACCCTGATAGCTCGTAGCAGCAGAAATGATGCCTGTGAGCGGGATGGAGGCAGCGCATAAGATGGTGATGGTGAGCAGGACAAGAACGATGATGCGGAAGTTGAGTTTCATGGACGGGAGAGGTGTTTCTGAGATGATGGCAACACCGAGGAAGGTGCTGAAAGTAAGCATGATCAATTCTAACGGAGAAAACGCCAGTGAGACAACCCCTGAGACCACGATGCATTGGCTGAGATTGTTAGTGCCATCGCCGTTCTCCTGCCCGATGCATAACGGTGTGATACTGATCACTGCCAGGGCGAGTGAGGTCACTTTGCCTGTAAAATTTTGTCCATGGCCTATGTGACGGATGCGCCCAGCAGTTACTAATTTTGACAATAAATCACCCCTCCACGAAAAATGGAAGGGGTGATTTATTCTTTACGGCTTCAGGTGTTTTACCTGGCGGGCACCAGCCCGGCGGCAAATTTCATGATTTCTTCAAGGGACAGGTTGGAGAGGATCTCCAGGCGTGTGTTACCATCGACCCGGGTCAAACGGATGGCATCCTTGTACTGCAGCGTGATCGCAGGGGTGTTCAGATTCGGATCAGCATTCGGGGTCAGAATATGTGTGCCGGGTTCGGCCTGATCCACTGAAACACTGCCGCTGGCATCCAGGGTTCCTAAGGCAGGATCAGCGCCCGGATATTCTCCGGAAAGACCAGATTCAAAAACCGCAGGCTTTCCATTGACCGAGGTTGCCTGACCCGCAGGCAAGGTCTCACCACTGTTGGCTTTGGTTTGCTTGAGCACCAGGAACTTCTCGCCTGCCGGGTCTTGATAGGACAATTCGGAATTGGTGGCATCGGCGGTTTCACCAGTAGAAGTGACCATGCCATTGCCAATCAAACTGTCTTTGAATGCAGCCGGTTGATATGTTGTGTGTTTGGGCGCTGAGAGGGTGCGCTGAGTTCGTTTGTGTTATTTAGTCCCCGGACAGATGAGCCCGGTAGGGTGATATCGATTTCAAGATCTGCTTTTCTGCCTGCTGGGCGAAATATAAATCCCAGCGCAGTTGCAGATTCATCCAAAAAGCAGGTGTGTTGCCAAAATACTTAGCCAGACGCAGTGCAGTGTTGGGGGTCATCCCGCGCCGTCCATTGACCAAATCATTGATGCGCTGATAGGGAACATGAATCGCATCTGCCAATTCGCGTTGAGTAAGCTCCATTGGCGTGAGAAATTCTTCCAGCAACATCTCTCCTGGATGGGTAGGCGTACGATTTGTTGGAATGCGGATCATAGATACCTTCCTACCAAACTAATGATAATCAACGATTTCAACCTGATCCGGTCCGGAATTTGTCCATAAGAAACAGATTCTATACTGATCATTGATCCGAATACTATATTGGCCGCTACGCTCTCCAGAAAGTTGTTCCAACCTATTGCCGGGTGGTATACGCAATTCGTCGAGCATTTCGACCGAGTCGAGCTGATCCAATTTTCGAGAAACTATTCGCCAAAGAACATTCGGACAGGTTTGTCTGGCTTCACGAGAGCTAACGCCGTTGAATAGATCCTCTGTGCCCTTGGTCCTAAAGCTCTGAATCATTGATATATGATAGCACGGATACTATATTATAACTAGATATCTAAGCTGGAAAATTAATCAGCATAAATACAATACGCCCTAATCCAGGGCGTATTGTATGGAATATATGGAACATAGAGAGCATATAATGTGCCCCCAAGGCTGCTCGTTATAGTTGTGTGTTTGGGCGGTGAGATGGTAGACGGGCAGATTTTCTTCTGATCAGGGTAACTTTTCCAGGAAAATATCCCAGTCCTACCGTTGAAATTATCCCAAACAATAGATGTACATTAAACAGTCACCAGCTTTTTTGCCAGTTCCCCCAGCCGCACTACCGCCCATCTGGTTTCATCAAAGAGCATGGCAGCGTTGAGCCGGATGTAGTTTCGATAGCGGGTATCCGATGCAACCAAATAGCCAGGGTTTCTTTTTGCGGCCGCCAACGGACATAATACCCCGATTGGGGCCGGGCTTCGATTAGTCCGCGGTCTTCCAGAGTCTGATAGGCCTGCCGGACAGTGGTCGCGCTCAGGGCTTTTTGACAGCTGGTGTTCCGCACGGATGGCAGCTTATCGCCCGGCATGAGTACGCCGGTTTGAATCTGGCTCAAAAATTCACCGGCCAGGCGTTCATAAAGCAATGTTGGCGAAGTTAGGTTAAGCACAGTTATAATTTCCCTAAACTGATATGGTCACATTTACGAGTAACTGAGACTGTTATTCTAGCATAATTTTGCTACAATAACTTTATCTGCTCGCCACATGGAGGAATATGCCCAATTTTTATCCTTTTCTCACCTATGTATTGATCACCACTTTTACACCAGGGCCGAACAACATCCTCTCCATGTCCAATGGCTTGCGTTACGGCTACCGCCGAACGCTGGGGTTTCTGGCAGGCATGACCAGTGGCTTTTTGGTGGTCATGCTCATCAGCGGGTTGTTGAACGTGGTACTCGTGAACCTTATACCGCAAGTCCGCTTTTGGCTGAACCTGTTTGGGGCAGCGTACATGCTTTACCTGGCCGCCCATATCGTCTTTTCCAAGCCGTCAAATGAAGACACTGAACAAAACAGCCTGAATACTTTTGGCGCTGGTTTCGCTCTGCAGTTTGTGAACCTGAAAGGAATCCTGTACGGCGTGACGGTCTTTGCCATGTTCATCACACCGGTCTACCAGAACCCCGTCATTGTTGGCTTGTTTGCGCCGCTGCTGGCCGGTATTGGTTTCATCGCTGTTTCAAGCTGGGCGCTGGGCGGCAATCTGTTTCGCAGTTTCTTGCAAAAGTATGAACGCTGGTTCAACCTGTCGATGGGCGCTTTGCTGGTCTACACAGCAATTGCCAGCCTTTTTTCCAGCCATGTCTGATGGAAGCCAACCTGGAAATTGACCGCTAACCACCCATCCAAACCAAAGGATCAGCCATGTTTAGAGAGATGAGAAGGAAGAAACAGTTATTGCCAGAAAGCGAAGCAATTGAAATATTGAAAGCGCACACATCCGGAGTTCTGGCCGTCACAGGCGATAACGATTATCCATACACAGTGCCGCTCAGTTATGCCTACAAAGATGGGAAGTTGTTTTTTCATTGCGCCAAAACCGGTCACAAAATAGATGGTATCACCCGGAATGACAAAGTGACCTTTTGTGTCATTGACAAAGACGACGTAGTTCAGAAAACGTTTACCACCCATTTTCGCAGTGTCATAGTCTTTGGCCGCGCAAAAATCCTGACAGAAGATGGCGAAAGGCGACGCGCCCTTGAAAACTTGATTGAAAAATATTCCCCGGACTACACCGAAGCCGGGCAGGCTGAAATTGAGCGCGACTGGAACAGGGTTTGCATTGTGGAACTCACCATTGAACATATCACCGGAAAAGCGGCGATAGAAATTGTGAAAAATAAAGAAGCCTGATTGGAGGAATTGTCCCATGTCCCAACTTACCTTGCAGGAAAAAATGTTCGCCCTGGCTGCCGACCACGCTCTTTTTGAACAGGCAAAAACCAACGCCTTTAACTATCTCGACAGCGCTTTTGAGCGCTCCCCGTACCCCACTGATGCGGCACTGGCCGGGCTGGCCGTTTTCGACGAGCCGCTGCCCGCAAATCCGGCTGACCCGGCCAAGATGCTGCATCTGCTGCATGAATACGGCTCACCCGCCACTGTCACTACCACCGGCGGACGGTATTTTGGCCTGGTGGTGGGCAGCGTTTTCCCGCCGGTGATGGCTGTCAAATGGCTAGCCGATGTGTGGGACCAACTTGCCACGTTATACGTCACTTCACCATTGATGGGAAAACTGGAAGTGGTTTGCGAAAAATGGCTGTTGGATATTCTGGGGCTGCCCAAAGATTGCGTAGCGGGGTTTGTCAGCGGCACTTCCATGGCGACAATGTGTGGGCTGGCTGCTGGGCGCTATGAATTGCTGAAACGCCAGGGCTGGGATGTAAATTCAAAAGGACTGTTTGGCGCGCCGCCTTTTCGCGTGGTGGTGGGCGCAGAAGCGCATGGGACGGTTTTTAAAGCGCTGGCACTGCTGGGGCTTGGCAAGGATAGAGTTGAGATTGCGCCAGTAGATGCACAGGGGCGCATTGACCCGGCGCAGATGCCCGCATTGGACAGCAACACGCTGCTCGTTTTGCAGGCCGGGAATGTCAACTCGGGTTCATTTGACCCGCTGGATGAACTCTGTCAGCGCGCCAACGCCGCCAAAGCATGGGTGCATGTGGATGGGGCGTTTGGGCTGTGGGCGGCGGCCTCGGCCAGTAAACGGTATCTGACACAGGGGATGGAAAAAGCCGATTCCTGGTCGGTGGATGGTCATAAAACCCTCAACACCCCCTACGATAGCGGCATTGTCCTGTGCCGCCACCCCGAAGCGCTGGTTGCAGCCATGCAGCAAACCGGCTCCTACATTCCCTACAGTGAAAACCGGGATGGAATGCTCTACACCCCCGAAATGTCACGCCGGGGCCGGGTGGTGGAATTGTGGGCGACGCTCAAAACCCTGGGGCGCAGCGGCATCGAAGAGTTGGTGGATGGGCTTTGCGCCCGGGCGCAACAGGCTGCCGGTCAGTTAAAAGCCGAAGGTTTCCGGGTGCTGAACGATGTGGTTTTTAATCAGGTTTTGGTGACTGGAGACACCCCCGATGAGACCGGGGCGCTGCTTAAACGGTTGCAGCAATCGGGCGAAATCTGGTGCGGCGGCGCAAACTGGCATGGACAGCCAGTCATCCGCATCAGCGTTTGTTCGTGGGCTACAACCGAAAAAGATATTGACCGATTGACGGCGGCTTTTGTGGCCGCGCGCAAGGAAATCTAATCTTCGGAGATGACTTAATGAAATACTATGTGGTTGATGCTTTTGCAGAAAGAGTGTTTGAAGGCAATCCCGCCGGTATCTGTGTGATGGAACAATGGCTCCCCGACGAAGTGATGCAAAACATTGCCATCGAAAACAACCTTTCTGAAACGGCCTTCACCGTTCGGGAAGAAGCGGGCTACCATCTGCGCTGGTTCACCCCCGGCGGCGAAATTGATTTGTGCGGGCACGCCACCCTGGCGACCGCTTATATCGTCATGCGCTTTGTCGAGCCACAGACACAGTCGGTTCACTTTGACACCTTGAGCGGGCGGCTGACCGTAACCAACAAAAGCGACCTGTACGAAATGGATTTTCCCGTCATCGAACCCCAGCCGTATCCGCTGACCGATAAAATGGTGGTGGCCCTGGGCGTCACCCCGCTGGAAGTTTACAAAGGCCGCGATTTAATTTTCCTACTGGAATCGGAAGCCGCCGTAAAAGCCCTTGAACCGAACTTCGAGCAAATCAAGCAATTTCCCGAAGGGCTGGCGGCTTTTGTAACCGCCCCAAGCCAGGAATTTGACTTTGTGGCCCGCGCTTTTTGGCCAAAACTGGGCATTAATGAAGACCCGGTCACCGGTTCCATGTATTGCAGCCTGCTGCCATACTGGAAGAAAAAGCTGCACAAAACGAAAATGACCGCCCGGCAGGTATCCAAACGTGGCGGGACGGTATTTCTTGAAGATTGCAGCGAGCGCGTAAAAATCAGCGGGAAGGCCGCCTTGTATTCGATTGCCGAGATCAATATTGAAGAATAGACGGCCAATAAGAGATGTCGATTGAAAAAAATCCATGTACGCAAGGATTAATGACATAACACACCACCCCTTTTTCATAAACTACTATATTTCGAGCTGGAAGGAATTCCTTCCAGCTCCCTATTTTTCCTTATCAACCTGAGGCCGGTAAATTTCAACATCGCAAAGCCTAAAGAGGGTGGTACTCAAAATTCATCGTTCAAACCACATATTATAAGATGTAGGGCAA
>CAZHWV010000183.1:0-7006 GCA_964536185.1 uncultured Anaerolinea sp. | reverse complement strand
ACAAATATTTATCAGCGAACATCAATCCGGCAATAATATCAAAAGAACAGTTTGAGAAAGTTAAAGAGGAAAAATCTAGACGAAGCAATATTGTTGATAGCGACCATGGCATTGCCAGAAAATCTTCTCGGTACAGTGCCAAGCGGGATAAAGTAAATTAAGCTTACCCTACAAAATTTTATTATGAGCTTCTGTTTGCTCAGGCTTGCGATCCTAGTGGAAACATAAGAACAATATTGTTTGATTTCCATGACAATGGAGCTGTAAAAATACTGGATTGATTCATTGGTTGTAATGCCTTTATTCAATTAAAAGTCAGCCATTTCACCATGTGATTTAATAGGGAATGAAACTGATACTTTGAACAGATCACCATCGATATCCACTTCCAGATGTCCGCCGCAAGCGTTAGTGAATCCCTTAGCTATTGATAGTCCTAGTCCGTTTCCATCGCCAGTACGCGATTTGTCGCCTCTTGTGAAACGTTCTTGAATTTCTTGTTCATCAAAGTCCAATTCGTAAGACGCTGTGTTTTTGATAGTTGTCACAACCTCGTCCCCGATTCTTTTTAGATCAACAAAAATCCTGGTACCGTCTAAAGAATATTTCAATGTGTTATCTAAAAGATTTTGAAAAACACGATAAAGCTTTTTGCCATCTGCAAAGATTGGAGCGTTCTCTTGTTCAAAAGTCATTTTAATAGTTTTATTCGATGCCAGAACCGCATCCTCCATATCAGCAACAACTTGTTTGATCAATACAACACAGTCAAGTTCTTCTAATTTCAGTTCTGTGTTTCCACTTGTGATTTTTGCTAGTTGAAACAAATCGGAAACAATCTTCTTTAATCGGTCCGCTTTTATTTCCAATATTTTGACATAATCCAATGCTTCTGGATTTAGATCTTGCTTAGACAGCAGATCAATGTAACCAATAATGGAGGTGAGGGGTGTTTTTAAATCATGAGACACATTGGTAACCAAATCGATTTTGGTACGTTCAGCTTTCACTTGTTGATCAACACTTTTTTTGACACCGCAGCTGATATTATTCAATTGCATTGCTGGCTCGGCTACTGGTGAATTAAATGATACCACAGAATTATAATCATTGTTTCCTTTGTACAATTGACTGATATGTTCACACAAAATCGATATTTCCTTATAGTCCTGATTACACTGATATATATACAGAAAAACCATAATGCAAAGAAGAATCAACCACAACAGTCCTAAAAAAGGCGTAGCAGTTACAATTAATACGAATGTGAAAAACAAACCCAATCCCATCAATGAGAAAAATGCGACCTGTCGCATAAACAACCGTTTTGCAATAGTGTGATTTTTATAAGAATCCATTAGGATATAGTTCCGCCAGAATTTTACAGTTATCTGGCTGAATGCTTTTAAAACACAATAGGCGATGCTGCTTCGGATAAGATTTCTTTGTTTCAACCTTCGGATAAGATACAAGAACCCTAAAAACATCAAACCCGCAAGAAGGGATAAGGAAAGGCTGAAAATGATTTGGAAGAGGCGGAAATTATTTTGGGTAAGCCATCCCAACATAGTCTTGAATATACTATAATATGCTATCAGAAGAAATCCCAGGAGAAAGCAGGCCAGCATCTCCAATACAACTACTTCGATGTAAATACGGCCTTTTTGTGAATTTTTGCCGTTCGTTTCATCGGAAGAACTCTTTTTATCAGTTTTCCTGTAATGATGATTTGCAGAATGATAAGAAGGAATGCAAATACAAAAAGTGGAATCAAATACAATATTGTGTTTTTTACCAGTGACACTGCTTTTACGATCTGTTCTTGGTTTTGACGCATGTATTCATTCTTTGGAGCCAGATATATCGTACGTTGGATGTTATTTTCCTGATTGTATTGTCCTATAAGCAGCCTGTCATACAATGGGGAATTTTGGTTGTTCAAAATTTCTATATTATCTCCATCGGATGCAAATATGTTATTTTTAATCCGGTAATAATAGGTATCAAAATTTCCTTCCAGATATTCTTTTGTCATCGGTTGAACAGCGCTGTTCGAAAAATATTTTTCCCCATCAGAAATATAGTAAATAAAATTTTCTGATAAGATTCGGATTTTCTTGTTTTGATCCAGAATATCGAGCCTCTGCAATTCTTCTTTTTGAAAGGAACTCAATTCAGAACTTAATTCTGTAGTGCCATCCTCTTTTCTGTTTACCAGATAGAAATCTGCAATGACACTTAGTTTGCTGTATAAATTCCTCATCTGCTGCCGGTATTCGGCTGTTATTTTGAAATCCGGATTTTCAATAGAATTTATATTGGACAGGTTTTCCTTTGCAATGTTCATTCCCATAGCAACAATTATTGTGATGCAAGCGATCAATAATAAGAAGGTGAGTGCTTTACAGTATCGGCTATATAATATTTTCATTGTAGTCCTCCCAAAGAGTTTTTGTATATTATGCTTTTTCTATTTTGTAGCCTATTCCCCAGACAACTTTCAAATAGCGGGGTTCTTTCGGAATGATTTCGATTTTTTCACGAATACGGCGGATATGGACCATAACCGTGTTTTCTACCGCATAAGCTTCCTCGTTCCAGACCTTGTTGTAGATTTCATCCGCTGAAAAGATTCTGCCAGCATTACACATCAAAAGCTCTACAATCTTTAACTCTGTTGCAGTCAGTTTAACCGGATCGTTGTCGACATAAAGTTGTCTGGATGTGGTGTCAAGCGTCAGCGCTCCAATGGTGATGGTATTTCCCCTTGAGATTCCACTCACGTCCCCGAGATGGAGGTAGCGTCGAAGATTGGACCTGACCCTGGCGATCAATTCGTTGGGGTTATATGGTTTGGTAATATAATCGTCGGCACCCATGGACAAGCCAAGAATTTTATCGCTTTCTTGAGATTTTGCAGACAAAACGATTATCGGGATATTTTGGGTTTGCCTGATTTGAATCATTGCGGAAAGTCCGTCCAATTTTGGCATCATTACATCAATCAAAATCAAATGCACTGAGTTATTTAAAATGCAGTCCAGTGCTTCAAATCCGTTATATGCCTTGATTACATTAAAGCCTTCCATTTCCAGTAACTTGCAAATGGCGGTAACGATATCCTTGTCGTCGTCTACCACGAGAATGCTCGGTATTAAAGGTTCAGCCATGTAAATTGTGTATGATATAGTCAACAACTAAATCATACGCTCCTTTCAGCGTTCTTTGTTCAATCATGATTTTATTTACTATTATAAACTACTTAACTGATATTTCACTTGTCAAATTCCTTACAAAATTCTTAAGAATCAATTTTTATTTAAACAATCATAACTGATAATAGTGGCATGCTCTCACTGCCTAAGAGATTGGATCTTCTTGGGAAGTAGAAACTAGTGTATTAACCATTCAGCTATCACCTTTATTCTCATCATCATTTTGAGATTTAATCTTCTCTTCTACCCAATCAATGATTCTTTGGCTGCTAGAACGAGTCGCTTCGTCCTGATCTTGTACGCCAAAGGCGTTGTCTAAAAATTTATTTAATTCTGGATCGCTACTTTCTTTTAAACTTCCAATACTGATCGCAATTTGTTCTATTATACATAAAAGTGAATATCCAACTAAAATAACCATTCCAATTATTTTACATATATTTACTCCAAAAAATCCAATAATCAGAAATATGACACCTGCCAAGCCAATGAATATATATTTCGCAAGATTTATCAGTAAGCCACCGATAAAAAAGGATATAGGATATTTTCTTTTCATGGTATTCTCCTTTTCAAAAAAGATAACAAGGACAATGTATAAAAGCAATAATGGACATTTCACCTATTGCTTTATATTCATAACTAAAAAATGAGAAAATCCTTATCATTATTTTGTATTGCGTAAGGTTATGAAACAAAAATGCTTATTTATTGGCAAACTCTACTTAGCCTGCGATGGTTTTGGGGGCACGGATATTTTAGGCGATGAATTATTTTTCGAATTTTTAACAATAATTTTTGATTTTGCAATCATATCTTCTCTCGGTCCCTTAAATGTCACTGTACATTCACCAACAGATATTCCTTTTATTTCCATAATAGCACCTTTATATTCAGAGGAATCATACTCAATAATACCGGAAACATCTACGGTTATTTTGACATGTGTTCTATGCCTTACGTTGGGTGGCATTATATAAGCGCTAATTGTTCTTTGTTCTCCGACTGCGATCTCAATATTCTCTGTTACATTAACAAATCTCAATTTCGTGTCCTGTACAGAACCCGGCCGAATTGATGATGAGGCGGATGAGACATTACGTGAGGGCAACATTTGATCTGATGATTCCAACACACTTTCTGAAATCGATGCTGTGTTTTCGTTGTTCGTTGACAATTCATCACCCGAATCCGCAAAGTCTACGGTCGTTTTTGAAATGCATCCGCATAATAAGCCAACAGAAATGAACAAAATACCGATGAAAAATGAACATCTTATTTTCATATCATCATATATAATAAAATCATCGCAATTTAGGCGGTGGTTGTATTATTTTCTCCTTTCATAAAAATTGAATATTAAGTTACTGTATTCGACCAAGTCATGCGGCAATATAATAGAAAGTAACTGTGGATTAGTTTCATATATTTTTACGGCTTCGACTATTAATAAGTTACTCATAGGCCTTTGCTTAAATTGTTAATAAGCAAGGTAACGCTATACGGATTTGCTGTTTTAGCAGTTCAGTAGTAAGTCTTCCCTCTACCGGCTTAAAATCAAATCATACGTATTATTGATATTTTTGAAATTATCGATATCTATGCATACCCCCACGTAAGTAAATTCCATTCCCCATTGTCTTTTCTTGCTAAATACCAACTCCAATTAGAATATTCTTGATTTGGTTCCCAAGCACCTCCACCGTTTTTCGGCGAACGAAACGATGATTTAAAAACGATACTTTCATCATAACCGGCACCTTCCTTTAACTCGTTGCAGTAGTCGATACTATCTTTGCTAATACCGTCGCCCGAGTAAGTAATCGAATGAAGTTCACAGCCTTCCCATGAGGAAAATTTCTTTTTAATTACATCAATAGCAGAATCAATGTCTTGCTCAGAATAAATTACTGATTTTCCATAATCAACAGAAACATTATTTATCTTACCGGCTTTGCTGCAGCCAAATAGCATAACAAAACTTATTGATAATATAACAGCAATTACTTTTTTCATTTTTGGTTCTCCTTCGAATTACGACAGTTTCCGTTCCAAGAGCACCGCACACTCAACATATCCCCGCACCCTGAAACGCATCAATCTTTTTCATTCAAGAGAAATAACTCATATTCTGCTTGGTGGTTTTTAACATACTCCTCAATGTCTCCTGCGATTGCTTGTGCAAATAACATTGACTGTTCATCACTGATAATAAAGTCGGGTTGTCCGTCCATTACTTATTTCTCCTCAATTAGTAATCATAGTTTTACCAGTTGTCTTCTTCTCGTCGTCGTTCTTCTTCTTTTTGTCGGTTATCTTCCTCTTCTTCACGTCGCTTTTCTTCTTCGCGCTCCCTTTTATATTCACTGTCATCCCAATTATAAACATATTCGCCACGAGTGTTACTGTAACCTGATTCATCAATGTCCTCATATTCGCCAGAATCATAGTTAAAACAATATTTTGACATATTACCACCCTCCTCGCATAATGGATCATAAAATTTTTTATCAATATACCTACTACAAAAAAACAAACAATAATTAGTTTCCTTTATCTTTATAATAAGAGATGACAGTGTTATAACCGTTTTTACCAGTTATATATTCGAAATAGGTTATTTTTTTATCAGCATACCAACTATCTAATAAATTCTTAAAAAACAAAGCTTTATCAATACCAATTTTATCATTTAGTCTATCAGGAGCTGTTGTAAAATCATTATTTTTAAGATATTTCACATCTGATGTATATAAAGCCCTACTTTCCATGATAACTGTTTTTAGACACTCAAAATTACAGTACTCAATTCCTTTTTCTCCTTCATTTATTAAAAAATTTTGATTGTAAAGTATTACTCCACCATAAGGCTGTTGTAAATAACTTCCAGCCCATGTTTTATTGGTACCAAAAAAATCTTGATTATTAATATCTACACTAACAAAACCTAAATCAAATTTATCAACCAAAGTTCTTAACATTGTTGGCTCTAATTCATTTAATCTATTAATTCCATTTTTAATAAAAACTAATTTATCTTCATCAAATCCATTATTTCCGCTTTTAACAACTACAAAAGCCGGTTTATCATTTGCATCATTTAACACTTCAAAGCTTTTGCAATCTTTAGTTTCACCGGTTTTTAAATATTTTTTTACTTCAATTTCAGATAAACCAAAAGAAAATGTATTCTTCATCATTTTTTTTACATTCTGTCTAACATGCTTATCTTCCACCCCAAGCCCTTCCGGAATAATATATTCATCAGGATTTTTTGTTGGCTCAGCAGTCGGAAAAGGATTTTCACCATTTAAAACTTTACCCGCGAAATTATTTACTTCCTTGTTAAAAGCAACGTAGCCAACAATAGTAATCGCCGCTATAAAACCAGCAATTGCTTTTATTACATTATGATCTTTGCTCCGAGGGTTCTCAGGCGGATTTGATTCAATCATATTCTGTGCACCTCATAAATGAATTGTTATGCCTACAATCTTACCAAATAATTCTACTATTGTCATCTTGAAATTTTGGTCTGTTTTTCGTTCTTACAGGGGTAAAATATCTTGTATTGTCTACATATTATGTCGTTTATCTTAAACAAAAAAATTATTCCTATACTATTCAACGATTTGTCGGATTTCGCTTGAGGGGGGTGCATAAAAAAATTTTCAGGGTGCAATTTCTTGATTTTTCGAGCCTATTTCCCGCCTCTATTTTACCCCCTAAACGTGCAAAAAGCCCTTATAGCAAGGGCTTTCGCATTGTATCAAACATTGATACCTGTTATG
>CAZHWV010000182.1:0-7025 GCA_964536185.1 uncultured Anaerolinea sp. | reverse complement strand
AGCGTTTGGCGGTTTCAAAAGGATCAACTGCCATCAGCTGACTAACATTAAAACCCGTTAAGATGAAAAGGATCAATAAGGATACAATGGTCACTTTTCTGCAAGAGAAGTCGATTTTCATGTATACTCTATTTTAACTTACTTTTTCAGGTATAGCATATTCGATTTTATCTCTTCCATCTGGCCAATCTCACCATCTCTTGACCTGTTAACAGGCATCTTCATATCTTTGACCGAAATATTGGCAAGAGATAGCATCCCGATTTTCCCCAATCCATGGTTAACAACATGCTCCAGTTGTTCTGCAGTGACATCATCGATCCGGAGCTGTTCAATTGTACCCGGACGATCCAGGTAACTATATGCTTCGGGCCATCCCTGAAAGTTTTTTGCACTATCAGGTTTGAGGTAACCAGACCTCCTGTCGAGGTTAGGCTTTATCACCGACCTGTCTAGCCCTGTTGCGATCAAAGACCCAGCCTGAACCTTTCCTTTTGGCCTCTGAATGACAACATCCTTTATCTGGAGCAGCTTTACGTCGCCATCTGCCCTGATAACCGGACTGTTATTATAGTCCGTGCGCAGGTCATACACATCGATTCCATTTATTTTCAATAAATTAATTTTCGCATCGGGTGCAATCCAGATCACCGGTCTGTCGTCAATCGGCATATAATTGCTCACATTCCTGATATGCACGCTCTCTATTTTTCCGGCCAAATAAAACAAGAACGGAGGAAGGTATTCATATGCATTTGGTGCTGTCGCCCTGAGATCGATGTTCTCAAACTCTATTCGTCCGAAGTTTCCTCCTTCGCGGTAAAAGGAGCTGAGCCATATTCCAAAGGTCCGGTAAACTCCGCGCACGTTCCTTATGGAAACCCGGTCAATTCTGGATCCACGTGAAAGGAGTCTTATTGCCTGTGCAGCATCCTCCACATGCACACCATCTATATCCACATCCATAATCGGACCAAAACCGGCGCTTTGTCCGAAGCCATTGTTGCGGACAAATTCTCCACTGGCATTCCAATCAGCGTTAACATCGTCTGCGTTCAGTGCAATCATGTCGTCCCAGGTCCTTCCCTGAATGTTTCTCATGGTGAGAAACTGGCCCGGCCCCTGGACATGTATCCCGTCCTGATTAGAACTTCCAATGATGATCTGATCAAGATTTATATAGATATTTTCAAAAACCACTCTTCGCCAGTTCGTCAGGTGAACTGCAAACGTGCGCATGTTCGTGATCGAGACATCACGGAACAGCAGCTGTTGGACGCCATGGAGGGAAAAAGCATTTAGCCAGCCCAGCACCGGGTCTGTCTTTTTTTGTTTAGCGGCATTCCCATTGTACGTGCCGCCAATGAAGGAAATGTTCCCATCTTCTATGCCCAAAGGTCTTTGGTTTGCATTCCTTATAATATGCTGATCAGAGCTGTCAGCCAGGAAAAATCCACAATCACGGTTAAAACATTCGATGGTTGTATTGGAGTGTACGACCAATCCCCGTATCAATGCGGCTCCATCCATTACCAGGTGTATGTTGCCCAATTCACCGGCTCTATTAAGTATTTGCTGCAGTATTTCAGTGTCATCGGTGCCTCCCCCGGTCAATACATTGCTGTCGAGTTTAGCACCACACTGGCTTGCGAAAAAGATCTTCTGGCCCTGGTATTTAATCTCATTATGCGGTTTGGCGTTTAAATTATTCACTACAAAGATCCCTGCGCCTGCACCGACCATTTTTGTTAATAAATCCCGTCTTCTCATAAGAATAAGGTTTTGTTTTTGCGATTCTAAGGAAAGATTTATTAAAACTGAATTAGGCTTTTCTTGAATAAAGATGTTGCCGCTTTCCTGTTGTTAAGCTAAAATATGTATACAATATTAATAAATAAATTATATTATATGAAGATTATTTTGATTATATGTATACAATACAAATTAATTTCATCAAATATTTGTATGGATTATCAATCTCATTAAAAAAACAAACTTTTATGGACGTTATTTCTATTCTGTTTTAATTGGTAATGCCCCCCGGGAAAGATTACAGGAATCAATGGCTTTCTGAAGAGGAATGGTATCTTTTGATTTACCGTCTCCTTTTGCACCAAAGTCATAAACATTGAAGAAGGTTCCGGACTTTATCGCTTTATCATTCATTGCTTTTGAAGGAATTGCGAGGGCAGATCCTGCAAACGCTGAGTTTGTAATAAAATTTCTTCGGTCCATGGTCCAGATCTTTGATAATTAATAAATACTTTCAAAGTAAAGTATGGAAACTTTTATTGGTCATTGCTCCAGTAACCCCGGAAGACTTTCAGCGGATCATCTTTCACAGAATCGGCCTTTGCTCTTGCCCAGTCCCAGTAATCCTTAAAAAGCGATTTTGGATCCGGTATAGGGCGGTCCTTCCAAACGGCTTTATCATGTATAATCATTTCATTGAATGACTTTCTCCACTCTGCATTTACCTGATCAAACCAATTACTGTACAATATTTTAAGAGAGTCGACAAGAGCAGGATGATCAGATGAAACATCATTTTTTTCAGATGGGTCATTCTCAAGATTAAAAAGTTTTGGGGATGAAGTCACAACATTCTCATAACTAGGCAATTCATAATCGATCGGCATTTCCCAGTGTTCTTCAACAGTACCTTTTGCTACAGAAGGACCGTCCCGCATATTGTCTTTTTGCATCGTTTCAGGTACACCCGGCCAATAGAGTTTCCACTTACCCATTTTGACAGTAGCATCGCTATACTTAACCGGTGTGTAACGGTTTAACTGATAATACAATGTTTTATCCGATTTTGCCATGGTTTTTTTCTGTAGAAAAACAGGCATCAGGTTTACTCCATCCAAAGGTTTTGCATTTTCCGGAGCTTTTCCGCCTGTCTGGCAGAATAATGTCGGCAACCAGTCGATGCCTGCAACAGGAGTATCCATGGTTATGCCGGATTTGATCTTGCCAGGCCAGACAATTATTCCCGGTACTCTGATTCCTTCTTCAAGAACATTACTCTTATTACCTGATAAACCGGCCCGGAACCTGGCATACGTACCTAAGATATGTGCTCCGTTGTCGCTGGTAAATACGATAATGGTTTTGCGTGAAAGGCCAAGTTCGTCGAGTTTCTTAAAAACCCAGCCCAGCCCGGTGTCCATCGCTTCGATCATGGCATACATGGTGGCTACATCATCAGAATAGGTGCCGTCGTTTTTTGCTTTATATTTCTGAACCAGCGAATCAGGTGCCATCAGGGGCGCATGCGGTGCATGATGGGCAATAAAAAGAAAAAAAGGATTGTTCCTGTTGGATTCAATAAATTTGATTGCCTCCTGGTTAATGACATCCGTGAGATAACGCCCATCATGCTTTTCATAAACGCCATTCCGCATGAGGTTCCAGCTTCTGTAATCCTGTACCCCGTTCGGGAATCCGTAAAAAAGATCAAACCCCCTGTTAAAAGGCAAGTATTCATTGTTATACAAGCCGCTGTGCCATTTACCAATAAGCCCTGTGGCATAACCGGCATTATGGAAATAATCCCCCATGGTCTTTTCCGAAAGCGAGATCCGGTCGATTCCCCGGTTCGAGGAAACATCTATGGCCCCTGTCCTGTGATTGTATCTTCCAGTGAGGATTGCTGCTCTCGAAGGGGCAGATAAGGCTGAACCCGTGCAGCAATTCGTAAGCCTGATACCCTTTTTCGCAAGCCCGTCGATGACCGGGGTTTCCAGGTATGGATTGTTGTAACAGGCGAGGTCTCCTACACCCAGGTCATCGGCAAGGATGAAAATGACATTGGGTCTTGTGGTTTGGCTCTTGCTGCTAACTGGGTAGCTTACCAATAAAGAACCAATTGAAACTAAATATGGCCAATTTTTCATATATCCTATTTTTATTTATCAATAAATTATAACACTAAACCGCACTTATTCCCTGAATCTGGTTCTTACGCCCTGCAGGCGGATCTGCTCTTTTCCCTGAGTAGATTGAAGCATCGTGATGTATCGCGACAATAACTTTTTTGTTAGTTCTGCAGTGATTTCTTCGTATCCGCTCACTCCTGCCAGGTTATTCGTTTCTTTGGGGTCAGATACCAGATTAAACAGGAAGACTACTCCATCTTGTTCCGGATCATAAACCATTTTCCATTTTGCAGTTCTTATCATAGAACAAGTACCCAGTTCTGAATAGACGGCATACCTGAATTCGCCCGGTTCACCGTTGGCAATACCTATGAGATTTCTCCCTGATCTATCCGTACCTGTCAAATCAACATTTGCTATACTAAGGATGGTCGGATAAATATCGAGTGATGAAACCAAAGCTTTAGATGCCAATTCACCAAACCTAATGCTCCTTCCGGGTACTCCCTTCCCTGAAATAATAAGAGGAACCCCTGCACTTTGCTCATAAAAGAAACGCTTGTCCCAGATGCCATAATCCCCTAAGTTGTCACCATGATCAGAAATAAAAAGGAAAACTGTGTTTTCAAACAATCCCTTTGATTTTAATTCAGCGATGATCTTTCCTATATAAGTATCAATATGCATGCACATATCAGCATAAACAGCTCTCTTTTTGCTTGTATTTTGGTTGGCAGGAGCAGATACCGGTGCTTTGGTATTTTCAGGATTAGTCTTGAACTCTCCGGGAACCATGTAAGGAGGATGTGGTCCTATAAAGCTCACATTCAAGTAAAATGGCTCCTTACTATTATATTTTTTAATAAAATCACAGGCCTGGTTTCCAATAAATCCATCCTCTGAGTCATCGGGAGAAAGAGGATGGTGTCCCGACTTGATGCCTTCCTTAACTTCTTCAAAATACTTCTTTAAAAGTCCTTTGTTATTAAGATAATTGGTATAATCGTCCTGATTCTCTGTTTTGTCCGGATTGGGAATATGTTCTCCAACATCAAGACACTGGACCAGGTAGTCAATTCCATACTTTTTGATTTCTTTAGTGTCCTCCTTAACCACATCTATACCCACTGCATAGCGGTCGATATAATGATGCTTGCCAATAAGCGCCGTATAGTATCCTGCTTTCTGAAGCCGGTTCATGAAGGTTTCGTCTCTTAACTGATTAGAAATTGGCCCTGTTTGATTGCCATAGATTTTTGTCTGGCTGGGATATAATCCTGTAATAATGGATGTCCGGGCCGGTTGACAAACAGGAGATGCTGTATAGGCATGAGAAAATATTACACCATTATTTGCGAGGCTCATCAATGATGGCATCATACTGTTTAAATGATCCGGCCTCATTTGATCGACTTGTATAAAGACAATATTGGGCCTTGTATCAGAAATAGGCTGATTTGATGCAATGATGTTTCCAAGTGAAGAAATAATCGATAGCCCTGTTAAACTTATTGCACGTATTTCATAATTCATAATTTGTCTTGTTAGTTTATTACTTAAAAATCTAATAATTCAATTTTCAACATAAGTACAGAGATTATTGTCATCCGTTTTAGCTATAAATTTTCACTTTATATTGCACTTTCTATTTTAAATTCGCCTTCACCACATAGCCGTTTTCTGGTCTGAATCCGTCAGGAATTTCTACCTGCAATCCCTTGTCGGATTGAGTAAACTTCACTTTGCCATATCCTAAAATTTCGGCACTTCTGATTTTACCAACCGAACTATTCAGGGAACAAATCATGGCTGCAGCTTCCGGTTTCACTATCGAGATAGCGTAAATCGTTTTACCTTTTGAGGTAAACCAAAAATCATTGGGAGTGAAATTGTCATTAAACCCTTTCTTTTTACGTTCGGCAGTACTTTTGATACTCAGGTTAGTAGGTCCCTCTTTCACCACCTTCCAACGTTTCGAGCCATACAATGCCTCGCCATTCAGCTGCATCCACTTTCCGGCAGCTATCAGACTTTTCTGACAATCCACCGGAACTTCACCTTCAGCATTTGGGCCTATGTTGAGCAGGTAGTTGCCACCTTTGGAGATAATTTCAATGGCCCAGAAAAGTATTTCGCGGGAAGTTTTCCAATCGTGGTCGTACGATTTATATCCCCAGGAGTTATTCATCGTTCCGCAGGTTTCCCATGGTTTCACAATTTTCAAATTTGCATCCGGTATTTCATTGTCTCCGGGGATAAAATAGTCGCTGAATCCATTCCCAATTCGGTCGGAAATCATCACCTTGGGGTTGATGCTGTAAGGTATCTTATAAAACTGCCAGCTCTGTTCGGGTTGCATACGAGGGGGCATGTCGTACCAGATAAACTTCAGATTGGGAAGGTTTTGCGTCAACTCCTTTACCTGTGGATAGGCTTTATTATTCAAATATTCATCAAAGGTGTTCGGACTTGGATCCCAAATATTGGCACAAATCGTTTTATTTGGTAATATATTCCAGTTGTTTGCAATAGCCTCTTTTACCTGGCAATCAGTCCCTTCCATCCAATCCACATTTTGAGAATAATAGACCCCGAATCCCAGGCCTAACTTCTCACATGCATCATACAATTCCTTTACCACATCACGCTTGAACGGAGTAGCATCGATAATATTGTGCTTACTGTATTTAGTGGCATACATGGCAAAACCTTCGTGGTGCTTGGCGGTAATCACAATGTATTTCATGCCGGCATCTTTGGCCAACTGAGCAATTGCCATGGCATTGTACTTTGATGGATTGAACGATTTTTCAATGGTCGCATACTCGTCCCTTGGAATTTTGGCCGAAAGCATAATCCATTCGCTGTGTGGAGCCGATTTGTACTCTTCTACTTTTTTATCTTTCCAGATACCGCCCAAATGTGAGTAGAGACCAAAGTGAATAAACATCCCATATTTGGCATCGTTAAACCATTTGTAACTTGCTGTTTTAGCATTGTGCATCTTTTCCCACTCTTTCACATGTACGGTAGGAAATTCTTCACCCTTATACTTCTCTAATTGCACTTGTGTTGCATCTGTTTTTACCTGCGAAAAACAAAATCCGGTGGCAAACATCAGGCTTAAACCAGCTAATACGATTT
>CAZHWV010000181.1:0-7064 GCA_964536185.1 uncultured Anaerolinea sp. | reverse complement strand
CATCGGTCTGGGCGGAGATTCAACCGCCTTTGTCTGTTCCGGCGGTGATTTGAGCTTGTTAAGTGACCGGGCAGTCAGTATGGACTGCGCTTTCTGGGATGCAGTCTCTATCGCTTCTTTGCCTGCTTTTCTGTCTTCTATCCTTCTGATGGTGGGTGTTTCACTTGCCACCCAGAAGCAGAATGCTCCCAGGCCTATCACGGACGTGAATGGTCAAGACCTCGATACCAATCCGTTCCACTTCTTCGGCATTATGCCTATCAAGGATGCCCTGCGAAAACTGCGCCCTGAAGAATATGATGAGAATTAGTTGATATATTTTAACGGCGGCTTTAGTCATAACCGGAAGAACGGCTGGATGAAGCAACCGCTTCGCGTGAAGCTGCCGTTACAAACTACAAGGAGAAAATTATGCCCCAAAATTTGAATCAAGCGCAAGAATACGCTGAAAAATGGCTCGGTATTATCAAGAAACCAGAACAACCCCAGGAAGCTCTGGGCAAATGGATCATTGAAGAATCTATGCAGAACTTTGCTGAGTATTTCAATAGAGGTTGGCTGGAATACCGGAAATCGGTCACCCAGGCCGGCCAATGGGCGGCAACTGAATGGACCGGGCACGGCGCAATTTTTGAAGATGTTCTCGGACGCAAGTATATCGACTTCCTGGGCGGGTTCGGTATGATGGATTTGGGTTGGAGCCATCCCGAAGTGGTGGCGGCAGTCCAAGCTCAGCTTTTGCGAACGCCTATGCCCAGCCAGGAACTGATCGATCCGCTGCGCGGTGTGCTTGCCAAACTGATGGCTGACATCACCCCCGGTGATTTGAAATATAGCTGGTTTGCCGCCAGTGGCACCGAATCGATTGAAGCTGCGATTAAACTGGCGAAGGTACATACCAAGAAACCAGCCTTCATCGTGGCGGTCAAGGCTTTCCATGGCAAGACCATGGCTTCGCTCTCGATGATGGGTAAGGCTGATTATCGCCAACCTGTGGGCATGCTGTATGGCGGCCCAGTTTATCATGTCCCGTTTGGGGATGCGGCAGCAGTTGAACTGCAGCTCGATATCTGCGATAAGATAGGTGTCGGCGTGGCGGCTGTGTTAATGGAACCGATTCAAGGCGAGGCGGGAGCCATTGTGCCGCCAGATGATTTCTGGCCACGAATCCGCGAGGCGACAAAGCAATATGGCGCTCTGTTGATCGCTGACGAAGTTCAAACCGGCCTGGGCCGCACTGGCAAACTTTGGGGGGTGGATCACTGGAATGTCGTCCCAGATATTATCGCGGTTGCCAAGTCGCTGGGCGGCGGTGTTATGCCTATCTGTGCTGTTTGCACAACTGAAGAAATTTTTGAATCCTTCATGCACCCCAATCCTTTCCTGCAAACCACCACTACCGGTGGCGGCGCGTTGGCATGTTCTGCGGCGATTGCGGCCATCAATGTCACTGTACGCGATCGGCTGTGGGATGTTGCAAAAGAAAAAGGCGATTATATTATGCCCAAGGTGCAGGCATTGGTAGAGAAATACCCAAAGGTGTATAAGGGCGTTACTGGTAAGGGCTTGTTGATCGGAAACCACTTCCAGACACCTGAAATTGGCGGGCAGGTTGCTGCGGCAATGTTCAAGCGTGGGGTGCTTGTGGCCGGGACGCTTACCAGCGCCCAGACCATCCGCATTGAGCCGCCATTGATCATCACCTATCCAGAGATTGATCAAGGATTGGCCGCGTTAAGCGATGCAGTTGAGGCAGTTTCCAAAGAGATTTAGCCTACTAACTACTTTCCCAGAAAAATCGCAGGGGCTTGCCTCTGCGATTTTTCTGGTTCTATGCTTCAACCCTGAATTTATCAACTTTTATTGTTGGGGTGAAACTCGTCAGGTTAGAAAATGTGGGCTCAATGCGGTACTCAGCTCCTTCAATGCCACAATGCCGCAATTATTTTAATGATGTACTATACTGCCGGTGCTGTTTATCGGTTTCAGAGCTGCTGGAGGCGGGATGGATAGCCACCAACCAGACCCGCCAGGGTCGCTGTTATGAAGCCAGGCGTTCCAGATACCTTCGTCCCCAAACCAGGGACTCGATTTATTTTTCCCCGTGAGTGGATCGATGTAATAGATCATGATCGCATACTTGTTGCCAGAAGCGACTGAAATTCCAGTTACGAGGATAAAATGAGCACCGGATGTCGGGTCATCCAGCCGGGCGGTTACATCGATGATGACGGGATTGCCTTTTTGTAATTTTTCTTTCAATAACGCCAACCCTTTATCGGAATTTCTCACGGTCCCGGTTGAAAAATTCTTCGTATAGTGTTGGGTGATCTTAACCATGTTAGCCGGGCTGGTAAAAGGCGCTTTCGTTTCCGTGTAATACCCTTGCATTTCTGCGTAGGAAAGGATCGCCCGCTCATTCTGTGCAGTCTCTGGGTAGGCATAATCATAAGCCATTGCAATAACCGCTTCGCCACACGAGGTCGTTTTCGATTGTTTAAGTGGGTCGACCGGTAAATTAATCGAAATCCCCTGAAGTGACACGGTTAAGTAAGTTGCATACGCCTGCCTAAGGTCAGGGTCCGCTAAAACCAAGAGACCAAAACTGAGCACCACTAAACTTTCCAGGAACTGCCTATTCATATATTTTCACTTTACCCGACTCGTATATCACGCAGGCGACCGTGCAAAACCCGATCAGCGAACCAGCCGCGAGAAGGATGAGAGTGGTTCTTGACAGGATGGGGGCGGGCTGTGGAGTTCCCCCTACTTGATACTGCATATCAGGCGCGTCCACCCTTGCCTTCTCGATCAACGCCAGTCATTGATCGGCATCGTGGATCGAGAAGGTTTCCTTGCGACCATTATCGAATTCCACGTTCAGGAATATCATGTTCTTCGAAATGGACTTGATGTGTGAGAGCGGAAACCAATCCTCGTAGAACAGCGCTTTGAAGATCAGTCGCCTGTCGGTCAGGGAGAAGGACCAACCCTTGCTGTGTCCAAGCTGGATGGCGGATCCGCTCTTGATCAGGGTTTCACCTTGCAGGATGGAAGGGAGTGGAGGGAACATGGAGTTAGAATCTCAGTGATTATTCTATTTTGGCTTTCGCACTCATCCAGATGCTCTTGCTGGGCAAATCCTGGTGTGCAGAATTATCTCTCCGGGTTTTATGTAATACGCGGTTTCGTTACTGACGAACCTGATCTAAAGACAAAATAAGCTTCAGGGGCTATCCCCATTATCAACATTATACGGCATATTCTCATGACTTGATGCGTTAGGTGATCGTTCCAAAGCTGGTAAAAGCAGTAAAAATTTCACGGTGATCGTATTGCTAATCCTTGCTGCCTATTTCATCCAACCATTCAGCCAGCAGGACCGCCGTCAGCCGATCGGGTGAGTAAAAGAATTTGCTGGATAACAGCCTGAAACATAACCCTGCCGGCGGTGAAATTGTGATTGCGGCGACCAGGGCCGAAGATGTGCTGGCGCTAAATATCAGGCGGATAAATTAATCTAACTGCCCTTGAAAAGGCTGGTGGACTGTAACTGATTAACCAGGCTCGTTTCATCCTCAGTGGAGATATTCGAGAGGTCGTATTGTGGTGTCAACCGAAAAACCGACCACTTTAACCTCGAAAAACCGACCACATGAACAAACTGCACCTTAAAAATCACATCGAAAAGTCAACCAAATTCATAACGAAAAACCGACCACCATCTCAAAGCGAAATAACATCAACAAGGGAAGGGCATCGTCGTTGTAGTGTCTGTGGGTAAGTGGGCAGTGCTCTTCTGTCCACTTATCCACAGACATCTTGAACTTACTGGTCTTTCATACGTTGCCGGAAGCGATAAGATTCGCCCACGAGTTCCAAAATATGTGCATGGTGGGTGAGCCTATCCAGAAGTGCAGCGGTCAAGTTCGATTTTTAGCCTCAACCAGCGCACATCGACATCGACCGTGCGAGTATCACCAATGTAATCCCAGCCCCAAAAGCGTTCCAGGATGAATTCTCGAGTGAGCATATGGCCTATGTGCTCGCTAAAAAAGATGAGCAGATCGTATTCCTGGGAGCATGATGTCAAGCAGGATTAGATCAGGCTTGAACTGTCGAGCTGTTTCGAGAGCTTTGCAGCCATTCCCAGTGGTTTCGACACTGTAACCTTGTTTTTGCAAGTTATATGCAAGTATTTCTTGCAAGGATAGTTCGTCTTCAACGACGAGAATTGTTTCTGGCATGGGGTTTCCTGAATAAAAAATACTATATCGAATGCAATAAATGATGTGAAATGGGGGAAATTATGCTAAAATAAACAATATTCACCACAATCATAATCCATCTGGGTGAAAGCGTTAGCAAAATTTATTCGGCGTGGAATGCGGAGTATTGTTAAAATGTTTCCGCTTCTGTACCCAAAAATAAGTTATATAAGGAGATTCAATGGGAAAACTCTTGGAATTAAACCACAAAATTGATCAACTTATAGAGCAAAAGGGTCTGGATAAAAAATTGACCAGAGGCAAAATCGGCCTCAAGTCCGGGGTATTGCTTGCTTTCAATGAAAACACCCCAGATGATCCGGAAAAAATCAAAAGAATTCAGGCAGCAGTCAAAGAAATCCTTGGACAGGGGATATAAAATGATTAGCATAAAAACGAAACTCCTTCCCGTTATTGTAATTGGGGTAATCATTTTAAGCAGTGTATTCTATTTTTTCTCTGTGAATACACAGGAAGCAAACCTGAACCAGGTAACGATTGACGGCATCATCAAATCCAAAAATACCTTTGTAAATTTGCAGCAAGATGATATTAAAATGCTCAAGATGGGGATCAACAATCTATTGTCAAACGAAACTGCCATGTCCTTGTATCTCCAGGACGACAGAGACAATCTTATAAAGACAAGCACTGCCACATTCGAAAAATCAAAAGCCCTGGGGCAAAGCGTCTATCAATTTAACAAATACGATCTCAATGACCCAAACAAGCTCACCGTCTTCGCCAGGGTGCACAACCCTAAGAAATTTGGAGACGCTGTAACCAGGACCGGCAATCGTGTTGCCCGGGATACAAAAGATTGGGGTTATGGCATCGATCTAGGCAACAGCGGGTTCGCGTTAAGGGTTGTCTATCCGGTTCTGGATGCATCAGGAAAAGTCTTGGGTGATATCGAATTTGGCGAAGAGATGGTCCATTTCCTCGGACTGATGAATAAACAGACCGGAAATGACTATGTGATGGTCGTCGACAAGGCCAAAGTGACTGCGGATGGATGGAAAACTTATACCGCAGGGAAAAATCTGCGGAATAATTACGATGACATGTCCAAATTCCTGGTGATCGATTCCACCCTTCCCGATTACCGCACGATTCAGACCCAGTGCTTTACTGAGACGACTCTTAATGGAGCCACTCCTGATGGAAATATATTTACCAAGTTCCAGAGCACTGATAAGACGTACGTCTGCGGTGGTTTCACCTTTAATGACATTAACAACCAGAAAGTGGGCACCATTGTCGTCATCGAGGATGTTACCACGCTGGAGAACACAGCCAACAGAAACAATATGACGGTGTTGATTATTGCCATTCTGGCGGCAATCCTCCTGAGCGCACTCATGGTGTTCATCGTTTCGAAGATCATCATCGCGCCGCTGGAAAAGATAGTTGAGGTATCCACTCGGGTGGCAGGCGGTGACTTTGACGTTCAAATTGATATCCATACCAATGATGAAATCGGTCAGCTTGCGGGGACTATCGAAATGTTCAAAGAAATCATGGTCAATACTGCAAAAGATTTGGAAAAGGCAGAAGAGAAGAAATAACCTGGTTATGCTCTGATATAGGATATCTGTTCATCTCAAAAAATGAACCCTGAGATGAACAGATATTTTGTTTTATCCATCCATCCGAATAAAAGCTTCCTTAAATCCCCTGATAGTTTGAAAATAGGTGGGATACACGCTGTAAAGGGAGCGTTTAGAGTAACTGTCTTCACATTTATTCAGAAAGCATCGCCTTTCTCCCAACGTGGACGTGCGCGGTAGCCCATTCGGATTTGCTCCAATACCGGCATGGGAGTGTGCAGTAGTCGGATTGCAATGCCAGCAATCAGTCTGGCTGACGTGCCGTTGTTTTGAAGCGGCATAAGACGACGGAGTTCTTTGACATTTAGATAAGTATGGATCTCTTTATCCAATGCCAAAGCCACAAAAGTGCATGTGGATTGTTGGGTAATCACCACTTCCGCATTGGCAATCATGTGATTAACATTTCCATGCGTCAGAACAAGCGCATCAGGGAATAGGCTCTTGATTTCATGATTGGCGCGTTGGGCATTTTCAGTAGGATGTAGCTTGAAAATCAATGGGCGACCGGCAGCGATTTTTCCGCAGCTGCGCAAGAAAGCCAGGCGGTCCTCAGCCCGAAAAGTTTCACGATAGGGTGTTGTGGCTACCAGAACATAATTATGGTGGGGAAAATTATTTTCACGATTCTTGTACAGGTAGTCGAAGTTAGGAATACCCGTCACGGCGATTTTTTCTGCTCGAACACCCTTGCGAATAAAATGGCGAGCATAGCCTTGAGAAGCAACACAAAAAATATCATAGGCATTTGATATGCCAGTAGCGGCGGTATTGGCGATATAACGGGGCAAAAAAGGGAAAGTTTTAACCAACCGGTAAAGCCAACCTTCTGGTTCGGTGATTCCCTCTTGCACCAGAATCGTGCGTTTCTTGCGGAGGTTGTTTTGAATGATTAAATCAGAACAAGTGACTACCAGGTCGTACTCGTGTTCCTGGCCGCGCTCATCAATGCGTAGGTTTTGGCTGGTAAGATAGCTGCGAGAATCCTGCTGGTGGCGACCACCCAGTACTGTGGAATTAAGAAATCCGTTTTTTGCAGCCAGATCTTCAATACCATCAGCGTAATAGGGCGCAAAAAAACAACTATATTCACTAATTTGTTGGGCAATCTGGTGCATCTGGGTGGTTTGATTAAGAGGCTGTTTAAAAACTAGACAAAAAGGGAAAAATCGGGCAAATTTGGGTG
>CAZHWV010000180.1:0-7185 GCA_964536185.1 uncultured Anaerolinea sp. | reverse complement strand
TCCACAGGCCGTGCTGATCGATCTCGACGTCGTATTCAACGCCGTTGAACCAAAGAGTGTAGAGACCGGGTGCGATGCGTGTAGTCATTTTCGTTACTCCGTTTGCGTTGCTGATAAACAGTCCCTACTCGATGCAATTAGGCATTGCAATACACAAAATGCATTTTCTTTAAATAATTGCAACATGCATCATTTGCAGCATTAAGCCTCATGTTGCAAATGGTGCAGCTCGGAGAAATGCAGCATTTATGCAGCATTAGGGGGAGCCTTCTAAAAGAAGGCCCCCACCTGCTGCAAATGCTGCACCGAGCAGATGCTGTGTTGCGCTGCGCTTTTGGTGTGATGCGTTGACCAGTTCCGAAAGTTGCACTCGGTGCATGATGCGTCGTGCTGCATGGTGCGTCGCAACGTCGTGTTGCATTGACAATGGTGTGTTGTTTGGTGTTGATGGCGGAGGCTCGGCTGGGTGATTTGGAATAGCTCAGTCGAGCTACCCCTTGCATGTGGGTGAGAATGCGGTTATCTGTGGGTGATAACTGGTAGCACTGTGTAACCGAACGGAGCATGCAGACATATGCCGTACCCGGCAAAGAAGACAGATAAGCTGATCGCAGAGGTGCTGTCGCGCATCGCCCTCGGCGAGACGTTGTCGTCGATTTCACGCGACTTGAAGTTTCATCCGACTGCGTGGAGCCAGTGGGTCCGCGAGGACGAAGGTCTTCGCATCGCATACGCGGAAGCTAGAGAGGTTGGCGCGGACGTCATCGCCGACGACGCACTCGACATCATCGACGCCGAGCCGGAGCGCATCGTGCAGACCGACGGTGACGGCAAGACGTCCACGACGCGCATCGACAGCGCCGCCGTCGCGTGGGCAAAGAACCGCGCAGAGTTCCGCCTCAAGCTGCTGGCCAAGTGGAGCCCGAACAAATACGGCGACGGCAACACGAAAGACAAGACCATCGACGATGAAGACGCGCCTGAAGCAGACGCCTTGGCGGCCTTCTTCACCGAGACCATACTGGCCGCGAAGCGTAACAGTAAATGATCCCGCGCCTGTTCGTTAACCCGTGGCGACGCATCCGCGAACTTGAGGCCGCAGCCGAGCACCACGCGACCGAGCAGTACGCGCTCAACCACGCGCTGCATCTGGCCAACGAGCGATACGACAAGATCCGCGCAGCCAATGCCGAGCTGCGCGAAACGCTGACGCTGTACCGCAACCATGGCTGAGGCAGTCCACCTCAAGACCGCCGACGCGGAAGCCATGCCGCCAAAGACGCGCCTCCTTGTCGACTGGCAGGTGCGCTGGGCGAAGATGGCGCGACCCGAACAGAGCCCCGCCGCCGACTGCAGCGAGTACGGCTACATGGCGGGTCGCGGTTACGGCAAGACCCGCATCGGGGCTGAATGGCTGGGGGCCAAAGCCGCCCTACACCGCAACACCTACTGCGCCGTGATCGCGCCAACCTATGCCGACGTCGACAAGGTCTGCTTTCAGGGCGAGAGCGGCCTGCTCAACGTCATACCCCAAGGGTTGATCAAGAAGTACAACAGCACGGATCTTCTCCTTGAGATGAAGAACGGCACGAAAATCCGTGGCTTCACGAGCGAGAAGCCCGCACGTCTGCGCGGGCCGCAGCACCAGTTCATTTGGTGCGACGAGCTGGCCGCGTGGCAGAACGCCGAAGAGACGTGGGACATGGCCATGATGGGCCTGCGCCTCGGCGCGAAGCCGCAGGTGCTGTGGACGACGACGCCGCGACCCGTCGAGCTGGTGCGCAAGCTGATCATCCCGAAGCAGGGCCGCACCATCATCACCGGCTCGACGTTCGACAACCGCGACAACCTGCCCGATCGGTTCTTCGAGAGCTTGGAGGCGTACGAAGGCACCACCATTGGGCGTCAGGAGATCCACGGGGAGCTGCTGGACCCAAGCGAGAACGCTATCATCAAGAAGAGCTGGCTCAAGCTCTGGCCCGCGAAGAAGCCGCTGCCCGCGTTCGACTGGATCATCATGTCACTCGACACCGCGTACACCGAGGCGACCCGCGACAAGAAGAGCGGCGACGCCGACTACACGGCGTGCAGCGTCTGGGGCGTGTTCCAGCACGACGGCAAGGGCTACGCCCTGCTGCTCGACTGCTGGCAGGAGCAGCTCGGCATGCCCGACCTGATCAAGCGCGTGAAGAAGGAAATGAACACGGCGTATGGCGACGATCAGGACGTCGCGTTGATCAAGCCCATGTACGGTAGCGCGAAGCCGCTGACCTCTGGGCGCAAGCCAGACATCCTGCTGATCGAGGACAAGGGGAGCGGCATCAGCTTGAGACAGATGCTCGAACGCGAGGGGATACTGGCGCACGCCTACAACCCCGGACGGGCAGACAAGCTGGCGCGCCTGCATGTGGTCAGCCCCGTGTTCGCACGGCGCAGGGTGTTCCTGCCTGAGAGCGACAAGTTCCCCGGCAAGCCGCGCGTCTGGGCCGACCCGCTGGTGGCGCAGCTCTGCTCGTTCAGCGGCAAGGGCAGCATCAAGCACGACGACTTCGTGGACAGCACGACGCAGGCGATGCGGCTCATGATGGACAAGGGCATGCTCGGCTCTCTGGTCGACAAGAAGCAAGAAATGGACAAACCACCGCCGAAGGTGATACAGAACCCGTATGGGCAATAAGGATTAGGCAATGATCGAAGACGAAGACATCATCGAGGGCGAAGTCGTTGAGTTCGACGGCGAGGACGTGACCGACGTTGAGGACACCGAGGACGGTGGCGCGATCGTCACGCTCGACGAGAACGGACCAGCCGCAGGCGAGAGCAGCTTCTACGACAACCTCGCCGAGACTATGCCCGAACCGGACCTAAAGTCACTGGCGTCGAAGTTCCTCGAGCTGATCAGCCGCGACAAGGAGGCGCGCAAGAAGCGCGACGAGCAGTACGAAGAGGGCATCCGCCGCACCGGTCTCGGTGACGACGCGCCCGGCGGCGCGCAGTTCAACGGCGCATCGAAGGTCGTCCACCCGATGATGACCGAGGCGTGCATCGACTTCGCGTCGCGTGCCATCAAGGAGCTGCTGCCGCCGCAGGGCCCAGCGAAAGATCTGATCGAGGGCGAAGTCACGATCAAGAAGATCCAGAAGGCGAAGCGCAAGACGTCGCTCATGAACTGGCAGCTCACCGTGCAGAGCCAAGAGTTCCGCTCCGAGCTTGAGCAGCTACTGACGCAGGTGCCACTCGGCGGCGCGCAGTACCTCAAGATGTCGTGGGACGAGGCGCGCAACCGCCCCGGCTTCCTTGCCGTCATGATCGACGACATGTACCTGCCGTTCGCGGCGACCAACTTCTACACCGCGCAGCGCAAGACGCACGTCCAGTACCTGACGCAGCTCGACTACGAGCAGCGCGTCGAGAGCGGCATGTACCGCGACGTCGACCTGACGCCAGCCGGTCAAGAGCCTGAGCGCTCGGCAGCCGACGTGGCCAACGACAAGATCGAGGGCCGCAGCGACACCAGCTACAACGAAGATGGACTGCGCACCGTGTTCGAGTGCCACGTCATCGCCGACGTCGAGGGTGACGGCAACGCGCCGTACATCATCACGATCGACAAGCCATCGAGCAAAGTGCTCGCGATCTACCGCAACTGGGACGAAGAGGACGACAGCCGCGAGCCACTCGACTGGTTCGTCGAGTTCCCGTTCATCCCGTGGCGCGGCGCGTATCCGATTGGCCTGCCGCATATGATCGGCGGCCTATCCGCTGCCGCGACCGGCGCGCTGCGCGCACTGATGGACAGCGCGCACATCCAGAACGTGCCGACGATGCTCAAGCTGAAGGGCGGCACACGCGGCGGCCAGTCGCTGAACATCCAGCCGACGCAGGTCGAGGAGATCGAGGGCGGCCTCAACGTGGACGACGTCCGCAAGCTGGCCATGCCGATCCCGTTCAACCCGCCGTCGCCGACCCTGTTCCAACTGCTCGGCTTTGTGGTCGACGCAGGCAAGGGCGTGGTCCGCACGTCGATGGACAATCTGGCCGACCAGAACCCGAACGCGCCAGTCGGCACGACGCTCGCGCTGATCCAAGAGGGCATGACTGTGTTCTCGTCGATCCACGCCCGCCTGCACAACGCAATGGGCCGCACGCTGCGCATCCTGCACCGCCTCAACGCGATGTATCTGGACGACGCCGACGTGAAGCACGAGGTCGGCGAAGTGCTGGCCACCCGCGCAGACTTCGAAGGCCCGATGGACGTCGTGCCTGTGTCCGACCCCGCGATATTCAGCGAGAGCCAGCGCTTTGCGCAGGTTCAGGCGGTGTCGCAGCGGGCCGCCGCACTGCCGCAACTGTACAACCTGCGCAAGGTCGAGGAGCGTCTGCTTGAGACGCTGCGCGTACCGAACCCGAAGGAGCTGCTCGTCCCGCCGATGGAGCCGAAGCAGCAGAACGCGGTCAACGAGAACGTCGCGGCCACCATGGGCCGACCGATCGTCGCCTTCCCTGAGCAGGACCACATCGCCCACCTCAAGACGCACTTGGCGTACATGACGAACCCCGCGCTCGGCGCAAGCCAGCTCATCGCGCCAGCCTATCTGCCGGTGATACTCGGCCACATCAAGGAGCACCTTGCGTTGTGGTACGCGTCGACCGTGCTTGAGCTGGCCGAGGACACGTCGGGCATCGACATCAGCGAGGATATGAAGAACCTCAAGGACGACGAGGCGCGCCGCGCGTTCGATCGCATGCTGGCCGAGGCATCGCAGACGGTGGTCACCGACGCGACCGAGGTGTTCGCATCGCTGCCGCCTGTCATCGCGCAGGCCATGCAGATGATGCAGCAGCTCGCACCGCAGCCGCCGCAAGATCCGCGCGCCGCCATCGAGGGCCAGAAGCTACAGGCACAGCAGCAGCGCGATCAGGCGCAGATGCAGCTCGACGGTCAGAAGATGCAGATGCAAATGCAGAAAGACCAGACGGCCATGCAGATCGAGGGCCAGAAGATGCAGGCCGAGGCGATGCAGAGCCAAGCCGAGATGCAGCTTCAGGCGCAGAAGCTCCAGATCGAGCAGCAGCTTGAGCAGATGAAGCAGGACCGCGAGGACGCCCGCAAGTCGGCTGAACTCAACGCCCGCATGACCATGAACCAGCAAGACAACCAAACGGCCATGCAGCTTGCGCAGGCCGAGATCATGTCTGGCGAACGCATCGCAGTGTCAACCGGCACTGGGATAAACCCGAACCCATAAGGAAAACCATATGGCCGACAATGCAAAGAGCGCGACACCGAAGGGCAAAACCCCGAAGGCGAGCGACAAGACCATGCCCATGCACAAGAAAATGGCACAAGGCATCATGCCTCATCCAGTTAAGTCACCCAAGACACCGGCATGAGAATAGAAACCCTCCTCCAACGCCTTGAGACAGAACAGGCAGCAATGGCTGTTGAGGCGCTGGAGAGGCCGTCTGGCAAGACCGAGTTTGATTATGGACGCGCCGTTGGCCTGTACGCTGGATTGCAGCGGGCCAAGGAAATCCTGATCAACACGGTGGCGGAAGACGACAAACGTGAATTTTAGGAGCACACATGCAGATAAATGGAAACAGCGTCGAGTTTAGTTACGACGGTCTCGACGAGGCATTCCCACCCTGTGACGCAGGCGTGAAGCCATTCGGCTCGCGCGTCCTGTGCCAGATACGGACGCCAAAGACAAAGACGAAGGGTGGCATCATCCTGACAGGCGACGTCCGCGAGACGGAGCACTACAACACGCAGGTCGCCAAGGTCATCGACATCGGCAGCCTCGCGTTCAAGAACCGCAACACAATGGAACACTGGCCCGAAGGGTCGTGGTGCGAAGTCGGAGACTTCGTCCGCGTGCCCCGCTACGGCGGTGACCGTTGGTCGGTAAAGACCGACGATGGAGAAGAGGCCATCGTCGTAATCTTCAACGATCTTGATTTGGTGGGTAAGGTCACTGGTGACCCGCTTGCCGTCAAGGCATTCCTCTAGGAGCATGTAAATGGCTGACAACCAACTGACAGAAAATGACGAAGACGATATCGTAATCATCGAAGGCGAGGAACCTGTACAGGAACCTGTACAGGAAGAAGCTGACACCGATGACAGCGATGACGATGATGACGATGATGAGCGGCTTGGCGACAGCGAAGACGACAGCGACGAAGAAATCGCCCGCAAGAGCCGTAGCAACGTCAAGCGCCAGAAGCAGCGTGAGCGGCGGCTACGCGCCAAGGAGCACGCCGATCGCGAGCTTGCCGAGTTGCGTGAGCAGAACGATGCGCTGTTGCGCCGCGTCTCTGCCATCGAGGGCAACACGCTTGCCAGCAATGTAAGTGCCATCGACCAACGCATCGCGCAGGCTCAGGCCGACGTGAAGCAGGCCGAGGCCATCATCGCACGCGCAGTCGAGGCCGGTAACGGTGACGACGTGGCAACGGCGATGCGTCTGCGTGACGAAGCGCAGTACGAGGCGCAGCAACTGTGGCAGCAGAAGCAGCAAGTGGAGCAGGTCCGCCAGCAACACGCCAACCCCGGCCCTGACCCGCGCGTGGTAAATTACGCAAAGGAATGGATGAACGCGAACCCATGGTACGACCCTAGTGGCCGTGACGAGGACAGCGCCATCACGAAGGTCATTGACAACCAGCTCGCCGCCGAGGGGTACAACCCCAAGGACGCCGACTACTGGCACGAGCTGACCCGCCGCGTGGCCGCGCGCATTGGCGACGACGAGGCGGAAACCCGCCAAAGTCCTAGCAAACGCAAGGCACCCCCGACCGGAACGACGCGTGAGCACGCGCCCGTTTCGACTAAGAAAGAAATATACGTGACACCCGAACGGAAGCAAGCTATGATAGACGCAGGTATTTGGGATGACGTTCCGCGTCGTAACCAAATGCTCAAGGCTTATCAGGCTTACGACAAAAGTTCGGCTCGCTGAAAACTGGAGTGAGACAACATGACAAATAGTACTGATGAGCGTTTGAAGAAGGAACTCGGTGTTGGACGGCAGTCCCGCGAAATGGAAGACCGACAGGTCACCGAAAATCGCGAAGTGACTGATGACGACCGGCTCGAGATGTTCCGGGCGCAGTTATTTAATGACGCACTACCTGATCTACCGGACATGCCCGGGTATCACGTATGCTGGCTCACGACGA